>DASZEU010000159.1:0-31441 GCA_035940535.1 Candidatus Angelobacter sp.
ACATACCCGAATCTTGCGCAGGCAAAAGGTGTTAGAATCAGATGCGCCGGGTCCCGCGCGACGCAATCCCGCCAACCCCGCCAGGTCCGGAAGGAAGCAACGGCAACGGGCTAGTGCGTGTGCAGCGGGTTCCCCGGTGCTGAAACCTTCAAGACTCGCCTCTTCTCGGACGCAACTCATTCCGCTGCTACTGACCGGGCCCTAAGAAATCTGAGTTGTGGAACTCGAGACTAGATTATCCTGATCAGAAGTTTGCGGTGGAGACTCAAGGATGAGCGAAAATCCTGTACTGGAGCTAACCGAGTTTCGGGTACCGGAATCAAACGTGTTCCTTATGACACGATTTCGCAAGACGCTCCACCACGAGGCAGTGTCAGACGCAGTTGCGGAAGCAGTTCGTGCATTTGGACTCGAATTCATCAGAGCCGACAAGCTAAACATTAGCGAAACACTGCTTTGGCGAAGAATTCAGTTCTGCATGGAAGCGTGCTACTTTGGTGTCGCTATTTTCGAAGCCATCGACGAACAAGATTTCAGTCCTAACATCAGTTTGGAACTTGGATACATGATGGGACTCAAGCGCCATTGCCTCCTCTTAAAAGAGCACAATGTGAATATGCTTCCCACGGACCTCTGTGGACACGAGTACAAGAGGTTCGACTCATCGAACATTCGGCCAACTGTACTTGGTGAGGTCTCTGAATGGCTAAAACAGGTCAAGGTGCGAAAGGACGATCACGACCGGCAAAAGGTCGTTGTTTTCGTCAGCTATGGCGGACAGGATCGCTGTGCCATTGCGAAGGTGATAACCATACATCTCCTTCGCCAAAATGGCTTTACACTTAATTCTCGCATTGAATCGCGGGCTGCATTTGGTCCATCGGGTTCCGCTGCCGCAAAAACAGCTATTAAGGTTGTGCAGGGAAAATTGGGGGAAGATTTGCTTAGCGCACACCGGCCGCGAAGAGCTGGTGTTGCGTTCTTGTTCGAAGCAGACTTGATTCTGGCAACAGACCGCGAGGTGTTAGCCAAGATATTAGCCTCATACAAGAGCTATCCAGGGACAGATGCCGATCGTGAATTAGTTCATGAAGAAATTAAACACAAGTCGTCTCTGCTCTCGCAATTCTTTGGTGGAACTGACGAGGACATAACGGACCCATATCCGGACCAGGAAGATGCCCACTCATTGCAAAAATATGAAAATTGCTTTGACGATCTCTTTGGTCGGATTTCAACGGGTTTTTCCAAGTTGATGGCATTTTTGGAGAGAGACCTTCCACCCAAAAACAGATTGCGGACCGTTAGCTTCGGAGACCGCTATCTGATTGGAACCGAGGACATATATGGATCGGATCCCACACGACATAGTACAGGCACCGGTTAACTCAACCAATTGAAGCGGAACTTCATTGGCAACTCCGATCACACCCTGATTCAGACGCCATTCTCTTTCCTAGTACAATAGACGGTTCATTTACCTTAATTTCTATCCGGAGCAATGTTTTGGCCAATCTTATTCGGGCGAAAGTGTCCGCCCTGGGAACTTTTGTTCCCCCACGTCTTATAACCAATGCTGATCTGGAAAAAATGGTGGAGACTTCCGACCAATGGATCATCGAGCGGACAGGCATCCGCCAGCGGCATATTGTCGATAAAGGCGTGGCCTGCTCGCACCTGGCGGTAGAGGCCGCAAAAAACGCTCTGGCCGAGCGTGGCATCGAGGGCAAGGACGTCGAAGCCATCTTTCTTGCCACAGTCACGCCCGACATGATGTTTCCCGCCACGGCCTGCCTGGTGCAGGACCGGCTGGGCGCCAAGGGGGCTTGGGGTTTTGATATCTCGGCTGCATGCTCCGGTTTCGTTTACGCCCTGCAGACTGGGGCGAAGTTTGTGGAATCGGGGGCGCACAAGCGGGTGCTTGTAATTGGCTCCGATGTAATGACTTCCATCATTGATTACACTGACCGCACTACCTGCATTATTTTTGGTGATGGCGCGGGAGCCGTGCTGCTGGAACCTGCAGATGATGGCAACCATCTGATTGATTTCATCCATGAGGTCGATGGCTCAGGCGGCTGCTCCCTTTATATGCCCGGAGGCGGAAGCCTCCATCCGGCAAGCTGCGAAACCGTGGAGAAGCGGATGCATTTCGTCCACCAAGAGGGTCAGGCGGTCTTCAAGTATGCGGTGCGCAAGATGGCAGAGGTTTCCGAGAAGATCCTGGAGCGCAATGGCTTTAAAGGCGCTGATGTAGACCTGTTTGTTCCGCACCAGGCCAACCGGCGCATCATTACGTCTACGGCCGAGAAACTAGGGCTGGGCGAAGATCGCGTCGTTATCAACATCGATGAATACGGAAACACCACAGCCGGTACGATTCCCCTGGCTCTGGAATCAGCCCGCCAGCAAGGAAGGCTTAAAAAAGGCGACCTGATATTGATCGCTACCGTAGGCGCTGGTTTCACCATAGGCGCAACCTTACTTCGCTGGGCCCTATGAGGATTGGGTAAATGGATAATTTGGTAAGTGGGTAATTTTAAACTTGCTCTTGGCAGCGCTCTCAATTTCTCCCATTGCAAATTACCCATTTACCCAATTCATCTCAGTTTTTTCCTTTGATGTCATCTCGATGCTTAGCTGCATCCAAGGGCCGTACCGGTTCAGTCATGCGCACCGGATCGAGGATCTCATCAATTTCTTTTTCGCTTAGCAGCTTCTTCTCGCGGGCGATATCAATAATCGAGCGCCCGGTTGCCACCGACTCCTTAGCGATCTCTGCTGCCTTGGCGTAACCGATGTAAGGATTCAGGGCGGTTGCCAGCGAGACCGTGCTTTGGGCGTAGAAGTTGCAACGTCGCTCGTTGGCCGTGATCCCCTTTACGCACTTGTCGGTGAAGACCGTTAACATGTTGGTGAGAATGGTGATGGACTGCAACACGCTGTAGGCCATGGTGGGCATCATGACATTAAGCTCAAGTTGTCCAGCTTGCACCGCCAGGGCCACGGCGGTATCGTTGCCAACCACTTGAAACGCGACCATGGCCGCCAGTTCCGGCATGACCGGATTGATCTTGCCCGGCATGATAGACGAGCCGGGCTGCAGCGCCGGAAGGTTGATTTCGGCAAAACCCGTGTTTGGCCCGGATGCCAGCAAACGCAAGTCATTGGAGATGCGAATTACCTCCAGGGCAAGGTTGCGCAACGCGCTTGAAGTCTCGGCCATGGGCGAGTTGGTCTGCATCGCCCAGCGCATGTCGGCAGTGGGAACAACTCTCTGCCCGGAGATGCGTGCCAAACTGGCAATGGCTTTTTCGCGATAGTCGGGATGGGTGTTGATTCCTGTGCCGACCGCAGATCCGCCCAATCCCAGTTCACGCAGAGACTCTGAAGCCTGGCGAATGCTGCTGATGGCCTTTTTCATGCTAACGCCGTAAGCAGCAAACTCCTGGCCCAGCCGCATGGGGACCGCATCTTGCATATGCGTGCGCCCAGACTTCATGATGTTGTGGAACTCTTTTCCTTTCGCTTCGCAAGCCGCCGCTAGCGACTCAAGAACCGGATAAAGCTTTTCCAACTCCAGAAGAGTGGCAAGCCGCATTCCGGTGGGAAAGACGTCGTTGGTCGATTGCCCGTAATTCACGTGATCATTGGGATGAACAATGCTGTAGTCACCCAGCTTCCCACCGAGCACTTCGATGGCGCGATTGGCAATCACCTCATTGGTGTTCATGTGAAAGCTCACGCCCGCGCCAGCCTGGAAAACGTCCACGACAAATTGGTGGGTCCATTTACCTTCAATTACTTCTTGGGCAGCGCGAATAATGGCATCAGCGCGCTTATCTTCGACTAAGCCAAGGGCCTTATTGGCTTCCGCAGCCGCCTGTTTCACCATGCCGAAAGCGCTGATCAGCGTGGGATGGGCCTTCATGCCCGAGATGGGATAATTTTCCACGGCGCGAGCGGTCTGAATGCCGTAATAGACATCCGCCGGAATCTCCTTAATACCAATTGAGTCTTTTTCCGCGCGCAGGTTTGGCGATGCAGTGGCCATGATCTTCCTCGTAAGTAGTTATGAATAGATGCCGCAAATCGGCAGAAGCAAAACTGAGAATTATAACAATTAAGGAGCAGGCAGGTGGCAGACGACGTGGTACGGATCATCATCCCACCGAGATTGCAAAATTTATTAAGCCCGCGACAGATTGGTTGAACTCCATTTGGATGATTGTAAAAACTCCAGGCACGAGTTCACTCGTGTCGCATGATATTTAAAATCAATTGGGTTTTAGCCCTGAGGACTTTTCCGCATCTCGTCTTAAGGGTTGCTTCAGGGAAAAAAGTTGTCTATGTTTATGCCACACATGTTTGGGTACTCCTCTAAATCTTGGCTCCTCGTGACGTGTTCTCTGATTTTCAGCCTGCTCGCGGCGGCTCAGGGCCCTAAGAGTGTTCCGGCGCCAGTACCGCCAAAGCGTGTTCCGTTGGCCAAGAAAGATCGAGGCACGTTTCCACCTGTCCCAACTTTTAAGGATATCGCCAAGGAAGTTGGCCTTACCGTTTCGCACGTAGCCGCTCCCGAAGCGCATTACGTGATTGATTCGACCAGTGGCGGCGTCGGCCTGTTTGACTGCGACAACGATGACCGCTTGGATGTCGTCCTGGTGAATGGCTCGACCGTAGAGAGATTGCGCCAGGGTGGCGACCCAATGGTTACGCTCTATCACCAGGAGCCGAACGGCACATTCAAAGACATCACCAAAGAGGCCGGCCTGACCAGGCTGGGCTGGGGGATGGGCGTTGCCGTCGCCGACTACGACAACGACGGCAAGCTTGATCTGTTTGTGACCGGCTACAACGGCAACGTGCTCTACCACAATCTGGGCAATTGCAAGTTTGAGGATGTAACTGAGAAAGCCGGGGTCCGCGGTGGAGGGTTCAGCACCGGCGCGGCCTGGGGCGATTACGATCGCGATGGCAACGTGGACCTGTTCGTCGCCCGCTATTCGCACCTCGATATGAACAATCTTCCCCAATTCGGCAGCAAGAAATTCTGCCGGTTCAAAGGCCTCTTAGTCCAGTGTGGCCCTTGGGGTCTCGAAGGCGAATCCGACTTGCTTTACCACAATCGTGGGGACGGCACCTTTGAGGAGGTTTCGGTCAAAGCTGGCGTCCACGATGAAATTGGCTATTACGGCTTGGGCGTGATGTGGGCCGATTACGACGACGATGGCTGGCCCGATCTCTTGGTCGCCAACGACTCCGTTCCCAACTACCTTTATCACAACAATCACGACGGCACATTCACCGAGGTTGGCTTGCTGGCCGGTGTCGCTCTAAGCGGCGAAGGCCTGGAACTTGGAAACATGGGAGTGGATTTCGGCGACTACGATCACAGCGGACGACTGAGCTTTTTTGTGACCCACTTTGAAGAGCAGCCCAATTCACTCTATCGCAACCTGGGCGCCAAGGGGTTCGATGATGTGAGTTGGACTTCTGGAGTGGGCCGGCCCAGTTATCCTTATGTTGGCTGGGGTACAGCTTTCTTTGATATGGATAACGACACCTGGCTCGATCTTTTGGTAGCCAACGGCCACGTCTATCCGCAGATTGACACCTTGGAAACCGGTCCCCGGTATCGTGAACCCCTCCTCCTCCATCGAAACAATCGTGACGGCACCTTTGACGAAGTTTCCAAGGAATCTGGCCTAGCCGCTCTGCCCGTCCATTCCCGACGCGGCGCCGCCTTTGGCGACGTCTTCAACACAGGAAACGTCGATGTCCTTCTCTTAAACGTCGGAGAGCAACCCTCTCTTCTGAAGAACACGAATGCCGATGGCTATCACCGTGTCCTCTTCAAGCTCATCGGCGCCAAGAGCAACCGCGCTGCGATTGGCGCGCGGGTGACCATCCGTGCCGCCGGCGTCCAGCAATTCAGCGAGGTGCGCGGCGGAGCCAGCTACCTATCGCAGAACGACTTGCGCCTGCACTTTGGCCTGGGTACCGCCAGCAAGATAGAATCGGTACAGATTCGGTGGCCGAATGGTAATGTTGAGCCACTCCAGGATGTTGCCGGCGACTACATTTATACGATCGTTGAAGGAAAGGGGATCCAAGACAGAAAACCGCTGCCTCCGCTATCTGCGGGACACGGTGCGCCGAGCAGCGCTCGTTGAGCAAGGCGGTCTGAATTTCTCCTTTTAAACGGCGCTGTCATCAACCCGCGCAAACGGCTTGTCGAGGCTGAACTGATTTCACCCACACTTCCGACGCAAATAAACGCATGCCCTGTCGAGAAACACTAACAACTTTAAAACGCGTCTCCGCCGTCCTCATTGCCGCGCTAACGGTGGCGTCTCTTGGCTTCAGCCAATCAGCCGATGATCCCGCCAAAGCCCTCCAAGCAGAGTTTCAGGCGGCCAAAGCTTCCTTGGCCGCGGGTGATCTTGCCTCGGCGGAAAACCACTACATCGACACGATCGCCCTTGGTTTACGCCAGCTAGCACAACTATCTCTTTCTTCAGGACAGACCGATCAGGCTTCCGCTTATCTGGACTCCGCGCTGAAAATCAAGCCCGGTGACGGGGAAACTCAAGCAGATGCGGCTGGAGTTTGGTTTCGCAAGGGAGAAGTTGCTAAGGCTAAGGCGCTTCTGAAGTCGGCTGTGGCTAGAGAGCCGAACCATGCGCGGGCACGTGGCCTTCTAGGTCGAATCTACGTGTATGAGGGTGACTCCGAGAATGCCATCCAGGAATTGAAGGCTTCAGTTGATCTAAAAGATGATTTCGAGACCGGCTATTTTCTGGGAATTGCCTACTTGACGGCAAAGAAGTTGCCCGAGGCCGCAGCCTGGTTCCATGAGCTTGAGTCCAAGATGGGGGAATCTGCGGCGCTCCACATGCTGTTTGGCCGGGCCTATCTGGTCGCCAGGATTCCACAGCAGGCTATCCCTGAATTTCGCCAGGCCATCAAGCTTGATCCGACGTATCCCCGCGCTCACGGTTTTCTCGGCTACGCCTATCTTGAGCACTTTCAAGAAGAGGGTTATCCGCAGGCACGCCAGGAATTCGAAAAAGAGCTTAAGCTCCATCCTGATGAATATCAGGTGCAAGAACTTCTGGGGATTGCAGACGTGAACTTGCGCGACTTTCCTGCGGCAGAAACTGCTCTTCTCCACGCGGCGCGACTGCATCCCCAGGAGACCTCCGTCTATCTTTATCTGGGCGAGACCTACGTGGCCACCAATCGCACCAAGGCAGCAGTTGAAGTTCTCGAGAAGTACGCCAGCATGGTGGGTGATCCAGGCGAAGACAAGCAGCGCGAGGTCAGCCGGGCCTACTACTTGCTCGGGCAGAGTCTGCGGCGGCTCGGCCGCGATGAGGAGGCCAAGAAAGCATTAGCGCGCTCCCAGCAAATACGAGAAAAGAAGTTCAAATACGACGTAACGCACATTTTCAGTGAGAAGCAAAATCCGGAAGATGACCGTGGGAGTCGCGTTTCTGGCCCTGTGGCCGACCTGCTAGATGTGGGCTCCCCCGAGCAAAAACAAGGCGCACAGGCCATGATCCAGCAGGGCCTGCCCGCCGGTCCAGCCGTCAAGCAGCCCGCCTCAAAGGAAACAGCAGCAGCCAGGCAATACCGTTCCTTTGTCGGAGAAATCCTTGGAAGCTCCTATAACGACCTGGGCGTGATGCGTGCCAAAGACTCGAAATTTCCGGATGCTGCCGAGTTTTTTAAGCAAGCGTCCTCATGGAAGCCCGATCTCGCAGGCTTAGACCGCAATTGGGGATTAGCCAGCTTCCGTGCCGAACTCTACGGGGATGCAGTTCCACCCCTTGAGCGCCAACTCAAAGCGCATCCCGACGACTCATTCCTCCGCCAAATTTTGGGCCTTAGCTACTACGTGTTGGAGAACTATCCGAAGGTGGTTGAGGTTCTTCACCCCTTGCTCGAACACCCACCCGACGATCCCGGCCTGCTCTTCGCGTGGGGAACGGCGCTTGTACGTACTCGTCAATCCGGAACTGCCGCCGGCATTTTTCGCCGCCTGTTGGAGCAAAACGCCAACAACGCCTCAGTCCACCTCTTGCTAGGCAAAGCCTCTGCACAGCAGAAAGATTATCCCAGCGCCCTCAACGAACTTAGCGGCGCGTTGCGGCTCGATCCCAAGCTTCCGGAAGCTCACTATTACGCCGGCCTGGTCTACCTGCATCAGAACGACTTCGAGTCCGCCGCCCGGGAATTTCGCGCCGAGTTAGACATTCGCCCGAGTGACGCACATACCATGTACCATCTTGGCTATGCGCTGCTCTTGCAGGGCCAGGCACCGGACTCCGTTGCGCTTTTCCGCGAGGTTATAAAGGCCATACCGGACTATGAAATGGCCTACTTTGAGTTGGGGCGCGCCCTCCTGCAACAAGAAGATACAACCGGGGCTATCGAAAGCCTGGAAGCAGCTAAAAAACTCGCACCCGATCACGACGCTGTGTACTTTCAATTGAGCCAAGCTTATCGTCGCGCTGGCCGCATGCAGGAAGCCGGAAAGGCGCTGACGGCTTACCAGAAACTAATAGAAGCGAACAGGCAAAAGAAGCGCGAAAGCCTGGAGATAGACAAGCCCTAACCTGCAATGCATTCAGGCGTCTCCCCGGAAGTGTCGACATTTCTTGACATTTTCTTTACAAATGAATAACTCGACAAACCCAGCAACTCACAGGAGAATAGATACTTCCATTAAGTAGTCTGGATTGGCCTCCCCCTCGGCAGTGAAAGGACCAGCAGTATGTTCAAGGGTTCCCTTTATACATTTTTCTTACTGGCATTTTTATTGCTTGTTTCGCTTGCAAGTTTGGCTCAGGCGCCTGGCGCCCCGCCGGATCAAGCCTCGGAGCAACCCGTTGACGTAGATGATAATTTCCTGCAAAGCCTGGGGGCTGCGCCACAATTTGGCATTGAAGCTGAAAAAACTGCGATGTCGATGTCGGACGCCGCTAAACTGGCGCAGCAGCAAAATCGAATCGTCTCTGTGCCCACCTTCAACAAATCATTCACCTTTCAGGGGAAAAATTTTCCATTCACCATGGTTGGAAAACCACCGGAGCGGGGTGAAACCACCAGGGTTGAGACCCAGCTTATTCCTATCTCCATGTTTTTCGAGGGGTTTGTGGACAAGCAGGGCAATCCAATCATTCTGGATGTTGCGCCTCTGATTGATCCAGTGCGGAATTCGCCCAACTTTCGTCGCGCCGCTTACAGGTCGGGCTTTACCCAGTTCGGCGATGCAATCCAGCGTGCCGAATTCTTCCATACAATGGATCTCGATTGGCACACGCTGATTAATGAACCTCGGCAACTTCCTGCGGTCACCCTTGACGTTCCCAAAGGCGCAGCCAATCTATTCAGGAGCCGTTCCACCGGCCAGGTTTTCGCGGTTGTCGATACTGGATTCTTCATCTCCCAGCTCAACACCATCATTCAATTGGAGCACCTGGAAGTCGATGCCTTGCCCATCGCTTTAACCAACAACGTATTTCTGGCCCCCGGAGCGAATGTAAGGAAATGCTGTATCCTGGGATTCCATACCGCGTTTGATGCGGGCGCACGCGGCAGCATGCAGCTTGTGCAGACCTTTGCCTGGGCGAGCTGGGTTGGGACGAGCATCTTTGGCGGCAACGTGGCTGATGTCACGCCCTTGAGCCATGAGATCGTCGAGTGGCTGAATGATCCTTTCGGGAATAATTCTGTTCCACCCTGGCAGTTCCCCAACGGCGCCGGCGGATGCCAGGACACCCTGGAAACCGGCGATCCGCTTGAGGTCTTCGCTAACTCCGCTTCCTCGGTGACTATAGATGGCGTCACCTTTCATCCTCAGACCGAGGCCCTGTTGCAGTGGTTCGAACGTCCATCAACCTCCAACGCCATTGATGGAGCGTTCAGCTTCCCCGATGAAAGCCTGCTCCCCGGGCCTTCGCAAGCTTGCGCGCCATAACCTGATTGAGGCTTTAGACAAAAAGCCTGCGCTAAGGGCAGATATTGGCGTCGGTTATCAAAAAATATCCCAGGAAATGTCGATTTTGACTCCCTCTGTTCGACCTGAGGGTGTAGTCCAATCCATATCGAATACGAGGAGATCATCCCATGCAATACCTTCTTTTGATTTACGGCGTTGAATCGGACTGGGAAAAGCTGAGTGAGGCTGAAAGAGAGAAGATTCACGCACAATACCGTGAACTGATACAAAACCTCAAGCAGAGCGGGAACTTTCTTGGCGGCCATCAATTGCAACCTGTTGCGACGGCCACCACGGTCCGGGTTAGAAATGGCAGGAAAGGCATCACGGACGGGCCGTTTGCCGAAACCAGAGAGCACCTGGGCGGCTATTTCCTCGTCGAAGCCAAAGACCTGGATGAAGCCATTGGCATCGCGGCCCGAATCCCGTCTGCTGATCCCGGCTCAATTGAGGTCAGGCCGGTTGTCGCACGCTAGTCGGTAGCGCTGGTGGCCTGATTCTGCATCATCAACAGATCAGGCCGCGGCCCACCCTGTCTTGTAAAAAGACAGAACCTCCCAGCACAATTACAATGCTCAGAAGACAAATAGGAGACTGCGATGCGCAAACAGTTTTTTCTGGGGATGGTTTTGGTGTGTGCTCTGGTGTTGACCGGAAGCGCAGCGGGGCCTGTAAAGTATGAACTCAAGCACGCATACAAAATAGGCGGGGAGGGTTTCTGGGACTATCTCACTTACGATTCTGCCAGCAAGCGGCTCTTTATTTCCAGGGACAACCGCGTCATGGTGATGGACCCAGACAAGATTGCCCTCGAAGACACGAAGGACATGAAAGACATGGGTACCATGACGGAGATCATGGGCACCGACGGCGTGCATGGTATTGCCCTGGCTAACGATCTGGGTAAGGGCTTCACCAGCAATGGCCGCGAGAATTCCGTCACAGTTTTTGATCTGAAGACCCTCAAAGAAACCAACAAGATTAAGATCGACGGACAGAACCCAGACGCAATTCTCTACGATCCTGCATCCAAGCGCGTCTTTACTTTCAACGGCCGCAGTAAAGATGCAACGGTTATTGACGCCACCAAAGGCACCGTTGTGGCCACCATTCCCCTGGACGGCAAGCCGGAATTTGCCGCAGCCGATGGCAAAGGGATGGTTTACGTGAATATCGAAGACAAGAGCGAACTGACCAAGATTGATGCCCGCAATGCCAAAGTCGTCACGTCCTGGCCCCTGGCGCCATGTGAGTCACCCTCCGGACTTTCCATAGACACCAAGACCCGCCGGCTCTTCTCCGGCTGCCATAACAAGCTGTTGGCGGTGGTGAATGCTGACACCGGAAAAGTTGTTACTACACTTCCTATTGGCGAAGGCGTAGATGCGACTGCCTTTGATCCGGGGACGAAGCTGGTATTCAGTTCCAATGGCAGGGACGGCACGTTGACCGTGATCCAGGAAGAGTCCGCTGATAAGTTTTCAGTGGTGCAAAACGCGGAGACCCAGAAGAATGCCCGCACCATGGCAGTGAACCCCAATAACCACGAGGTCTATCTGGTCACAGCCGAAATCGAACAATCTCCTGGTAGTGCCGGCCAACCGCCCCGCCGCCGCATGAAAGGCGGATCATTTGCCGTGTTAATCATGGAGAAGAAATGAGAAGCTGCGAGCTACTGGCCTGCTTCTAGCCAAATAATTCCGACTACAGAATCAGCGGTTTGGTACATGCTGGGAGCCCGTTGCTGGCTAGAATGCCTGGCGGCAGCGAAACTCAAACTGGTTTTTCCGGCTAGAAGCTAGCAGCCAGTAAGCCAGCAGCTCTTATCGCAACTGAAACTCCGGCGACCCTAGAGCCAGACCAATAATGGTTGCCAATGGCTTGGCTGGATCATCGAGTAGATGGCCGCCAACCTGGGGGTCCTCCAGAGCTTTGCGAATTGCGTTATCGCTGTTTTTAGAGAGTGTTCCTCCGATTAACGCATCCTCCACCAGAGTTACAGCCGCGTTGGTTCCCCCGCTGGTGCTGACTGGAACAACGTCTTCTTTCGGTGCTCGCGCCAGCAGGCCCAAAGCCAGTACACGCAATGGATCAAAGTTGACTCCGCCCATGTTTCCTCCAGTCAGCGAGACGGAGAAATTCAGCCTTTCCAGCAATGCATCGGAATTCATCCACGTTTCCGCCTTGGTGGAATAGCCAGTAGGAGGCTGCATTTGATAAAGCGGCATGCCCATTTTATTCAAGGCCTGCACAACCGGCATGGGGTTTTGCACCTGGGTCCCGGTAGCGCGGATTGCCGAAGCCACAAACTCCAGCGGGGTTTTCACCTTCTTGCGATACACGGTTGTCGACCAGAACTCCTTAGAGCGGAACATGGCGCGGAGCACCTCTTTAATATCGCCGTCGCTATCCAGAAAAGTCTGGGCCATTTGTTTTACCAGCGCCGGAGGAGGATCATCGGCCACGAATCGCCGCGCTAGTTTCATTGAGATGAACTTTGCCGTGGCTGGATTCTTAGAGAGCATGTCCAGCACCTGCAATCCTTCATTGACGCCGTTTTCTGCAACATGTTTTCCCAGCACCAGCTTGGGGCCGGGATCATGTCTCTTGGGATCGAACATGAATCCCCAGCCTTGGTCCAACGGCTGGATGGTCCAGCCAGTGAAGACCCGCGCAACTTCGGTTACGTCACCTTGGGTATAGCCGCCATCAACGCCCAAGGTGTGTAACTCCATCAACTCTCGGCCATAGTTTTCATTGAGTCCCCTCGATCCCGGCTTGGGAGGTTGGCCTGGCTTCACTCCCGATGCCTGGGAGCTAGGTCCGATACTGAGCCAATTGTCCAGGTAGAAGAGCATGGCAGGACTCTTGGCGACCGCTCCCAATAAATCGCGGAATTTCCCTAGAGCGTTGGGACGAATCACATCCCGCTCATAAGTGGTAACAAAATATTGGTCCTGGTCTTTGTTTAGAAAGACGTTGAAGTGGTTGAACCAGAAATCGGTCATTACCTCTTCGAGTTGGTGCTCGCTGTAGATGGCCCGCAATACTTTGGCTTGCTGCAGTTCCGAGGTCACTACGCCAGTCGGATTGTTCATGGAGTAGTAGGTCTCACGTTCAGCGGGCGAAAAATCAGAGGTCAGCCTGCCAGCCAGATCGCCCGGAGCATACTGCACCAGTGCGCGACGATCGCTCATGGGCATCTTCATTAAGGTTGGCATGCGCTCTGGTTTGGGCAGTGAAAGCAGCATATTGGCAACATTCTTGGCCGTCTCTTTGGCTGTTTGTTCTGCCGTCTTTGCTGCCTGCTCCGCGGCTTTCTGCGCGGCCTCATCCAAAGCTGGCTGGGCAGCGCCGTTTTTCTGTTGTTGCTCGCTGTATTTGGTGACCAGCACTTCCCACAGGCCGAATTGCACCGGATCAGAAGGCAGAGGACGCTTCTTGTCGGCCGCCTCGCGGATCAATTGTCCGTTGGGGAAAGCCAGTACTAGTTCCTTAGGCTGCATGCGTAGCGTACGGTAGGCCGCAAGCCTGTTGTCCAAATTTGTATTGGAAATTTGTCCCGGAATGAGTTGTTGTTCAATCCACTTGTCCAACCCCAGCGAGAGCACCTTTTCAATGTCGCCAGGGCGTGGCCCAAAAGTCAGCCGCTCCAGCGCATGTAGCGCACGGTCATGGTCAGACAGGACCTGCGGTTTGGCCGAGGGTTTCGGCTTTTTACCGTCTGCTGCAAAGGCAGTGGGCAGGGAAAACAAAAGCAACAAAGTCAAAATCATCAATTGCCTGGACACACATTCCCCCTGGTCAATATGCAGATACTGTAAACCCAAACAGACTGCAAATGTTGTGGTAATTGGGCGTGGGCTGGGAGGTGGCTTAAGAACGCCCACATTACCACCGTTTTCTCGTGCCAGTTGAATGGAAGAGAATTGGCCACTAAACATACTGTTTTGCTCAGTGGACGGGAAAAGTGTATTCAACACATTCGATCTGATTGCGAATGAACGCAACTTCGATCACGACATTGATCAGAATGCGAGAACCGATGTGTTCGAGCGCTGTTCTGAAGAGTTCACGCTGACGAGCCGGTGTGACATTGGGGACAATAATGAGCAGGCCACAATGGAGAACTTGCTTCTCATAGAGAGCCAAGAAGTCCGAACGATTGTTGGTAACTAAGGTGTAATCCTGCTCTATGACAAGCGAGATTAGGTTCCAGTCTTTGGAACTACCGAGCCCAAGATGATTGACGTGGCAGGCTATGTGACCTGCGGCATGAGCCAGATCGACCAAAGATAAATGAAGACATTCATCGATCAGAAGCTTCACGCCGGCACGCGACGTCGCCGCGTTACTCGAAGCGGTCTTTGTTTTGCCCACGGCCGGCGGGAAGGGCGGCCGCGACGAGGAAAAGCGACCGTGAAGAACAAAGCCAATTCGATTTTTTCTCGATCAAGCGCCGGGTATCCCTCGAGAATTTCCTCAATGCTCGCTCCTTGGGCAATCATCTCCGCTACCAAATCAATCGGAATGCGCGTGCCGCGAAAAACAGGAGTGCCCTGCATAACCTCAGGATCAGATACCACCATCTGTTGGGCCTTCCTGAGCCGTGCCAGTTCCAGCTTCACTTCCTGGCGTGCGGTCTTTACTTGAATTGCTAAAGCGCGGCTTCCACTGAGCAGCAACGTTTCCGCATTTGGTGAAGCTTCAATAGCCTTCGCAACCTCGCGCCGAATAGCCAATGGTAGAAGACGAAGCCCCTCTGCTTCGAGTCTCAGGTAAATCAACTGCTCCTTCGAGAGTAGACGCTGTACCTCGCGGCCTACACGCAGCCGATGTGGGTGAATCATCCGCTCGTCGATGAGCTTATGCACCGCCTTGAGCGGAAGCTTGGCTACCGCAGACGCTTGTGCCGGTGTGTAACCTTGGTTTTGCACATATTAATTATACCCTGAAGGGAGAAGATTTAATTTTAATCAGCGCTCATCAACGGCTAAATTTTCCGGTCGTTTTTTATGCCAATCAGTCCGGCTCTGGTACACGTGAGCAAGAGCCAGGACCTTGTCTTCTGCTCCAGGCGCGCCTGCGATCTGTAGGCCGATTGGCAACCCTGACTTTGAGAAGCCGCAGGCTACCGAGATAGTCGGCAGACCCAAACCATTCAACGGACGCGTGTTTCGTAGCATCACCATCTCTTTTTTTCTCAAGTCCTGAGGTTCAGCCTCAAGCTCGGCAACAGTTGGCGGCAAGAGCGGAGAGGTTGGCGTCACAATCAGATCGATCTTCTCAAATATCTTCAGTACATTACGACGCATGCGCAAAAGCTCGCGATAGGTTTCGACATACTGCGCGGCAGTAACATCCGCTCCAGTTCGAATCCGGCGCAATGTTTCCGGATGATATTTGTCCTCGTGCTGCGGCAGATACTTCTGATGGAAGATAAAAGGCTCGCACCGCACCACAGTGCGATCGGTCTCCGTGGAAAGTAGGATCTCTATAGTGCCCGAAGTCAGCTTGCTCAGTATCTTGACGGCGAGGCTCGCCGCAGCTTCCACTTCCCGATCAACTTCCTTCCAGAAATCGCTGGGAACCCCGAGTCGCAATGCTGCCGCCTTTTCCGCCTGTTCTTCAATGGCTTTGGGGTAATGCACAGGCGCAAATTTCTGGCAGTAGAAATCCTGGGGATCGTAGCTGGCGATTGCTTGCAGCAGCAGCGCCGCATCCGCAGCCGTGCGGGTCATGGGGCCAACGTGGTCATAAGACCATGAAAGCGGAATTACTCCGCGCGCGCTCACCAGTCCGTAGGTAGGCTTGAGTCCGGTAATTCCGCAGAATGAGGCTGGCAGGCGGATTGATCCGGCAGTATCTGTTCCAATAGCGCCATAGCAGAGTCGGGCAGCCACGGCCGCGGCTGAGCCTGAGGATGATCCTCCAGTGATTCGGTGCGTGTCCCAGGGATTTCGCGCGATTCCAAAGTGGCTGATAATGGCGCTGCCGCCGTAGGCGAATTCATGCAGATTCAGCTTACCCAACATAACAGCACCGGCGGACCTGAGCCGCTGCACCACGTATGCATCTTGTTCTGGAACATAATCCTGCAAGACTGCGCTGGCTGCCGTCGTCGTGACGCCCGCAGTTTCAAGCAGGTCTTTCACCGCCAGCGGAATACCGTGAAGCGGGCCCTTCCAGTTGCCTTTGGAGATTTCCGATTCCGCTTGCCGCGCCTCCTGCAAGGCCGACTCAGCCGTTACGGTAATAAATGCCTTCAAGATTGGATTGAGCTTTTCGATTCGGCTCAGGCAAACACGTGTAAGTTCAACCGGTGAAATCTCTCGCGTCTGCACCAGCCGGCTGGCTTCCGCTAGATCGAGCCAGGCCAGTTCCTCAGTGGACTTGCTTGTTTTAGGACTCACGCCACTGAGGATAGCAAAAAACGTGTTCTGGCAACGATCTGTCCATCATGAGAGCAAGTAACAATGCGCACGAAATGGCTGAGAATTCAGAAAGCAACAAAAGGTACAATGTGAACGCCAACCCAAGCTGGAGGAACTTCCGTGGCCACCATACAGACAGTAGTAACTCCGAAAAAGAAATCGCGGCGGTACCTGCGGTACCTTAAGGTACTGGGTGTGCTTGCATTTCTAGCGATTGTGTTGGCTGGTCTGTTTTATATGCGCCCGCTGTTGGTTACCGACAGCATGCAGCAAGCAAGTATGTGGATGCATGGCATTCACCGGCAAAATGTGCAACTGGGGCCATATCGGATTCACTACTTGGTTGCCGGAGAAGGCCGTCCGTTGGTCCTGGTGCATGGCTTGGGCGGACGCTCTGAGAACTGGCTCACCATGATCCCCCAGTTTACCGCTCGCGGCTTTCACGTTTATGCGCTCGATCTCCTGGGCTATGGGCGCTCCGACAAACCCGATGTGGACTACTCCATCGCTATGCAGAGCGATCTGCTGCTTCAATTTCTCGATAGCCAGGGCCTGCAACAGCCTGACATTGCAGGCTGGTCCATGGGTGGCTGGATCGCCGGAAAATTTGCAGTGGACTATCCGCAACGCGTACGCCGGGTCATGCTCCTCGACAGCGCCGGTCTAAAATATGACGCGGTGAACGCACCATTCTTGCGCCCGAAAACCCCTGAAGAGCTTTCGCGGATGATGGCAGTGCTTACTCCGCATCCGCAACCGATTCCAGCATTTTTCGCCCGTGACATTTTGCGCGCCATGAAGGACGAAGATTGGGTAGTTGGCCGGTCCCTTCAGTCTATGCAAACTGGAAAAGACATTTTGGATGGCAAGCTTCAAAACGTGAAGGCGCCGGTGTTGATTGTCTGGGGTAAACAGGATGTGTTGACCCCTCTATCGATCGCGGAACAAATGCATAAGGACATGCCACAATCGGTTTTATATGTAGTGGATGGATGCGGCCATCTTGCCCCAACAGAATGCCAGGACCGTATCATGCCCGAGATGCAAAAGTTCTTGACGCAATAACCAAACGAAGCACCAAAGGCTGAATTGGCATTGGAAGCACAAGGCGATGTATTTCCGGCGACCCGCTACTCTGTGATCTCCGCAGCCAGGAGCGGCGATCCCACGGAGCGCTCCCAGGCAATCGACGCCATTACCACCTTCTATTGGAAGCCCGTGTATAAATATGTGCGCCTGCGCTGGAGCCTGGATGCAGAAGATGCACGCGACTTTACCCAGGATTTTTTCCTCCACCTGATCGAGAAAGACTTTCTCGAATCGTACGATCCCTCAAAAGGACGGTTGCGTACTTTTCTCAGGACCTGCATCGACCGATTGTTTCTCAACCAATCGCGGGACGCCCACCGACTCAAGCGCGGCGGAGTTCCAGCCCGGCAGGCGATCGATTTTGACGAGGCTGAGCGCGAGCTTTCCCAGATGGTCCAGCAGCCGAGCTCCTCCCCAGCTTCGCCTGAAGACTATTTCGAAAAGGAGTGGGTGCGAACTCTCTTTGCCCTGGCAGTAGAGCAACTCCGTTTGCATTGTGAATCGGCCGGAAAGCTCGTGCATTTCGAACTGTTTGCAGGATACGATCTCTATCTCTATGACCACCAACCCAAACCCTCTTATGCGAGCCTGGCTGCGAAGTTCAATCTTTCCGTGACTGACGTTACCAACTACTTGGCTTTTGCGCGACGGGAATTCCGCCGGTGCGTTCTGCAAAAGCTTCGCGAGATGACCGGCAGCGAAGAGGAGTTCCGCCGTGAAGCCCAGTCATTGCTGGGAGTCCAGCCAAAATGATGGCTGAAATGAATGAAACGCCATGAGATGGCTCTCCGACCACGTCCTCTCCCAGCTTCAGGCCAGCGTGCAATTGCCCGATCTTGCCGGCACGCGCTATCGGGCTGTCAGGTTTCTTGCGCGCGGGGGAATGGGTACAGTCTGGCTCGCCGAAGATGCCGTCTTGGGGCGCGCAGTAGCGCTCAAGATTCTTGAACTTGACACTGCAAGTGGAGAGCTCGCAGCTCGCCTCTCGCGAGAAGCTATGGTTCTGGCGCATCTGGAACACCCGGGTATCGTGCCCATACACGATGCCGGTACCCTTCCCGATGGCAAACCCTTCTACTGCATGAAATATGTCCAAGGACAATCCCTCGATCAAAGCCTTCCGCCCACTCTTCCCGAACGCCTCCGTTTGCTGCAACGCATTGCCGAACCTCTGGCCTTTGCCCATTCAAGGGGCATCGTTCACCGCGACCTCAAGCCCGGCAATATCATGGTGGGAGCATTCGGCGAGGTGCTGATCATGGACTGGGGGCTGGCCAAGATCACCAAGATCACCGAAGACGCGTTGCACAAGCCCGATACATCACTCTCAATCGTCGCCGAGCATCGCCCCTGGCCATCGCCAACTCCTTCGGATGAAGTCCCGCCCACAGCCCACGGAAGGATTCTCGGAACACCGGGCTATATGTCACCGGAGCAGGCGCGTGGAGATTCAGGACTGATCGATGAACGGACTGACGTCTATGCGCTGGGTGCGATCTTGAGATTCATGATGACCGTCAAGCTTCCGAAAAAAGAAGCCAGTCGGGCTTTTAACCTCAGGCCGCTCAATGCCATCAGTGAAAAAGCTATGACTGCGGATCCAGTGCAGAGATACTCGTCCGTGCAAGAGCTGAGCGCCGATGTCGGCAGGTATCTCCAAGGCGATCCGATCGTCGCTTATCAGGAAGGCGTAATCGAACGAGCCTTGCGTCTCTATGCGCGTCACCGCACCGCCGTGGTCCTGGTCCTGGCTTACCTGATAATGCGCGCCCTATTTATTTTATTTTCTCGCCAATAATTTAAAGGATTTCGTGGAAATGGGTAATAAGACAGATGAGAGACAAATTCTTTCGCGGAGGCGAACAATCAAATGATGAATAAAATTTTGCTGGGTGTAATTCTGGGAGCGATCTTAGGTATCTTCGACGGCCTTACAGCCTGGTTCACCCCCGAAGTCAGAAGCCAACTCATGGGAATCGTGATCGGCTCCACATTCAAAGGAATCATAGCCGGTGTCCTGATCGGCATCTTCGCCCGCAAAGTGCAGTCGCTGGCGCTAGGCATCATATTTGGCTTGGGCATAGGACTGCTCCTGGCCTTTGCCATAGCCCAGATGCAACACGGCCACTATTTCGCAATCATGCTCCCCGGCGGTATGGTAGGCCTGATCGTTGGATATGCCACCCAAAAATACGGCGCCTCGCCCACGCAGCAGCGCAGTTATTGAAAGTGGTGGTTCAGTTTTCACAACCACCCACGTCAGCGTTGGGTGCTTTTTGGAGGGCGAAGTGTCTTGGCGTCACGAAGGGGATTGAGGAGGTCGATATCTGGAAAGTGCCGTTCGTTATCCGTGACCAGGACGCAATCGTTTGACTGAGCAATTGCGGCGATGACCATGTCGAGGGCACTCCGTGGGCGACCGGCAGTGTTGCCAGCCGCCATAAGATGGCCCCAAATAAGTGCGGCGTTTTCATCGAATGGCAAAACCCGTCCTCGAAAAAGGCCCTGGGGACCTTCAGTTCCGCTGAACCATTCTTCCAGTTCCCGGCGCTTCTTTCCTGCCGGTTTTTCCAATATCCCGCGCCAGATTTCTGCCAGGCTGAGCGACGAAATAAACAGCGACTCGTCTGTCTGTTCCGCCATCCATTCAAGGAGGGGCTCGAAGGGGAGAGGCTTTGTGACATTGCTGATGATGTTGGTGTCCAGCAGATACCGTGTCACAGATCAACCTTCCTGCCCGCATCAAAGGGGCGCTCAATCTTCAGGTCTGAGCCAATGAGAGGTGAACGACGAAGCGCCGCAAGGATTCCGCCCTTTTGAGTCACACCGGAGACAGCGTGCGTGACTTCTGAGCGAATGCGTCTCGACTCGGGGTCATCTTGTGCAAGCTTCTTGGCGAGTGAGCGAATCAGGTCGCGATCAGCGTTGAGGCCGAGGACCTCGAAACGGGTCACGTCCCGCTTCTGCAGACGGCGCCGATAGTTCTTTATGGCTCGTTTTTGGGCTGCAGTGCTCATCTTCAATGACCTTTCCTTTATATCCAGTAATATATCCTGGTTCGTATGCAAATACAAGGCATTGGTTAAAACATTTCCGGACATGTTCAGTAAGAATGCCTGCAAATCGGATTCGCGTTAGAGGCATCCTTGGGTCTACTTTTGCCGGTTTCCGGTTCGGCAACTTTGCATGGCTTACACTGGTAGATGGGGCATAATACACAGATGCGCCTTAATTCTCGTCTGCCTCTCCTCGTCGCGGCCCTACTATCGCTCGCCACGGCTGCCTTTGCCGAGTTAAACCAACCGCCTGCGGAATTGGCGTTTTTGCCCAGCGTGCTGAAAGTGAGAGACGACTGGGTGGCGGAGCACTACGTCTGGGACGAATTGCAGCTTCCGCCCATGAATGGCGAACAACATCCCGTGAAACGGGGCCGGTATTGGCGAGTCTGGGGCGACGTGGAGAAGGCCAAGAATGCCGTCGAAACCTGGAACTCTCTCAAGCCCGTTTTCCTGGCAAACGGTTGGACGGTGGTAAAAGAGCCGGAGCCAGGCCGGTCTCCGGGCAGCGCGCGGTACTCGCGAAATGGCGTAGACGCTTGGGCGCTGATTGACTTTTACAATAACCGCCTGCAACTGAAGATGGTTGAGGTGGCGCCCCCTCCTTTCACCCTGACGCTGACGCCTCCGGCTGCGACGCCGGAAAAGATGGCCTCACCCGATAAGGGCGACTTCCCCTACCTTGCGCCCCTGGCCGGGTCGAAATTCCGCGGCGGCGGCCGGGATCCGGGTCCGTTTTGGGTGACACCCAAGGGAGGAAGCCAGTCGGAAATGGTGGCCCAAGGCTCGCTCCATCGCGGTTATGCTCTCACAGGATTGTCGTACGCGCTGTTCCTCACCGAGTATCGGGACGCGCTGATCAAGGCCGGCTGGGAGATCGTCGACGAGTCTAGCAGTGGAGATGCCGCGATGCATGCCCATTTCGCGAAAAATGGACGGAATGTTTGGGCGTTTCTCCATATCAACGGCGATGGCTACGACATTGCCGTGGCGGACGCGGGTGCGACCGACTTAGCCGGGAATCTCAAGAAGACCTGCCACGTCGCGCTTTACGGCGTACTGTTTGATTTCAACAAATCCACCCTGCAACCGGCTTCGGACGCGGTGTTGCAGCAGGTGGAGGACCTTCTTTCGAAAGACCAGACTCTGAAGATCGAGGTCCAGGGCCACACGGACAATGTTGGCGGCGATGCCTACAACCAGACTCTGTCAGAAGCGCGGGCGCATGCCGTGGCGGATTGGCTTACCAAGCACGGGGCGGCGGCCGCTCGGCTGAGCGCGCGTGGATACGGCAAGACAAAACCGGTTGCGGACAACAATACCGATGAGGGCCGGGCCAAGAATCGCCGCGTGGAGATTGCCAATCCCGCTTGCGCGCCAGCCCCAGCCAAGGGCACGTAACTCTATTCGTTCGCAATGCTGTCTGATCTCGCGCGCGCTGAGAGTTTTCTTTTTCGTTTTACCCATAATTCGTCAACCTGGTCTGATCCAGAGCTGATTCAATGAATCAGATGGAGTGTCCGAGGTCCATCCATCACAGCGTCAGTAACCAGACGTTTATCAAAACTGGCCAACTGGCCATTGTGCGATCGAGCCAGCGCCAGGAGATAGCTATCCGTGACGTGTGCGGAATCCAGAAGACGCGCTTTGTCCACATGTTGCCGCTCAAGCAAAGACACATCGTCCGGCCAAAATGCATGGCCGGGCAATTCTCGCAATGAAACCAGCAACTCGGCAACCGCCGCCGGAGAACCAGGAGAGTTTGGGTATCGGGGATGGCCGACAATACGCAGCACGCCGTTTTCGGTAAGCGGACAGGTGGCCCACGCCTTCTGTCCTTTGGATGCAAACCACTCGTGCGCCCTATCGTGCTGAACGTGAGTTGGATCGATCAGCGCAATCAGGACATTGATATCAAGCAGAAATCGGGTCACGGCAGCTCTTCGTGGAGCTGGTGTACCAATTCCGAGGTCACTCGAGGCGCCCCTTTACGTACTTTGAGGAGCGGCACCCCATTTCGAGTCTTGACCTTGGATTCCGCAGGAGATAGCGCCCGTCTAGCCAAAGAGGAGATCACTTCGCCTACCGATTTTTTTTCGCTGGCCGCCATCTCTTTGGCGGCACTTAACACGTCGTCATCGATTACAAGTGTGGTGCGCATGTGCTCTTTCTATCATCACGCATCATACATCAGATGCACATACCAAGGCAACCTTGGAAACACGCACCGTTCTTACAAACACTGACCACGGCAAAGATCTTCACACTGCGTAAAACAAAATAAACTTCCCGCCGTTCAGCAAAATTTGTACAAACAGTGTGGAGGTGCGACAAGCCTTGACATCGTAGCTCGCTAGACGTTCGGCCGCATGCCGCCGGCGCGAGCGGCAGCGTTCCGGACTCTTGGATCCCACCCCTCGCAATGAGTGCGGAGAGTGGGGGTTGATGTTCAGGTTTTTGATCGTTCGCAGCGTTGCGAGCAGTAGCGTTGCTCATCATCGGCTGTGCTGACGCTGAACGGCATCTTGCAAGCCATGCATTTCTTCTTGCACGCTGTGCAGTCCGCCGCCTCAACTCTGACTTTTTTGATTTCTCCGCTCTTCAAACGTATCTGTTTCCACCGGGGGTGGAGTTTTCGCATTCATCTTCGGGTTGAGAAGTCCCGCGCTTCCGGTAAGTGCCTTCATCGTAGCATGAACGGAGTTGATTAACGACAGAAGCACGCGGCGACCGCGGCGACCAAGAACCACCGTTACCGCGTCTCTCCACGAGGCGTTCGCAAGGCTTGAGCTGTGTGAGTTGGAAACTCTCACGCACAGTTCTTAGAGGGCGGGACAGGAGCAATCCTGTCCTGCCACTCGATACTCTTACACTTCTTAACGCGGAGAGCGTAATGCCTGGTTCCTTAAGTTAGTAATTCGGCTTCATGCCAAAGGAGAAAGAAAGAGAGAGACTTGTGTTTTGCGATCAAGACTGCCATGGGTTGACAACGGCTACCCCCATAGGCTGAAAGTGGCTCATATTCCGAGTTACGACCGTCATGCCATGGACGAGCGCTGTGGCCGCAATAAGAGCATCGCGATCCGAGCGGGGATCCGGAACATGGAGGGCTGCGCAGCGCTGGGCAACAGCAGTGTCAATTGCGAGTATGCGGCCGGCGAATGTCGGTAAGACGTGCCCATCCATCCAAGCGCGGAGAATCCCACCCTGCCTCCGATCGCGCCGTTCCATGAGCAGGACTCCTATCTCCAATTCCAGAATTGAGATTACAGACAAATAAAGGTTCGCAGCAGGAAGGGTCTGGGCCCACGTTCTGACGTTTGGATGCGCTTTCCTCGCTCTTCTTAACTCGGAAACTATATTGGTATCGAGGAGATACATCAGGACAGATCCGGTGACTCGTGAAGTTTACCCATCAGGCGAGGGGGCTCAAAATCAATTTCCGCAGCTTCCGGCATTGCCAGCAGGTCCGTGAGGCTCTTCTGCCCCTCGGTGATCCTTTGATACTCCTCGGCTGTCAGCAGCACGTGGGATGGGCGTCCCCGATCGGTGATGAACACGGGTCCCCGCTTCGCAGCTCTCTTCGCCCTGCTTGTGTCCTGGTTGAATTCTCGGCTCGACAATTTCGTAATCGCCATAGAGTACCTTTCGATGTAGCAACGTAGCTACATTATAACAGGTCTTGAAAGTGCTAGCGATCCCGCGTTGATGGACACCAAACGGTTCTGTTATCGAAAGCACAACGAGTGGCGGAGATTACGGGACGACTTCCGACTTCTTACGTTGTCGGTGTTGGGGCTAAGGTTGGTAATATGGCGTACCAAAATACGCTTACTTCTGGGTTTCGCGATGAAAGAAAGGGGATTAGCGGATTCGAACTCCAAGGACCAGTGAGTTCTTTCGGTCAATTCCCATTCCGCTCAAAGCTCTTTACAAATTCCACCAGGCTGCGGACGCCGATTCCCGAGGGACCCTTGGCCATCCAGCTCTTGTTTTCGTCCATCCAGGCCACGCCTGCGATGTCCAGATGAATCCAGGGGGTTTCGTCCACGAATTCTTTCAGGAACATGGCGGCCGTGATGGCTCCTCCCCAGCGTCCGCCGCTGTTGATGATGTCTGCGATGTTGGAACGGATCATCTCCTGATATTCAGGATCGAGCGGCAAGCGCCAGAATTTCTCACCGGAGCGCTGCAAGGCCTGGGAAAAATGCTGGAAGGCATTTTCATCGTTAGCGAAAACACCGGCGTTGACCATGCCTAATGCGACCACGCAAGCGCCAGTCAGCGTCGCCGCATCGATCAGATGAGTGCAGCCCAGGGTGCGGGCATAATGCAAACCATCCGCCAGCACCAGGCGCCCCTCGGCATCCGTGTTGATGATCTCGATGGCTTTGCCCGACATGGCAATCTGAACATCGCCTGGCTTCTGTGCTTTGCCGCTGGGCATATTTTCGGTGGCGCACACAATCGAGATGACCTTCACCTTGGGCTTTAGCAGGGCAATGGCTCGCATGGCCCCGATCATGGCTGCGCCTCCTGCCATGTCATACTTCATCTTTTCCATGCCATCGGCCGGTTTAATGGAGATGCCGCCGGTGTCAAAGGTAACGCCCTTGCCGATCAGGCCAAGTACGGGCTTTTCGGGAGCGCCTTCAGGCTCATAGCGCATCAAAATCAACCTCGGCTCCTCGTCCGATCCCTGGGCCACGCTCCAGAATGCGCCCATCTTTAATTCCTTGATTTTATCGGGGCCCATGATCTCGCATTTCAACCCCACCTTCGCGCACATCTCTTGGGCGCGCTCACCCAGTATCGTAGGCGTAAGACGATTGCTCGGCTCGTTGACCAACTCACGAGTAAAATTTTGTGACTCCCCAACAACTCGCGCTTGGTCGACCATGCTTTGATACTTCGCCTGGTCTGAGCCGGGGGGAGCGACAACGGCAATGTCCTTCATGCGCAGATCTCTGCGGTCGCTGCGATACGTGTCGGGATCAAAATCTGCGACATAAGCGCCTTCAACCATCGAACGAATCGCGTCTTCCATGCCCGTTCTTAACTCAGGAATAGCAAAGGCGCAACTCTTGATCATCTTGGGTTTCAAGAACCGCAAGGCCGTGCCCGCAGCTTTACGCAATTCTGTGTGGGTAAAGTTCTTTGCCTTGCCGCCTCCAACCAACAGCAGCCTTTTGGCTTTGAGTCCTTGGGGATGGTGCAGCATGACCGTCTCAAAGAACTTCCCGGTTATCTCGCCGGAAGCCGCCAGCTCCGCCACAGCTTTTTCTAGCGCAGAGTCTTTCGTCGCCAGTCTTGGCTCATTCTTCGCTTTTTCTCCGTGGTCCAAAACAACGGCCACAAGACAATCCGTCTCAGCTTCGGCAAGGCTGCTCACAATCAATCGGGTATCCATGTCCTTCGTGCGCTCCTGATGTTTAAGCTTGTGGCCAATAAATTCGCTATCTTAAGTTTTCCATCTCGCGCCAATCTGCGAAATCAGCGGCGAATTCTTCTTCTTTTGCGACCTCGGCGTCCTTTGCGGTAAATCTACTGCTTAGCTCTTTCGGGATCGTGCCATAGCCTCACGCGCCTCTCGGTCCGCAGTTCGGCGGCGCTCTGTTTCCCGTTTGTCCCAGCTCTGCTTTCCTTTGGCTAGGGCTATCTCACATTTTATCTTGCCATTCTTAAAGTACATGCGCGTGGGGACGAGTGTATAGCCCTTCTGCTGGCTTTTTCCGACCAGCTTGCGGAGCTGCTCTTTGTGGACCAGCAACTTGCGCGTGCGGAGCGGGGCGTGATTCGCATAGCTGCCATGTTCATAAGCCCCAATATGAGCGTTCAGCAACCAGAGCTCGCCATCCTTGATTAACGCGTAGGAGTCCTTCAGGTTGGCCAGTCCTGCGCGGACTGACTTGACTTCGGAGCCGGTCAGCATCATTCCGGTTTCCATCCTGTCTTCCAGAAAGTAGTTGTGGCCGGCTGCCCGGTTAACCGTTGCATCGCGCTCCCCGGTGGCAATCGGGTCGCGTTTCACGTTCTTTGGTTTATTCGGCTCAGTTTGATGGGTGCTTTGGCGGGCCATGACTACTTCCTGTAAGGAGCTTCCTGCCCCCGCAAAATTTTTATGCTAGCACAGTGCAAAACTTCATCTTCAGCCCGTTCTACCCATGCAACACAAAACGATACGCAAAACGGATGCGCTAAGCGGCGCGCCGGGGAAAGACGTTATGAGACATCAAGATATGCAGTGTATAATCGATGCCTTGGGCAGTCTATGGCCGCACTGCGACGGCGATGCATTTTCTCGCTTTCTGAACTTAGGTCATGGCCATTCTGGGTCAGTTAGGGGCGTATGAGAGGTTTAACACGAACGCTCGTATTCGTAATTCTGTTCTCATCTATCGCAACGGTTGGTGAGTCTGTCCGTTCTCTTTTCAATAAAGGCGTGAAAGCCGAAGCCCGCCAGGATTATGAGGCCGCTTACGACTTCTACAAAGCGGCTTATAGCAAAGAGCCGACTAATCTCAAATATCGCGTTCCTTACGAGCGCACCCGCTTTTTGGCAGCCTCCGTAAAAGTGCGCAAGGGAGAGAGGCTGAGGGACCAGGGCAAACTCCAGGAAGCGCTGGAACTCTTCCAAAAAGCCGTAGAGATTGACCCCAGCAACGAACTAGCCGCTCAGGAGATTCGCCGCACGCAAAACCTAATGAAAGGCCAGCCTGCGGGTGAGAACAAGCCGGCTCCGCCTCCCGAAGACCCTCTGCGCAAGCGCTTGTCGGATGCAGGTTCCGCGGTTACCTTGAATGAGCTTTCCAACGTTCCGCTGGCGGCCTTGAAGTTCAACAATGCCGAATCCAAGTACGCTTATGAGACGATTGGCAAGATCGCCGGCATCAATGTCCTGTTTGATCCCGACTACCTGACGCAGTCGCGTAAGCTGACCATTGAGTTAAATGGCGGCACCAGCTTTCAAGAAGCGCTCGAAATCGTGGCCCTTGAATCCCACACTTTTTGGCGGCCGGTAACTCCCAATACGATTTTTGTCGCGTCCGATACTGCAACCAAGCGCCGTGAGCTTGAGCAAAGCGTCATCAAGACGTTTTACCTGGGCAATGTTTCCACGCCTACCGATCTACAGGACGTAGTCAACGCAATCCGCACGATTCTTGAGGTCCAGCGCATCCAGCAGATACCTTCACAAAATGCCATTGTAGTGCGGGGCACGCCCGACCAAATAGCCCTGGCCCAGAAGATGATCGACGATATCGACAAGGCCAAGCCCGAGGTTGTTGTAGACGTGATCGTGGCCCAAATCCGGCGTGACAAAGTGAACAATCTGGGCATCCTGCCGCCCCAAAACGCGACCGTGGCCTTGCAAGGGACAAATACATCGACAACCGGAACCGGCACTGGAACCGGGACAGGTACAGGAACGGGAACCGGCACGGGCACTGGAACCGGCCTGAACTTTAATTCCTTGCAGCATCTGAACTCCACCAACTATGCGGTCTCTATCGATCCGCTACAGGCCCGCCTACTTTTTACCGATGACAACACCAAGATCATCCAAAACCCCCAGATTCGCGCCGGGGATGGAATCAAAGCCAGCTTGAAAATCGGTGATCGTATCCCGGTGGCTACCGGTTCATTCGGTACTCCTCTGGGAGTAGGAACCGGCGTTGGCGTGGGATTGGGCGTGAACACTCAGTTTCAATACTTGGAAGTCGGTGTCAATATCGACATTACTCCCAAGGTGCATCCTGGAAATGAGATCAGCATGAAGGTGGTGCTGGAGATCTCCAATGAATCGGGTACAGCCAACATTGGAGGCATCACGCAGCCCATCATCAGTCAGCGCAAGATTGAGCACGAGATTCGCCTGAAAGATGGTGAGATGAATTTGCTGGGCGGCATTCTGGAGCAGCAGGAATTGAAGAGCGTCAGCGGCACTCCCGTTCTTGGACAGATCCCAATCCTTGGCCGCCTGTTTTCCCAGGAAAAGAAGGAGAAGATCGACAACGAGATCGTCTTCCTGCTGATTCCCCACGTGGTCCGCGGGCAGGAACTTTCCGAACTGAATCAGCGCTCTTTTGATGTGGGTACAGCCACCGGAATTGGTTTACGGATGAATCCCAAACCGGTGCAGAAATCCGAAAATAATCCGGGCGAACCATCGGCCCCCGTAGCCAATCAGCCGGTACAGCCCACTCCTGCTCAAGGCGCTCTAGCGCAGCCCCAGGCCACTGTGCCGCAGGCCTCGGTTCAACCCCAGCCCTCGGTTCAACCAACACCCTTGGGCGGACAATCTCAGCCGCAAGCTACATCACAACCAACATCTCCGCAGCAGGCTATTCCAGGGTCAACCCAGGCCTCTCCTCAGCCAGCCACTCAGCAGAATGCCGGCGCGGAGAATAAGCCGGCCTCCGCAACGCCAAATGGTCCGCTTACCCTCCAGCTTTCGCCGGGAAGCTTTACCCCCTCGCAGGGGAGCACGTTTGCTGTGAACATTGTCCTGTCTGGCGGACAGGACGTTTTTTCCGTGCCGGTGCAAATAAGCTACGATCCCCAGCTCTTGCAGTTTCTCACGGTCTCCAATGGTGATTTCCTGGCCAAAGACAATTCAACCGTGGCCCTTGTTCATCGTGACGATCCTGCCACTGGTACTTTGATCATGCACGCCCAGCGTTCTCCAGGAGCGACCGGCGTTTCCGGTGATGGCACGGTCTTCAGGCTGACTTTCATGGCCAAGAATAAAGGATCGGGAGTCATTGCGATTACGGTTCCGGGGGCTCGCAACAGCCAGAACCAGCCTCTCCAGGCCATGGGTTCCCAGGCTTCTGTAACGGTGAGCGCCGTTGCGGCGAATTGAATCGGATTATAGGAAGGAACAACATGCAGTACCGAGGGCAACGCGGCGTCACTTTGCTGGAGATGATCGTCGCTACCACGATCCTGTTGATCTTGATGGGGGCGGCTGTTCCTGTCGCTCGTCTCAACGCCAAGCGCCAAAAAGAAATTACCTTGCGCCGTGACCTATGGGAAATGCGTTCGGCCATCGATCGCTACAAGGAATTGGCCGACAAAAATGCCTTCCAGCAAAAAGTCGATAGCCAGGGCTATCCGCCCGACTTGGAAACCCTGGTCAAGGGCGTGGATGTACAAGGAAGGAAGATACGCTTTCTCCGCAGGATTCCCGTTGATCCCATGACCGGCAACACCGAATGGGGAATGCGCTCCATGCAGGATGATGCCAGCTCGGATTCCTGGGGTGGTCAAAATGTCTTTGATATCTACACCAAGTCCGAAGGCACCGGCCTTGATGGGACGAAGTATAAGGACTGGTAAATGAACTCGAGCCTTCGTCGCAGCAAAGAACGTGGCTTTACCTTGATCGAGATGGTGATCGTAATTTCGATCATCATGATCCTTACGGGTATCGCCGTGCCGATCTACAAGCAGCATCTCCTTCATGCTCGCGAAGCGGTGTTGAGAGAGGATCTGTACACCATCCGCAACGCCATTGATCAGTTCACCATGGACAAGAATAAGGCCCCGCAAGACTTGAATGATCTGGTCACCTCCGGGTATATGACCAAGATTCCTCAGGACCCCTTTACCCGCTCTTCCGAAACCTGGCAACCGGCCCAGGAAGACGTTTTGTTGAGCCCCGACCAGACTGCGCCCGGCATCAGTGACGTCCACAGCGGCTCCAACCAGGTCTCCACCGAAGGTACGGCCTACAGTAGTTGGTGAATTGTCCCTAAGCTCTGTGATAATTTGTCCTGAGTGCTGGATCATCCGACATTATTCATCTCCCACACGGCAACCGATCAACGTGACCACCAGCTAGCCCACGAACTAGCCAAGGGACTTAGAGCCCACGGAGTGAAGGTGTGGATCGCACCCGACAGCATTCCTGCCGGAGAGGATTGGAACGCGGCAATTATTTCCGGCATCGAACGAGCCACACATTTTCTTGTCATTCTTACAGCGGCATCAGTCCGTTCGGAATGGGTGTTGAAGGAGATTGATCTTGCTAAGCAACGATATGAGGAAACTGAACAAGCCAAGAAACAGGGTGTTCCTTACTCCAAGTTCGCAGTGTTGCCATTGGTCGTTGGCAAATTGAGCGACTATCCCGATGGCGAATTCATGAATAGTCTTCAACACGTGCCATACAGACAAGATATCTCAGACCAGTTAAAAGCTATTGTAACGGCGCTGAATGTACCCGCAGGGAGAAAGCAGATTGTTTCGGAGTCTCTTGCAGCATTGTTGCTGACATGTATCTTACTTTCCGCAAACTGGCTTGCGAATCGAACGGATTTGGGAAAGGCCTTTCAGTTGACGGCCTACAACGTCTTGCAGCATCGTCTCTCAAGCACCTATAAGGAAAGCGATTTGCCCATAGCAGTTGTGGATATCAGCGATCTGGATCGCTCTGCCATCGCGGGCACGTCGCGTCCAGTTCTGCAAAGTCTCATCAATGCGGTTGTAGAAAGCCGTCCGCGCGCCATCGGGATTGACATAGATTTCTCGCCCATTAAAAACCGCTACATAACGGCGGAGGATCCAGCATTTTTTCAATTTTGCCTGGAAACAAAAAGAAATACTGGCGTACCTATCTTTCTCGGAATTTATCATTCCTTGCCCTTACCGTCCTCTGCATGGCTTGGCGAAAGCAAATACCAGGAGCTTGCCGCGGCCATCATCATACCTAACGACACTAGGAAAATGCCGCGATGGTTACAAATCGATGATAACCCTCAACGTTCCTTCAGTATCAGTGCTTCACTTGCTGGAGCATATAGGAACTCTATAGCGACGCCCGGAATTGGGTTGGGCTGGGCGGTAGA
>DASZEU010000160.1:0-4679 GCA_035940535.1 Candidatus Angelobacter sp.
GTGCCGGTTGCCGGTCTCATACTCCACGTGGGCCGTGGCAATGGTGATGCCGCGCTCCCGCTCTTCCGGGGCATTGTCGATCGAATCAAACGAGCGAAACTTGATCTTGGGATTGTGCTTGGACAATACCTTGGTGATGGCTGCCGTCAGCGTGGTCTTGCCGTGGTCGATGTGACCAATCGTCCCTACATTGACGTGCGGCTTACTGCGATCAAATTTTTCCTTAGCCATTGCTTTCTCCTAAAAAAACTCTTGAGGAGTGCTGAACTCCAAATATGATTAGTAATACCAATAAATCTTCTGGAACTTTTCTCGAACTCTGGGATCGACCTGCTCGATCCGCTCCAAGTAAAGTTCCCGAATCAGAGACCGATCCGATATCGGCAGAGAGCTATAAAATTGCTTTGCGGCCTTACTGGACTGAGACAAACTGGAGTCCATTTCTTCAAAAATTCTCTGCTCCAGAACTTTCTCAAACTCTCTGACCCGAACATCGCGACTCTGCAGCTTCCTGTAAAACTTTTCCACAACACCTTGCGCAAAAACCCGCTCGATAACAGCTTTCAACTGATCAAACTCTTCAGTTTTTTGTACCTGCAGCGGAGCTTGTTGAAATGCCATTGCCGCCTCGAAACTCCTTGTTCACTTGCATGATTCGCTCACACCCGGCAAAGCAGCTCAAACTCAGGCCCTTCGCTATCGCTCGGGGTTTCGCCTGTGGGCTCCACCCCTTCGTAAACTCGGGGTCACGCCCGCAAAGCGGCTCAACCTGGAGCGGGAGACGGGAATCGAACCCGCGACCAACAGCTTGGAAGGCTGTGACTCTACCACTGAGTTACTCCCGCCTTTGGATGGGTAAGTGGGTAATTTTGTAATTGGGTAATTTTGTGAGACTCAATGGTTTCAAAATTACCCAATTACAAAATTACCCACTTACCCAGCTAATTCTGGAGCTGATGACCGGGATTGAACCGGTGACCTCTCCCTTACCAAGGGAGTGCTCTACCAACTGAGCTACATCAGCTTTCATTCTTCGCTCCGCGAAGGACTTCGCCTTCGGCTGCGCTTCGCTGCAGTGTGACAATTTCGCTCACGCCCAAATTGCGGCTCAATTATTGCTCGCGTTCGGCCCGTATCTGATCAGCTTTCCAGTGAAGCAAAGTCCTTACTGCAAAAAAAGCCAACACAGCCAAAGGCAAAGCTCGAATACTGACGGATCCACTGGCGATTCGAACCGGGACATCGCTCATCGTTGTCCAAATCAATACGCCGAGTACCACATAGAGGGCGAGCGCGACACCTAATCGCTTCCGTTTTCCCATTTAAACTCTCGCGACGTGGATGCGCTTCCGCTTCATCCTGGAAAAAATCCTGGTGCACAGGGGAGGATTCGAACCTCCGTAGCTCCAAGGAGCGGCAGATTTACAGTCTGCTGCCATTAACCACTCGGCCACCTGTGCATTTAACCGAGCCTGCTCCTTTTGCAAAATTGCTCGCGGGCTCTTTCACTGGGACAACGGGAAGCTTCTGCCAACATCATTTTGGCAAAAGCAAACAGGAGACGCGCAAAACAAACCTCCGCACAAACGCCAACTAACTTACGGAGAATCTTCTGTGGAGTGCGTTCCGGTGGAAAAACCTTCGTGCGCAGTATCTGCCAACCCAAAACGCGCCCAGCTACACGTTTCAGGCCCCCGCTTCATGATGGAGCTGGCGAAGGGATTTGAACCCCCGACCCTCTGATTACAAATCAGATGCTCTACCAACTGAGCTACGCCAGCAAATACCCTCCCGATAAATGGCGCAAAGAATATACGTTAACACAGCGGCCCTACACGTGCAACAGCTACCGTTAATCACGTTAATCACTTTGGGAAGGCACAGCCACCACGCTGAATCCATTGTGATTGTACCATTTTTGCCGGTTTAATACGTCTTCGGTTCCGTTCCAGTTTCTCTAATCTATACTGGTGCCATGAAGGCTCGCCGCACACTCTTGATCGCAGGTCTTTCTCTGATTGCGGCTGCTGTCGTGATCTTTGCCGTAGTGCGCCGGACTTCCAAACCGCCGTACGCAGTCCGGCTGCTGCCGGAAGGAGAGTTCCTGGTTTATGCGAATCTCAAACCATTGCATTTTTTTGATTCGAAGGCGTCGAACTCGTTACACCCGGATCCGGAATATCAATCTTTTATAGACCAGACAGGCGTCCGATTTGAGCGTGATCTTGATGAAGTTGCGATGTCGATGCGCAATCCGGGCGCAGAAGCGGAATCGGCCTCGATTTTTACGGGCCGATTCGATCTAAACAAGCTGCGCAATTATTTGCAAAAGCTGGCCACAACGAGCGAAAAATATGCGGACAAAACGATCTTTTCCATCGCCCATGAGGGGCGAACTGTGCGTGTGTGCATCTTGGCGAATGACGAGGTTGTGGTCACCAACATGAAGTCGCCAGAACCTATCCATGGCATGATTGATAAATTTCGCAATGCGGCGCTTGCTGCTCAAGGCCCTTATTTGGCTGAGCACTATTACCCATCCGTCCCCTTCAACAGCCCAGCTTGGCTGGTCTATCGAGTGCCCTCCCAGGCTGGCGCAGCACAGTTACCGCAAGGGTTGAGCTTCGATTTTTTGCAAAACACCACCGGAGTGCTTTCTTTGCAATTTCCGCTCTGGTTCAGCGGTCCATTGAAGCTGAAGGCAGAGGTTTTTGCGAATACCGAGGCCGAGGCTACCGATGTGGCTGAATCCGCCCACAATTTTTTGTCGCTGTATCGAAGCGTCGCACAATCGGTGGGAACGCGGGGGCTGGACAGAGACGTAAAAAAAGCCTTTGACAGCATTCAGGTCGAGCAGAAGGACAATAGGGCAATCTTTACTGCGACCATCCCACAAGCTTTTCTAAAGAAGATTGCCTCCGAAGCACAGCAAAAATGAACCTGCCAATCAAAAGGCCTCAGGAGCTACATGGCCCCGGAGGCAATTTGCTGGGACAGAGTGAACCGGAGATATTTATTGGGATTCACCGGCGTATTGCCGATGCGTACTTCGTAGTGCAAATGAGGACCGGTGCTGCGCCCGCTCAGGCCGACGTAGCCAATAGTGTCGCCCCGTCGAATCGTCTGTCCAGCGGTTACTGCAAAGCCGGAGAGATGCCCATACAAAGTGGTAATGCTGTTGCCGTGGTCAATCAGCACCGAACGGCCATAGCCATTCATAAAATCAGCATAGCGGATCGTGCCATTCGCAGGGGCGATCACGGGCGTGCCATATTCAGTGGAGATGTCCACACCGCGATGAAAAGCTCCTTCACCACTAAACGGATCACTCCGCTGGCCAAAACTCCCGGTGATCAAACCTTGAACAGGCCATAGAGTCGGCGCAGCCGCAGCCCGGAGCCAGTCGCTTGTACTGGCCTCGCGTGAGTCTTCCATTACCATGCCAATGTACGCTGAGCCATTCATGGCCGTGGTTTTCAAGGCATAAAACTGCTGCATGGAAGCAAAGTCTGGGGCGTCCTTCTGAAAGACCGGATCAGGCTTAAGACCATAAAGGGTCGAAACTTCACCCGCCAGGGAGCTAAGAGATTGTGCTTGCAGTTGGTTCTCCTGGGCGATCTGCTCAAGCTGCGTGTAGCGTGACTTCAAGGCTTCTTTTTCGCTGCGAAGCTCATTGAAGCGCTGAGTTTTCAGCAGCATGCGCGTATACGAGCCGGCCATGCCGGTTATAGTCAGCATGCCGATGAGTGCGCCAGCGATAAAAACGTAAAGATAATGCAACGGAATGGGGATTTTCAGGAGCTCCCCTTCAGAGTTGCGGGCAACCAGCATGATGTAAAAACGTTTTCGCAAGAAAATACTCCATCCGATCCAATGAAGTTCTTACAGCACGTTGATCCAAGCACTATAAAAAGTGGCGTCCCGAACGGTTAGCGCCTTCAAGATCACTAATTCTTTCCGCCGCAGATACTGGGGACTTAAAAACTCGCGGCCAGGGAGTCTTTCAATAAATTGGGCGTGGGACAAAGCTACCAAGCCAATTCCAGCTCTGTCAATGCCGGAATGGATTCAGCCTTCATGACGAAGGTTGCCGGTCATTGACCTGAGAATTGGGCACATAGGACATGGACTTCGGATTGACTCCATATAAAACATGGAAGCTAAGTGGCTTTTTTAGATATAGTTAGACCTGCTTGGTTATCCCAGAGAGACAATTGATCGAAGGTATTCGGCGGGCGGCAGCCAAGACCGGAAAGGCAGCAGTGGTCCGGGGAATCGGCGACGATTGTGCCGTATTGCGAGTTCCCGCTGATTCACACCTGCTGGTCACGACGGACATGTGCATTGAAGACATCCACTTTAGACGCGAGTGGCATCCGGCGCGGAGCGTGGGGCATCGTTGCCTGGCGCGCGGTCTGAGCGATATCGCCGCTATGGGAGGCGAACCTTTGGCGTGCTTCCTTTCGTTGGCCTTTCCTTCAAAGCTGCCCCAGAAGTGGGTAAACGACTTTATGGCGGGACTCTTGCGTCTTGCCCGTCAATTCAAAACTCCTCTTGCCGGCGGAGATACATCATCAGCCGAAAAGATTACGGCTGACATCACCGTGTTAGGGAAGGTTCCCTTGGGTGAGGCCTTACTCAGGTCTAAGGCCACGCCGGGGGACCGTATTTACGTTAGC
>DASZEU010000161.1:0-6553 GCA_035940535.1 Candidatus Angelobacter sp.
ATAATAATGTCACTTATTTTGGGGCTAGAGATTGCTTGCACAACGATGAACCAAAGCGCCGGAGGCGCGACCAGACGTTAGCCCAGGGTGGAGCGCAGCGGAACCCTGGGAAAACGTTACAAAATGAAGATGAGCCCCAGAGGGGCGGCACTGGTTTTTGATAAGAGTCGTGACAATGAACGCAAAGTAGTGACATTGCCCGATTAGCCTGACAGCCTTAACACGGCCCTAAAGCTCAAAGATAAAAACCTATATCGCCCCTCTGGGGCTTGTGCTTAATTTTTTTAGATTTCCCAGGGTTCCGCTACGCTTCACCCTGGGCTAAGCTATTCCGCCCCTCCAGGGCTGGGCTATTTGGAGTTTCATAGTCACTTGATAATCCTTAAGTGAACAGTATTGCCCTAAAGGGCCGTTCTTCCACCCGTGATTCCAATTCGCCTTATGTCCAATAGGTCCTATCCAATGTTCGGTACTGAATCGCTTCCGCAATATGTTTGCTTTCGAGTTGGAGAGCGCCTTCGAGATCGGCGATGGTGCGAGCTACCTTCAATATGCGGTCGTGGGCCCGGGCGCTTAGGCCTTGTTGTTGCATGGCGCGCTCCAGCAGGCGTTCGCTTTCGCTGCCTAGTTCGCAATAGGTCCTGATCTGGCGGGTTCCCATTTGGGCATTGGCATAGATTTTCTCTCCGGCTGTAGCGAAGCGCCTAAGTTGGATTTGGCGAGCGTGGATTACACGGTCCCTGATCTGGGCTGAGCTTTCAGCATTGCCATCAGTGCCGCGCAATTCTTTGTAGTTCACTGCCGGAACATCGATGTGGATATCAATGCGGTCGAGCAGCGGGCCGGAAATCTTTGAAACGTAACGCTGGATCATGGCCTTCGTACAGTGGCATTCGCGGGTGCGGTCGCCGAAATAGCCGCATGGACAGGGGTTCATCGCGGCCGCTAGCATGAAGCGCGCGGGAAACGTGAGCGACATGGCGGCCCTGGCAATGCTGACCGTAGAATCCTCAAGCGGCTGGCGCATCACTTCCAAAACGCTGCGAGGAAACTCCGGCAATTCATCCAGGAAGAGCACACCGTTGTTGGCGAGCGAAACTTCTCCTGGCCTGGGTATGGCTCCGCCGCCGATGAGACCGGCATCGGAAATCGTATGGTGCGGCGAGCGGAAGGGGCGGACACCCACCAGTCCGGCAGCGGCATCGAGCACACCAGCCACGCTGTGGATCTTGGTGGTCTCCAGGGCCTCTTCAAAGGTCAGCGGCGGAAGGATGCTGGGAATGCGCTTGGCCAGCATGGTCTTGCCCGAGCCAGGAGGGCCAATCATCAAAATGTTGTGTCCGCCTGCGGAAGCGATCTCCAGCGCCCGCTTGGCGGTGAACTGCCCGCGAACGTCTTTGAAGTCCGCCGCGTAAGATTCGTCCGTGGCCAACATGCGAGTGGTATCCACCTCGATGGGCACAACGCCGTTGCCGGTGTTCAGCAGGTTGACTACATCAATCAGCGACCTGACCGGATAGACATTCACTCCGCCCACGACAGCCGCCTCCCGCGCATTGACCTCGGGAACAATCAGGTTTGGAATCTTTTTGGCCCTGGCTGCAATCGCGATAGGCAGAGCACCGCGCACACCACGCAGACCACCATCCAGGGAGAGTTCTCCGACCATCACGAAATCCTGCAGCTCTTTCTTGACCAGTCCGCCATAAGCGCCAACAATCCCCATGGCCATTGGCAGATCAAAGCCTGAGCCCTCTTTCTTGATGTCCGCTGGAGCCAGGTTGATGGTGATGTGCGTGGCCGGAACATCGTAGCCGCAGTTCTTGAGCGCCGCGCGGACGCGCTCTTTGCTCTCGCGGACCGCGGCATCCGGCAAACCAACGGTGTGAAAGTTCTCCTTGTTGTCGGTTTGGCGCGTGCCGACATCCACTTCGACTTCAATGATGTTGGCGTCAATTCCATAGACGGCGGCGCTTTGGGTTTTGAAGAGCATTTGGCTTGGGAGAGTCTAGCAAAACTTACCGCGGGTTTGTGCGGTAAACCCAATTTGCCGCTGATTTTCGCTGATACGGCTGATGGAAAAACCTGAGGGTTGCCGCCGAATGCAACTGAGGAGCTTAGATATTTATCTCGCAGATTCACGGCTGAATGTAGAATACTCTCAAATTTAACGCAGAATGGGAGGGAACATAATGCGTGTCGCTTGCCGGCCATGCGCTTTGGTTCTTTGTATCTTGCTCGCCACTTATGCCCTTGCTGAAGGCAGCACCTGGGATAGAGTCCGCTACTGTGGAGGGACGATTCAGTCCGATATTGACCCGAGCGACTGGAACAACCATCTGAGCGTCTCCTCGGAACAAATTGTCCTGGTGCTCAACGATGGAACGAAAATCGAAATTCCCGCCAAATCGGTCACCGGCTTGAGCTACGGCCAGCAAGCCCACGGGCGCATCAGTGCGGTCGCCAAGGTCAAGGTGCAATCTTCAGAATCGGAGTCCGTGATTTTTGGACTGCGCCGGACCCGCCTGCACTTTATCGGCATTGAATACCGGCCGCCGGATGGCAAGAGTTCCGGCCTCCTGCTGCAAGGCAACAAAGACAATTACCGCGCCATTCTTAAGGCGCTCGAAGAGGCCACAGGAGCTTCGGTAGCGTCCCTGGAAAAAGATCGTGAGTACCTGGCGGAAACACCGGCTGCCAAGCCCGTTAAGGAAGCCAAGCCTCCCGCGCCCAAGCCGGTGGACAAACCCAAGCCTGTTGCTACAAAATCAGTGGATCAACCCAAGAAGCCTGTCCCAGCCGCGAACGCCGCCACCGGCAAACCAACCAAGACCGGGACTCTTTCCATCAGTTCCAGTCCCAAGATAGCCAACGTGACCGTGGACGGCGTTGCCATGGGCAACACGCCTTCGTCGCTCAAGCTCCCGCCCGGCCAGCACAGCATAGCAGTGTCGTTGGGCGGCTATAAGGATTGGGTGACGTCGGTGACTGTCGAGGCTGGCAGCACGGTTTCAGTGAAGGCTGATCTGGAAAAACAGTGATTAGCTGGGAAAGTGATATAGGACATCGTGTTTTGACGGGATGGCCACTCCGTCGCGCGTGGCTGGGCGGAAACGCCAGTTCTTCACCGCCTCCAGCACCTTTTCCTCAACGCCGTAGCCGATGGCTTTGAGGATCTTGGTTTCTACGACATTGCCCTGCGCATCAATGGTGACTTCCACAACCACGTCGCCTTGAACACCATAAGGAACTGTCGATCTTAGATTCGGCGGATCGGGGAAGAGCATAGGGATCGCCGGCCTTACATCCGCGCCAGTCGTTGCCCCCTCTGAGACTGAACCGAAGGGCGAACCAGCCTTAGCGTCCACCGTCTCAGCTTTCGGAGGCTCCTCTGGCGGCTGAGGCTTGAAGCTGCGCTCCTGCTGTTCCTTGGCTCGCGCAGCCTTCAAAAAGGTAAGCGCTTCTTTTCGGGACGCTACGGCAATCGTCTGTTGCGGTCCCCGAGGTGCAAGGTAAACCAGCGTGGCTATCCCACGGTCGCCGCGCTGAATGGATGAAGGTTTCACAAAAACCGCCAGAGGGCTGCTCCAAAGCAAGGCCCACAGAACAAGACAATGAATAGCAACAGAAGCCGGATGCGAAAACTTCCATCCCGTGCTCTCCCTCGGCTGCTCTTGGTTCAACATTTGGAACCTTCTAGTGTTGGACGAATTCGGCTGGCTCTTGTTAGCGGTTAGTACTAAAGACTACTCTTAAGATCCGGCTCTACCCATTCCTGCTTGGCTTGGGGGGAGTTCAGTTTCTCGCGGGAATAGAATTCATAGATCATTTCTTTTCGTCCGAGCGCCGCCTTGACCCTGCGCACCGATTCTTGGAGACATACAGTGCGGTCGATGTGCTTTTCTATTTGAATCAGCCAGAAGCGAGTGAGGGTTTCGTTGTATCCGCTGGCACCATGATGGGCGATGAACCTTGCAAGAGTCGTTCGAAGCTTTTCCATGGCGGCCTCGAAGTCAGAGGCATAGAGGTAGGTCACCGCCACCGCGAGATGGTCTTGGTGGTGAAATTCACTGGGAGAGAAGAGGCAGCGTTCCAATCTCTCCACCAGCGTCAGAATTTCAGAATCCGTCATTCTCTCCCTCCAAAGTAAAACGCCCATCCGTGCAAACAGATGAGCGTCTAAGCAGTTTAGGAACCGGCGATGTCATCGGAAGGCCGGGGCTTTCCATCCACTCCAAAAGCAAAAACCGCCGGACATTCCGGCGGCCACTTGTTTGATCTTAAAAAAAACGAGCGTTGAGTGTCAACTGAGCTTGCTCCACAGCAGCGGCAGATAACCGGTCGGCAATGCTTTAGCCACGTCGTTGTAGAGCACCACTGCGATCAATAGAACCAGGAAGACAAAAGCGACCTGGTAGACCCGCTCTTTCACTTGCTGTTTGATATCGCGGCGCATGACGCCTTCAATGGTCAGCATCAGCATCATGCCGCCGTCCAAGATGGGGATGGGGAGCATGTTGAAGATCGCCAGATTGAGACTAATGGCTGCCATAAGGAGCAGCAGAGCAGTCGGACTCTTTTCGGTGGCGGCCTCGCCGGTTTCCCGAGCGATTCCAACTGGTCCCTCAAGATTGCGAATCGATATCTTGTTCCGTACCATCTTGCCGAGTATCTCGAAAATCAGACCTGAGTAAAACCTGCAGGAGAAGTAAGCGCGTTGAACGGCAGCGCCCATGGGCAACCGGTCGATTTGCATCTCATAGCCGGGCTCAAAGCCGATACGATAACGCCCATCTTTTGGCTGGAATTCAGGGGTCAGCGTGAATTTCAGTTCCCTGCCATCGCGGAGAACCGTAAGCTGAACCGGATTGCTCTTATTCTGCTGCAGAAATTGGATGAACTCTTCTGCCGACTTGATCGGAGTATTGCCGGCGGCTATGATCCGATCGCCCGGTTGCATTCCTGCTTTGGCTGCCGGAAGATCACGCGTAAGCGATCGCACCAGCGCTGGTTCTAAGGGATATACACCTGCATCCCCCCCGCGATCTTGGACTGTAACCTGGGGTTTCAGCTCTATGCCGGTTAATATGCGGTCACCACGCTGAATGTCCACGTCGACCGTTTGCTTGGGATTCAAAGCGATTTTCGGAATGAACTGCTCCCAGGTGGGGTGATCAATGTCAAGAAGGCGGATGATTCGGTCGCCAGGTTTGATTCCGGCTTTTTCCGCTGCTGATCCTGGAAGCACGACTCCCACGTCCACAGGCTTATCCGAGTAGACCGGATGCTCATAGTGCACCTTGTAGACGCCGGTGAATACCACAAACGCCAGCAGAATATTCATCACGGGACCGGCGATTGCTATCAGGAACCGCTGCCAGCGCGGATGGCTGGTGAACTCGCCTGGGTCACCCGTGCGGGCCTCCAGGGGATTTTCGCCGGCCATCTTAACGTAGCCGCCAAGCGGCAATACGCTGAGCCGGTAATCGGTATCGCCCCTTTTGAAGCCAAGGATGCGCTTGCCAAACCCCAGGCTGAACACCTCAACCCGGACACCACAGAGCTTGGCCACGGCATAATGGCCAAATTCATGGACAAAAACCAATATCCCTAAAACCAGGGCAAAAGAAGCGATAGCTATAAGCACAGACATAAAAATGCTGAGTCTTGTATTTTAACCGCTATTGGCCAGCCTTGCTAGCGGGTCAGTTGGTGGGAGAGTTTCTGCCGGGCCAACCCGCGTGCCTCTATATCCAGGGCTAAGACCTCTTCTATAGATTCAGGAGCGCGCTCTTTAGTTTCATCTATCGTTTGCGCCACCACCCTGGCAATATCGGCAAATCCAATCTCCCGGTTTAGAAAGGCGGCCACGGCAACCTCGTCTGCGGCATTCAGCGCAACGGTTTTGGCTCCTCCGGCCTCGGCAGCTTCATAAGCCAGCCGCAGACAGGGGAACTTGTCCAGATCGGGCGCACAGAAATCCAGTCTTTTCAGGTCGAGCACATTGAAACGAAGGTCCGAGGCAATGCGATCGGGGTAGGTCAGCGCATAGAGAATGGGCAGGCGCATGTCGGTCACGGACAACTGGGCCAGGATGCTGCCATCATTAAACTCCACCATAGAATGAATCGTCGATTGAGGATGCACAATCACGCCGACTTGGCCTGGAGGAAGGTTGAAGAGGCGGCAGGCCTCGATCACCTCAAAACCCTTATTCATCAAGGTCGCTGAATCGATCGTAATCCGCCGCCCCATCTTCCAGGTCGGATGGTTGAGAGCCTGCTCCACCGTAATCTCGTCAAATTCGGCCTTAGGAGTGTTAAGAAACGGACCTCCGCTGGCCGTGAGCCACACGCGCTCGACCTCTGCCATGCGGCCACCCCTCATGCATTGGTGCACCGCGTTATGCTCGCTATCAATGGGCAGCAGGGGCTTACTTTGGCGGCGGGCCTCCTGGGTGATCAACTCACCCGCGGCTACCAGGCACTCTTTGTTGGCCAAGCCTACTTCTTTGCCGGCCCGCACTGCTTCATAAGTAGCTTTCAGCCCGGCA
>DASZEU010000162.1:0-20053 GCA_035940535.1 Candidatus Angelobacter sp.
CCACGAATTTGCGCGAATGAACGCGGATCGGCTGGAGCCTTTGGGAGAGTCCAAATTGGGACTGGGAACGGGCGCGAGGGTTGGGATGGGGCTGGACATGGATTGGTTAGTTTAGCAGCCATTAGGAAGCCGCAACCAAACCAAACCAAACCAAACCAAACCAAACCTACCGCCCTTCGCTTCGAGGAGTCTCTAACTCGTAGGTCCCGGAGCAGGGGAAACGCCACAGGATTCTTGTTCTTTTGGTCCTCCGTATTGCTCTTGCCACTCGCCTTACTCTGTACCTCGTGTCATTCTGAGGCCGCTCTTGGGCCGAAGAATCCCTATCGTACCGACAAGGCATCGGTCAATAACGCCGCGAGAATGTTAAATGCGTCGTTACAAGAAAGCTTACTCAACGGCCTCCTGATGAACAGCGGCTAAAACCGAATTGTTTTTGCACCTTTTGGCACGACTCCGCAGCCCTCACGATCCCGCTTGACGCGGGATCGCTACTGGGCTAAACGCTCAAGTCGTGCCCTGATACAAGTCTCGCGAGTGGACGCACCGTCGCACAAACAACCTGTTCATTACTTCTTTAACCCGCTGCAAAACGGGTTAGCGGTAATGCTGTTCACTTAAGGAATGGAAATAACGTTCGGAGCTTGGAAGAACCAGCCCTGCAAGGGCGGAAGAGAGTAGCCCAGCACGTAAGTGCTGGGAAAGGTTAGGGATAAATGACAAGCCCCGTAGGGGCGACACTTGGTTTTATTCTCTCCATTGGGTGCGAATTGTTGATTGAGGAGGTTCCAGGCTCCTTAAGTGAACAGTATTGGGGTTAGCGGCTCAGAATCATAGGGGGTTGAGGCTGCCCTGAAAGAGTGACAACGGCTATACAATAATTTTTTCGTCCTCTGTTCGCTTTTTTGTTGCGCTAGTTATAACCGGTGGTGTATAAACAAGGCGAGACGCAGCAGTAATTGGACACTGATGCGTCTCTAACCAAAGTCACCTGAGTGGAGGCAACAATGGCTAGTTCTAACGTTAAACGCTCTCATCCTGCGGCGCAACCCAGGCGCCGCCGTCTTGACCCTCGAACCAAGACCCGGTTCTATGAAGTGGCCTACGATCTGAACCGGGGATTTGCCATTACTTTGGAAGTTTTTGACCGGCTGCAACGGTTGGGACTTTGTCCTGCTGATCGTATTAAGGGGTATCGGAATATGGCTGAAGAGGTGCGGGCCTTGACGAATTTTCAAGTGGCCGCTGCTCTACGAGACCGTGAGGAAAGAGAGATGGCGATGTTTGGGAAGCTGCGGCGGGAGTGGGAGAAAGTTGAGGAGATTTGAAAGGTGTAATTTCCAATTTCTAATTTTTGAAAACTAGAACCCCTAGCTCGCCTCGAAGGAGAAAGGGCTAGGGAAACACAGAAGGGCGATTCTGGTGAAACCGGAATCGCCCTTTTTCTTGCAGTGAAGAGTTAGTTGATTATTTTTGCGAGGTAACACAATGTTTGAACCTGAAGACCAACCTACATCTACCGCTGAGCCGGGGCGAGAAGAAGACAGTATTTTGCAGCGCTATCTTTCGCAATTGGGGATGCCTGTGGGAACTGGCTTGCGGCCAGTAAACGATTTGCCGCCCAATGACTCGCCTACTAACTGGCGCTTGCCGAGATTTTACGGTGCACCACCCGATCATTCTCCTTCAAACACGTCAGCTCTGAATTCACCTCAGAGTGAAGGCCCCGCCAATGATCTGGAGCGAGTGCGATTCTTGCTGAAAATGTCTGACAACTGCGTGGGGCGTCCTTCTGTTCCACTCGTAGGTCGCGGTCCTGCAATGTTCTCTACACCGGCCGGACCGAATACTCAAGACAAAGAAATCAGCCCCAACCAAGATCCAAACAATAATTCACTTCGTCCAGACTACTCGGCATATCTAACTCCCGGAGCAGATCGTTTTTTCAGCAGCAACAACTTCGGTAATTCTGTCCAAAACAGCTTTCCCAATGCGGGAATCGCGAACCCACGGGTAGCCGGCGAGTCCACGCAAGCCATCGCTGTGCGTCCACAAGGTATCATGGAGCGGGGCAATGCGGCGTCCACGCAAACTAGCGCCCCGCAGACGCGCAAAACAGATCCCGACAACCCGGTAATACAGCCCACCAAGGAACTTAAAGACTACAGCAATCTTGCGCAATCCGTTGTATGGCCATACGTTCCCGACAATGACAAGAAGAAGCTCGCTGACCTGTTGGATCAAGGTCAAACAACAGTCGCCAATAGTTACGCGAGAGAGGTTGCGCGTCAGTTCATTGCGAAGAATCCTGAATTTGCATCGTTTGATCGTCCAGGTTGGGTCTATGTTGATCCCAATGTGCCAGGACACAACATGAAATATGTCGTGCCAGGCGATCCCGATGACAAACGCTGGCCGGAATTGAAGGCAGTGCTGGCTCCTCACGCGTGGGAGGCGATTCCCGGAGAGGACAAGTACAGGCTCAGCCAGTTGATGACCGATGGTAAGTTTGACGAGGCCAACCAATATGCCCAGGCAGTGCGAACGGGCAGGTGGCCAGCCGGCAGGCCGGTCGGTCCGCCAGATCCTTTTACTCCAACCTATCCCGGTCTGAGCGTAGATAACCTGGTGCATTCACCGCAGTGGCAAAAAGTTTCTCCACAAGTGAAAAACTCGCTCGGCGCGCAAATCGCGATGGGAAAGATGGAGGCCGCCGACACACTCGCGAAAACGATCACCGAAAGCCTGAAAGCCGCTAAGACCACGCCAGTCAACAGCCTGAGCAGCTTGAAAAACTCGGAAATGTGGGCATCCGTTTCAAAGGACGACAAGGCAAAGCTGGACGACCTGATCAAGAAGGGAAACCAACCGGCAGCGGACCGATACGCGCACGGATTGGCCATTGCTGAAACCGCAAAACGATATGAAGGAAACAAGCAGTGGGCGGTCGAAGTCACCAAAGACAAATTCAAATCCGGTGACGATAAGTGCAATGAGTTTGTCTTTGATGTAATGCGGGAAATGGGCCTGGAAGTGCCTGGAATAGCAGGATGGAGCGGCCGCTTGTTTGGTTTGGGAGGCCCTCCGGCAGCCAGCCAGTGGGCCGATCGCTCTAAAAAGCGAATTGGGAGCTGGGAAATTGTAGACGGTCCAGCTCAGCCTGGAGATGTTATCGCGGAGTTTACCGGCGGGACCCAGAATCCAAATTGGGCGCATGTGGGGATTGTGGTAGGAAACGGAAAAACTGCGTCAGCCGATACCCTGGTATACCCAAAGGGCATGATTGTCATCAATGACTGGGGATTCAGGCCCGATGATCTCGACAAGGAGAAGAAACGAACACCAGGGAATGACCGGATCGTTCGCAGATACATACCAGATACACCGCACCCATAATGTCGCGCGACCTTGGCAATGAACGTGCTTCACTTTACTGCAAGCGAACGGGTGACGGATACAGAGTTGATGCCGGAGGGTATGGATGTCGCCAATAAGAATGAAGCGATGGGTGGTGCTGCAAGGAGCAGGCATGTTTGTGCTGAGTGGTGGCCTTTTATTTCTGAGGTCGGCTACGTTCCTATTCTGGGCCATTGGTCATGGTCATGAACCTATAGCAAAGATGGCGTTTCTAACCATCGCAAGTGTGAACGCCCGAGGGCCAGAGAATCGCACGCCGCTGATGGAGGCAGCATTTCGGCAGAAACCTGAGATGGTGCGCTTTCTCCTTTTCCACAACGCCGATTGGACTGCTGCAGATGAGCAGGGCTTGCAAGCGATCCATTATGCAAGTGACGTTGGGAGCGCCCGGCAACTGCTGGAACGTGGCGCTGACGTGAATGCCCGAGACAAGTTCGGGACCACGCCGCTGATGCAGGCTGCGTGGGATGCCCAAACTGCCGTTGTGGAATTCCTGCTCTTGCATGGCGCTACCATCAATGCAACAGACGACACCGGCTTGCAAGCGCTGCATAGGGCTGCGCAGAATTGGCAGGAGGATGGCAGCACGGTAAAGTTGCTGCTGGAGTATGGCGCCGATCCCGATGCGCTATCGGCTTACAAAGAAACGCCTCTGCTGCGGGCGGTCAGCGGGTTCAACGGAGGCACCGCCGCCAACGCGCTGGCCATCCTGGCCCGTAGCCGGGATATTAACGAGCAAGACAGCGAAACCGGGGATACTGCCCTGCTTATCGCGACTACAGACAGTCAATCAGCAGTATTTTCTGGCCTCTTGCAGGCGGGTGCCAATCCGAATCTGGCCAACCATCACGGCGATAGGCCTATTCATTTTGCAGCTATGAATGAACTGAATGACCGCGTCGACGAGCTTCTGAACCATGGAGCCGATCCCTGTGCCAAGGGAAGCGATGGCCTCAGCGCCCGCGACATTGCCAAAAGCAAACCTACTTCTGGCAATTTGAAATTTACAATTTGTAAGGTGTAATTTGTACAGATCATTCTGGATTTACGCGAGGATCCAGGGAATCATTGTGGAGCGCAATGTTTCTTGAACGTTGCAATTGTGACACGTGAATTGTTGTTGGTCTGACACAGATCTGTGTCTTTGATTACGCGAAGGGACGTTTCTTAAGATCGCCTGATCGCTGTTCCCACATCCCAGCCCCTACGCCCCCTGTCATTCTGAGCAGCTAACCCGCTTTACAGCGGGTTAAGGGAAGTAATGAACGGGTTGCTGTACGACGTGCGTCCACTCGCGAGACTTGTATCAGGGCACGACTTGAGCGTTTAGCCCGTAGCGATCCCGCGTCAAGCGGGAGCGTGAGGGCTGCGGAGTCGTGCCGAAAGGTGCAACAACAATTCGGCTTTAGCCGCTGGCCTTTGCTTTGGGATCACAAACCACGAATAGGCCGCAATTGATTTTAAAAGACTTACAAAGCTGTTCATTAGGAGGCCGCTCTTTGGCCGAAGAATCCCCAAGATGCCGGCAGAGCGTGGGTGATTGAATCTGGGAAGGCCGCTTCTCGGTGGGGGAGTGCGGATACAGCGTAAGCCGGTCTTCTACTCAAAAGCAGTATGCCGAGAAAGCATCGCAGTAGTTCGCCAATATCGTGCATTAAATAACGCGGGGATTCTTCGGCCAAAGAGCGGCTTCAGAATGAGAGGGGGTGGAGCGGCTTGGTGGACTCATGGGCAGCAATCAGGATACATATTGTTTGCGTTTTCAAATGGCACGACCTTTTCTTTGCTGCTATGACTGCTGGTCGATCAAAATCTGCTGACGGATATTAGAGTTCTCCAATGCGATAGCCCCAGAATAGGAAATTAATTTTTCAAAAAAATCATCGGATTCGATTTTGTTCAGGCTGGCGTGGTGTTATCCTTCCGCAACAAATTAAGACCGGCTCAAGGGGCCGAAAGGGGTAAGAGACGAATGTTGAAAAAGCGAGTTGCTCTGCAGTTGTGCGTTCTTTTAAGTGCGCTGGTTTTCGCGGCGCCGTTGGCGCAGTGCCAATCTGGTCCGTCATTGCATGTGATTGTGGCGGCCAATTCCGGTTTGCCCAATCAGTTCTTTGATCTGACATCCAGCGCCGATATCAGCCAGGTGCAAAACTCCATCCAGGGTCTGCCGTCTGCGCCAGACCCGAATTGGGTGAATCTGGGGTGGCGAGGCTATCACATCGTAAACCAAGGCGTTAGTTCTTTTCCGCCGGACGTGACGGTGTTGCGCGGTGTCATTCGAGTGATCTCCGCTCCGGGAAGCGCGCCGCTGTTTTATCAGGACCTGAACAACCTTGAAGGATTTCTGGCTTCGCGGGCTCCGGCATCACCCTCGCCGAGTGGATCTCCAGCCGCGCAGGCATCGCGGACCACGGTGGACGTAAACCACAACTTAGCGGGTGCTACGTTTACGGCCATCCCGACAGCTTTTCCGACGCCAGTCCCATCTCCTTCGCCCGCACCATCCCCTTCGCCTTCTCCATCTCCATCTCCATCTCCTTCTCCTACGCCCCTGCCTAAAAGTGGCAGCGAGCCTAAATACGATCCAACCACGTGGAATGATGGCGGAGCAGTGCAAGCCAACAACAATTGCTACAACTACGCCTGCAACAAGCCCACCGGCACCTTCGCCCAACCGGGAGCCGCGGCAGGAAAACCCATTGTGGGGCCGTTGAGTTGCAAAAGCGTTACAGCCGCAGCCACCGCCGATGGATTGGCGCCACAGGACTGCTCGAAAGCCTGCCCCGCAGGAAGCTACAAAGTCGCCTTGGTCGTTGACCCCACCGGTTTCCCGGGCGATGGTTTAGGTCCAGACTTCCACTGGTACCGTCAGGACGATAATGGAAACTGGTCGCACAAGCCTGGAGATGGCGAGGCCACCAATCAGGATTCTTCGAGCAAGCCAATCGTTGATCCAAGCAAGGCAGACCGCCGCCGCGAGGGCGCCAGCGGAATACTTCGTCCGGGCTACACCGACTTCTGCGGTTGCTTTTGCGTGAATGCCGATCCAAAGAAAGTCAACATCAAGTGATCATGAGGGGGTAGATGCGATATAAAGACTCTATGAAGTATCGGTGGATTCTATCGCTTCTAACCATTGTGGCCGTTGCCATGGCCCAACCAAAGCCCAGGCTCACGGCCAGGGTGTCCATGAATTCGGGATTGCGCAATCCGCAATGGGAGATTACCAGTCCCGCCGATTTGGGCAAGGTAAAGCTGTTCCTCAAAGACCTGCCCGAAGCGCCGGAAACCAAGTGGCCAAACCTGGGCTGGCGGGGCTATTTGCTGATGAATGAAGGTGTCGAGGGGCTGCCAGCGCAGGTTAGCATCTTGCGTGGCGTGGTGCGCTGGCAGGACCAGAAAGGTATCCATTTTTATAAGGATGTTCACGGACTGGAAGACTGGCTGCACGAACAGGCCATCGCACGAGGCCTGCTGCCCAAGCAGTGAAGGTTAGCGGTCTCGTATGTGCCACATTATAAATGACTTAATTCGAGGTTTTTTTGGGAGAACCTTACGGGCGGCGGCACTCATCTAAGTGTTATAAAGGTGATCGCGATTAGGCTTGATTGGGGATCGGCTCTTATGGCACACTCGTTGTTGAAGACCAGTTTAGGGTTCAATGAGGCGAGAGTCAGGAATCTGGTTTGGTGATGTCAAATATTTCGCAAGGAGGAATTCTTATGATTAACAGAGGCGGAACTCAGGATTCTGGGCTGGTTGGGTGACATCTATTTGGCATTCATTTTGAGTTGTAACTCGACTATGTAGTTGGCAGAAGGAGCATTTCGGATAGCGTATTCCAGGATATTCAAGTTTGCTTCGCCTTTGCCGAGATGCTGAAGAGTTTGCTCCCCACCCGCAAATCCCACATGATGGGCGAGTATCTGCCCACCCAGTTCTTCATAAAGAAACTTCATCTTCATTTCAGGAACTGGCTGGTGGCTTTTTATTTGGCACGAGTAGTGATCCCGCTTTTTACTCAACAGCGTATTGGCGAACCCTGGCCATGTATATTTGATTTCTAGAATTCGGGGCGCAGCCTCATCCGTTCTGATTTCCGGAAGAAAATAGATGTTTACAATTTTTGACCGGACCTCGTTTTTCATCGGCAAGTAGACTACGCTTGATCCGCTGTGGTCGCATATCTTGAAATTCAAGTTATCCAGAAAAGGTGCTTCAGCAGCGAGGTCGTCGGCCGTAAAGGGATATTCCCAGAAGTGTACCGTCGATTTGGCGGCCCATAGATGATCGCGCCTGGTGATCTCGACGTCGCCATTTTTCCTGATCACATAAATAACTTCCACTGAACTGAGCCGCAGAATTGGATCATCATCTGCAACTTTGATCAGTTGGTTTCGAATCCTTAACGAAGCAGCCATCATGCCTTCAAGCGTTTTTTCGACCAAAGCAGTGTGCTTCAGCTTGCTATCGCGGAGTTCTTTCAAGTTTAAGTGGGACCGGAGATATAGAGCGGTCATCAAGAGCAGCACGATGACCATCAAAAAGAGAACATAGGCAAACCAAGACCGAAGTTGTAGTTCTACGACATTACCAGTCTTTATGGTTGTTATTACTCCTGCATTGACAATCTCCTGAAGCAATTGCTCGGCATATCTGATTTTCTTTATGCCTTCTGTGAGGAGCAATATTGAGCTTAAGGCGGCGACGAAGAGTAAGAAAGGGTGGCGCTGTACTTTGCCGCTGATCCAAGCTTTTATGCCCATAAGGAAGTAGTTTTATTTTGGGTAATAAGCGATAAAAATATAGCACGAGAATTGGCGTTGGTCTTGAGATTTCGATCCGCCCAACCTGCGCCGGGCTGATCGTGGATCCCCCTCTCATTTTTCTCTTCCATGCTATTTCCATGCACCTTTATGCCGACTAGAAACTCGAAAACCTCAGGAATTCTTTCGCCACAGATGCTGAAGTTTGTGGCTGTGTGGCAGGGCGATGCCGTAGCTGCGGCTCGTGCTGCCGGATACCGTAACCCTGTAACCGATGCTTACAGGCTCATGGATAATCCCACGGTCATGACTGAGATCAAAAGAAAACAAAGAGCCATTGCAGAAGAATCAGGAAGACGGATAGGCGCGCAACTCAATTTTGATCGCAGCCACGTTCTTAATCGCCTATGGGAGATCGCCCAGATACCGCCCGAAGAGACGAACAAAGGTCTCGGCAGCCAAGTCAAAGCTGCGGAAGTTCTTACGGCAGTGTTCGACGCCGAACTGAAATACATCGCCGAACTGCTCCCGCATCTCCAGGGCAAGACCGCAGCCGAAATCCACTGCTTCATTCGTAATGGCCATTTCCCCCTGCAGCAACATAATCCGGATGACGGTCCTTCTTAGCGCCGTTAATGAACAATTTGGTGGTGGACCTTGGCTTCCGATCACCCGATTCCCACCACCCCCACCCATTTCTTCTCTTCCATACTATTTCCATACTACGTTTATGCCGGCCAGAAACTCGATAACCTCAGGAATTCTTTCGCCACAGATGCTGAAGTTTGTGGCTGTGTGGCTGGGCGATGCCGTAGCTGCGGCTCGTGCTGCCGGATATCGTAACCCTGTAACCGATGCTTACAGGCTCATGGATAATCCCACACTTTCATTTATCATTACGATTCCAATTTGATCGGCTTCATCCGGCGAGGGAGGATCATGAGCTCAAATTTTGGCGTGATGATGACGCTGGCGCAGTTATCGGCACTATCACCAAACCCACGGCCATCAGGCGAGAGTCCACAGCAGCAGGGGCAACGCATCCTGACGGGCATCAACAATCTGCTGCAAGACGGGAGCCTGGCAACGGGGGGCTTGTGGCAGGCGAATTGGCTGGCACTCACGCAAGACGGCGGCAATCTTTGCTACATCGCGTCGTCGCCTACCCAGAATGCATTCGCGGTGTGCTGCCGAGGCACGCAGTTCAATTCGCTGGTTGACCTGGGTGAGGACCTTGAAGTGGGCGCAGTAGCGCAATTCAATCTCCCTGGCGCTGGTTCGCCGTTGCTGGTGTCGCAGGGATCGATGAAAGCCTTCACCGAAATAACCACGGTACCAGGTCTGCTCTACGGGAACCTGCTGGAAGCTTTGAGTCTGCTCCTAAGTTCAGCCCCGGCGGCGCCCACGGTATACGTGACCGGGCACAGCCTGGGGGGAGCGATGGCCACCATGGTGGCGCTGTACTTGGCCGCGCAAACATGGGCCCCGCTTACCCCCACGTTTCAGGTGTACACGTTTGCAGCTCCTTCGGCCGGCTTGCAATCGTTTGCCAGCTACTACGACGAGGTTTTCACCAGTAAGGGGCTGGCATGGCGGGTGTACAACGCCTGGGACGCGGTGCCCTACGCCTGGGCAGACCTGAGCAATGTCCAGACGAGTTTCTACCCAGCGGCCCCCTCGAATCCTAGCCAGCCAGGCCCCGTCCAAAGCTTGGGTGTAAGCCAACTGCTATCGAAGCTGGCCGCACTTCCCAACGGTAATGTCTACTTCCAGACCAATGGCAACAGCTCTACAGGGCCAAATACCACGGTGCTGGACAACGGCGTCAGCGCCTACCAGCCGGATACCAACTTCGTGTATCCCACCCTGACGAGCTTCCTCGGCCAGGTTGGCTACCAGCACAACTGCTACTTGCAGCTATTGGGTGTGAGCGGCTTGCCGAAAGCGGGGCTGGCAGGAGGGCCGCCCCAGGTGGAATCAATCAGTCCGAACTACGGCCCAGTGGCGGGTGGCACGCAGGTGACGATTTCCGGCGGCAACTTCACACCCGATTGCGTGGTGGACTTCGGAACGGTGCCGGCGCTCATGATCAGTATTACGGCAACCCAGATCGTGGCAGTTCAGCCGCCGGGAGTGGGGACCGTAGATGTCCGGGTAACCAATGCCTTTGGTACGTCAGCAGTGACGCTAGCGGACCAGTTCACGGCTCCGGCGCCGCTGGCTCCGACAGTATCGAGCGTCACTCCTATAGCCGTGACGGTTGCCGACACCCCAACCTACGAAGTCGAGATCATCGGTACAGGGTTCGTGCTGCCTGCGGCAGAACCTTATGTAGTGAACTTCGGCCCTAACAATCCCGCAACCAACGTACAGGTGAACTCCCTCACCGAGATCACGGTGACGCCGCCTCAATCAGGAAGCGGCTCGGTCAATGTGCAGGTTACGAATAGCCTTGGCACTTCAGCCGCCGATACTGGTGAGTTTTGGTTCAACACGCCGGTCGTGACAGGCGTAAGTCCCTCCAGCGGACCTGCCAAGAACAGTCCCAACATCACCATTACCGGTTTGGGCTTCCAACAAGGCTGCACGGTCCAGTTCTCGGCGCCTGCTCCAGTGAGAAACTATACGGTTACGCCGACATCGGTTACGCCGCCTACGTCCATTGAGTTGACTCCGCCGCAGGACATTGTGATCTTGGACGGTTCTTACAACGTGATCTATGACCTGCTGGTGGTGAATCCGGGTGGTTCCATTGGCCAAAATGGTCCGGTCGGACCAGTCTCGGAGCCTACGCCCAATGATCTATATCTGTACTATCCGTCGTAAGAAAATGACAGCTAGCGAACATCCGCAGCAAAGCCGTTAGCACTCAAGTTGCTGAAGATCATTTTCCAGCGAGCTGCCAGGAGGTATAGTTGCGACCATCGCCGCGTTTCGAGGAAAAATCGGCGGGGCGCGGCTTGCCGGGTGGGGATATGCATACCTTTAGTTCTTTGCCGCTAAGCTCAAAGATACCCAATTGCGATTTGCCTTTGTTTCCACCATGCAGATTCACATAGTCGATTGCATTGGGATCTTTGGAAGTATCAAGGGTGAACTGGGCTTTGAGCATGGTCTGGGGGCCGGCCAGGACTGTGGTTACATTTCCGCGAGACACGCGCTTGCAGAACTTCACCATGCTGGGGTCGAGCGGCTGGCCGTTGAAGACGGCGGAGATCATCGCCCACTCGCCTTCAATCTCGGTTGCAGTTCCCTCGCCGATAGTGGCCTCTTCGGGAGCTGTGGGCCGTAAGGATTTCGTGGCACGGGGCTTTACGCTGGGTTTTCGTTTGAGGGTTTCGAGAGCAATCCCGGTACCGGCCTGGGTGGCGAACTTACGGGGACGCTCGGTTCCTTGCATGGCCAGGCAAATCGTCCAGGAATCTGCCGTGAGCTTATAGATGCCCAGGTTTCGTGTACCTTTTTGAGGACCTGCGGTAAACACTAAGTCGAAGGTTTTTGGCTTTTTGGATTCATTGATCTCCACCTTACCTTCATAAGTAGCACCCATGGCAATGGAGGTGAACTTATTGTCCTTGATGATGATCTGTGAATCTTGGAAGGCCGCCGAAGACATCTTTTGGCCATCGGTTTCGAGCGAGGTAATGTGCCAGACGCCTTGCAGGCTCTTGAGGTCCATGGGAATTTCTAATTTCTAATTTGAAAACCTGGTACCACCCTGAAAAAAGCGAGAATTGAATCTCTTAAAAATTACAACTTATAAATTATAAATTTGAAATTCTTCTTCAGCCGTACCTTGCCCGGGCTGCGACATCATCAGTTTGTCGTGGGGATGGCGCGTAGGCTGGCGAGTCAAGGCCCAGCCATTTCTCTGCGGAAGCTAAGTCGCGGAAGACGTGAATGGATCCCCCGTGCTGCAATTCGAACATTCGCGCCATTCCATAAATATGGTCCTGGGGCGCTACGATGGCGCATTGCGAGCGAGATGAAAACAGTTTTTTCTGGGCAACCGATCTGGTTAGTTCTGCTGAAACGTCAAACGAGGCAACCTGGGTGCAATCCACCAGATGCCTGAACACGGGACTGTAGTTGGGATGCTGGGGTACCGAGCGAAGGTAACTCAAAACTTCTGAATCGTTGACTCTATCGCGGCATGTAGTAAAGATCACCCCACGTTCGGTGTCGATCCGAAAAAATGTGGCCATAATCTGACTCCGAAATGCTTTTTATACCTGGCGGTTTATACCTAGCAATAGGGGGAAACGTTAGTCAGACTTTAGCCCAGGTTAGAACGCGACTCAAGACAATTCTTTTGTCCATAGCTTGGGAAAGCGTCAAATTGTGCCATCCGAGCACAAACGCAGCTTAGTAATTTGTGCAAAAGGGAATAAATTAGGAAATATTAATTTTTAGGGGATTGTTTGAACACCCTAAGAAATGAAAGCACGATGCCCAAATAAATTGCTTTTTGAATGCTCGATCTACCGATCACTTGATGAATAAGGTTCGGTCTTCTCGGATTTTTGATGAGCGCCCGATGCAGCCGCCGCGGCCTTTCTTTTCTTGGGCGCGGCCTTCTTCAGTCCCAGGGCATAATCGGCCAACTCGAGGTATCGCGCGCTGCTGGGAACACCCAGTCGGTCATCAAAAGCCCGGTTGCCGCGGTCGCCTTTGATGTTGGACTTGGGGTTGATCCACATCTCTTGGGAGAGATCGGGTTCGTTCTGTTGCTTGGGTTTTTTCATTGGGGTCTGCAAGGATTGTAACTGGTGAGAACACGCAGGTGCAACGCAGCTAAACCCTTTTTTTTTTGCCGCTGATAAGCGCTGAAAACGCAGATAAAACCAAAACAAAGTCAAAAAACTCACCGGAGAGGCCGCTGACGACGTAGAGGGGAGCTGAGCAGTATTGATTATTTCTGCGTAGATGAAAACAACTTGAGAGAAAAAACAAGATTTTCAAAAACGCTGTAGCACAAAAGGAGAAATCAACATGTTCGAGGAACGTGATCCGCAAGAAATGTCCAATTCGCCAACGCAACGCCCAGGAGCAACTGCTGGGCCAAATCCGAATTTGCCGCGACCTTCAACGGCGCCTCCAGCATCAATACCTCCAAAGGCTGGCAAGATGGCGTCGAAGCGCCCCATCGGGCCCCGGATTGTAGATATGACAAAGCAGGTTTTCATGCCATCCCGCATACAACCACCGCCTGACATTGCCATCGAGTATATGGATTCTAACGGCAAAGCCGCTCCACGGCTGAAGCATGAAGTAGAGAGAGAATTTCTGGATGATGTGGCGGTCCCGGGGATCAATAGCATTCGCATTGGCTATACCACAAATGGAAGACACAGCCCGAATTCCAATCATCGTCGTGGCCTGGCCGCCGATATCGACTCAATCAACGGCAAGCCGGTGAACACCTACAACAAAGATCCTGAGGTCAAAGCGTGGGTAGATGCCATCGTCAGCCGGTTCAACAACCGTCGCGATCATGAGGTCTATGCTCCGGGCCGGCAGCTCTACCGGGACGGAAGGCCGGTCGACAATGCAACGCTGGCAAGCCAGCACCAAGACCATATACACTGGACGCGCCGCCGCTAAAACCATGATTGCAAAAATATCGATTGCCAGTTGTTCGGGTGTAATTCTTCTGGCTTCTGCCTTGTTGGGCGCAGAGAAAGCCCCGGTGATTTCTGGGGCGAAAGAGACTTTTGCAGTTCGTCCTTCGCCCTGGGAAGACCGGCTGCTGCTTTATAGCCTGCACAAGGAAGTCGAAGGCGAATCGGCGGCTTATGTTTCCGGACCGCTTGTCTCTGTATCGAAAGCTGGGAACTCGTGGCTGGTCCGAGAGATGAAGACCATAGCCGGAGATATGGATAGCGGAAGCATCGCCTGGACCAAAAGCAGCGCTTACGCGACTTCAACAAAAGGCATCGTTCGGCTGCGATCAGGCGCAGCCCCCGAACGAATCTATCCAGGCAAAGCTGCGGGGTTAGCCGTCTCCAAAGACGGAGCCTTCCTGGCCTTTTGGCAGTTCTCCGACAAGACCGATACGCTGATCGCACTGCGCGTCTCTGACCGCCGTGTGATGCGGCGATGGAGACGGCCCTATCACCTGCAGACCGAATCTTCGGGATGGGAGCTGGCCTTCGCTCCCGACGGAAAATCCATACTGGCGCGAACTTATGATGAAGAGGATGACAATCATCTCAAGAGTTTCAACCTCCGCACCGGTGCTATGACAACACTGTTGGACGGCTGCAACTCCATTGTCCAAAGCGGCGATGGAATTTTCGTTTTTGGCGGCCAGGGCGAGCGCAAGGGCCTATACCAGCTTTCCGGCGGAGAACTTCAATTCCTCACGCACATCGAGGATGAAGACAGCCTTACACCCACCGCTCAATCTGACATGGTAGTGGTCACCGATGCCTTTAAGAAGCATCTGCTCATCTATGATGTGGCCAAACATGCCTCGAAGGAAGTGGATGGATGTTCGGATGCCACCGTTTTAAAGAGCGGACAACAACTATTTTTTCGTGCCGGTAAAATATTTCTTGATCCTGCTGAATGTACGCAATAAGGCCATAGATCGCAGTTGACGCGCCGGGTTGATTATCGTGGCTGCTGAAACATAGAATGACAATTCAATAGAAAAGGAACTTAGAAGATGCTCAAACTTGCATTTAGCCTTATCACCTCGTTGCTTTTAGCGATTTCAGCGTCTGCCCAGGTGGAAACCTGGCAGATTGATCCGGCCCACACGGCCAGCCAGTTTGCCGTTCGCCACATGGGACTTTCGACGGTTCGTGGAGCGTTCACGAAAACCAGCGGCACAGTCCAATACGACCCTGCGGATGTGTCGAAGACCGCGATCGATGTCACCATTGATGCGACTTCCTTGAATACCCGGGTTGAAATGCGGGACAACGATCTGCGCAGTGCAAAATTCTTCGACGTCGATAAATATCCCACAATCACGTTCAAATCAAAGCGCGCGGAAGCCGCCGGAAAAGGAAAGATGAAAATTGCTGGCGACCTGACCATTCACGGCGTGACCAAAGAAGTAGTGCTCGACGTGGACGGCCCGAATGGTCCAACCAAGGACCCGCGCGGCAACTCGCATATCGGCGCGTTAGCCACCACGACCGTCAGCCGCAAAGACTTTGGAGTAAGCGCTCTGCCGGCAATGATCGGCGATGATGTTCAGATAACGCTGGATGTAGAGTTGGTGAAGCCGGCAGCGAAGTGATTTTTAATTTCTAATTTTCAATTTGTAATTTGAAAACCAAGGGGATCAAGAAGCCGAGTGTGGTTTTCAATTTTGGCAGTTCTGGCAATCTTGGCAATTTTGGCAATTTCAAACAGGTCAGGTGTCTTTATGAAAACGTCGTGCATGGCTCTAATCTTGTTGGTTGCATCGCTCGCTGTGGCCCAAAATCAACCTTCGAAGGACGATCCCGCGCTTCGCTATGCGCGGTTAGCCTTTAACGCTGCCAGCCTGACTCAACATCAGAGCCTGGAGGGTTACCTGGCTGTGTTTGTCGATGATAAAAGCTGGACCACGCTCTCGAAAGATGGTGATCTCGGTCCGTTTTTGAAGCTGAAGGAGCAGAAAGCGGAGCGCAGGATGGTGTATTTCCTGGGCTCTCCTGAGGGTCTAAGAGTTGTAGTGTATTTCGATGGTCCTTCGGCCACCGATGTAGCTGCATTTACACCCGGTCCAAATGCAAAAATCAGCGCGGACTTGCTCAAGCCCGTGCCCAAAGAGACGCTCAAAGCGAATGATGCTGCTGCGAACTGGTCATTCACCCTCGAAGAGGTGAGCAGCGACGATGGCGACCCGATTCCAGCCTACCGGATTACTAAGCCGGAGCCCAAGAAGTAGATTTGAAATTTTGAAGTTGTAATTTGCAATTTGAAAACCAAAAGCGTCTTGCTTTCTCCTCTGTACTACTGTGTGCTGAAATTATCTCAGGCCGCGAGAATTTTCAGTCGTCCCCGTTCGGCTGCACTTTAGTACAGGCTCTGAAGGGGGACTCGGCTTTATCCGCGTTTCTTTCCCGCCGTTGAAACGGCGGGCTATTTTCATGCGTCCGGCTTGCGCCGGACTGGTACCCATTAGCGGTAATCCGTTCAAATCAGCGTTCATCAGCGTTGAGCTTTTGGCTGCGGCTTGCAGCGCTGTGGTAAAGGCTCTTTGCATTTGTCTGCCGTAACATCATCGTTTTCAATATCGCGAAATTGTCCTTAGATCACTCGATTCACAACCAACTCACATATCTTTCCAGGAGTCTCTTATGTCTTCTCCATCAAATAATAGGGCAGATACTGCCTCGGTTCTAAAACGGCTTGGCCTTTTCGACCTGTTGGCACGCAGTCTCACCCCTCACAAGAAACGTGAGGGCCTGGACACTCGACGTGCAGAGGCTCAGCAGAAACCGGAAATCGTCCGCACGCAGGAGCAGTCTCATCCCGTTGCCGGACAGCGGCCGCAGGTCTCCGACCGCGTACGATTGCAGGATGAGTCCAAGCTGCAAGGTAAGCCTCAGCCTCTAACGCGGACCCAGCGGGAGCGAGTTGGCAGAAAAGATTTCCGAAGCGGACGCCAAATCTTGCAGCCCACGCAGTCGGCTATTGAGAACGAGCGACTGGCGGCGGAAAATGCTCCGAAGCTGGAGACCAAGCTGTCGTCGGTCGCGGCGCGCGTGCCGGGCGCCAGGTTCGAGCGATTGCGTCCGCAAAAGAATCTTGAGCGCGTGGATGAAAAGATCAAAGAGGGCAAACCCGCGGCCACGATCTCTGATTATTCAGCGGCCCAGATTTCGGCTGCCACTCCTGAGGCCAAAGATCAATTGGTCCGCGAGATCAAGAAGAAGTTTCCGGTCATCAGCGTTGAAGATAAATTCTTAAAAGGACGTAAAGATAAAGCCGGATATCCCAGCGCCAACGTGCAGGTGAAACTCTCGAATGGCGGGACATCCGAGATACAGATTGTTCCCAGCGAGGTGCAGGCGATTACCGATCAGACGCATCATCTATATAAGGAAGGACGGAATGCCCGCGATGCCGGTGATTCGAAGGCGGCAAAGACCGCCTTTGCGGCCGCCAATAAGATGAACCGCCAGGCTGTGCAGCAGTTCCTCGAAAGAAACAACACTAGTGATCCGACGGATTCGCAGTCCAAGCCAGACCACCGGCAAATCAATCCACAAGCCAATAAAATCAGCAAAGGACAGGAAGTAGTGTTGTTGGGTCGTGGCAAGGCTACCGTTCTTTACGTGAGTCCCGTCATGAACATCGTGAGGGTCCGCCTTGCGAACGGCAAGCAGAGCACCGTGCGGCTCTCCCAAATCAAGGAGCAATGACAAAAAAGATGCCCCTCTGGCTTATTTGCGAGGTTCACTCTAGACTAAGTACTGACGGCTAAAGTACTGCGCCCCAGGAGCTCGATTGGATCCGGCAGTTAAAGCACAAAGACAGTTGGCAGCCATCGAACAGCAGATTGCCCATCTTGAGGCCAAGGCGGGCAGTGACCAGGACGCCCACTTAAAGCTTAAGCATCTCCAGCATCAGGTCCAGTTCCTGCGCGAACAGATTCGCGCCCAGGTGAATGCTTGGCAAAAAACGGAGCTTGCGCGCCATCCACAGCGCCCTTTTACGCTTGATTACATGGAGCGCCTGTTCACCGACTGGAGTGAGATTCATGGTGACCGCTCTTTCGGCGATGATCCCGCCGTAGTGTGCTTCATGGCCCGATATCATGGCGATGAGGTCATGGTCATTGGCCACCAGAAGGGCCGCGATACCAAGCAACGCGTCTATCGGAATTTCGGCCAGGCTAATCCTGAGGGCTACCGCAAATCGCTGCGCTGTATGAAAATGGCGGAAAAGTTTGGGCGGCCTATTCTGACTTTTGTGGATACTCCGGGCGCCTTTCCTGGTCTGGGCGCAGAAGAGCGCGGGCAGGCCGAGGCCATCGCCCGCAACCTGCGTGAGATGGCCCGGATTGAAGTTCCTATTCTGACCACCATTACTGGCGAGGGCGGCAGCGGCGGCGCGCTGGCCCTGGCTGTGGCCGACCGCGTTTTCATGATGGAGAATTCTGTGTATTCGGTGATCACACCTGAAGGCTGCGCCTCCATCATGTGGCGAGATGCCTCCAAAAAAGAAATTGCCGCTCAGGCCTTGCGCATTACGCCTCTGGACTTAAAAGAGCTGGCCATTATCGATGAGATTATCCCTGAGCCTGATGGCGGCGCCCACGCAGATCACGATGCCGCAGCCGCCCTGGTGGATGAGGTACTCCACCGCCATTACAGCCAGTTGAAGTCTGTGCCTGCTTCTACACTGGTTGACGACCGTTACAATAAATTCCGGAACATGGCGAAATTCCTTACTGAAGAATGAGCACCGGCGCGCCTTCCCGAACTGAGATTTCCTGCCAGGCCGCAGCCCCCTGCCGCGTTGACTTTGCCGGAGGCACCCTGGATATATGGCCGCTCTACCTTTTTCATCCGGGAGCAGTCACGGTCAATTTCGCCGTCAATGTACTCACGCGCTGTCGCATTACTCGCCTGGCAGGTAAGCGCATCCGCTTGCGCTCGGTCGATAGCAAGCGTGAAGAAGAGTTCGCCAGCCTCACCGAGCTGTGCTCGGCACGCAAATACAAGCACGGATTGGCCGTGCAGCTCCTAAGGTTTTTTGCTCCTGAATGCGGGCTGGAACTGGAGACCAACTCTGAATCTCCCGCGGGAGCAGGCATCTCCGGATCGTCGGCGCTCATGATCGCCACAACTGCCGCCCTGGCCCAATTCACCGGACGAAAACTCGATCATGAACAGATACGCGTGATTGCCCAGAACGTTGAAGCCCAGGTGATTCGAGTGCCCACCGGCTGCCAGGATTACTATCCCGCGCTCTATGGTGGCGTGAGTGCGATTCACCTTGACCCAGATGGCATTCATCGAGAGGTCATTGGGATCGCTGCCGAAGAGATTGATCGTCGCTTCGTTCTGGCCTACACGGGAGTGCCGCGCCAGTCGGGTATCAATAATTGGGAAGTCTTCAAGGCTCACATCAACGGTGATCGCCGCATCTTCCGCAACTTCGAGCGTATTTCGCAAATCGCGCAGTCCATGCATCAGGCAGTAGCTCAGGGTGATTGGCAAAACGTTGCCCGGCTCATGCGGGAAGAATGGAAGTTGCGCAAAACCAACGCCCCTGGAATCACCACGCCGCTGATCGAAAAAGTTGTCAGCGCTGCAATCCAGAGCGGCGCCCTCTCCGCCAAAGTCTGCGGTGCAGGCGGCGGAGGATGCGTAGTCTTCCTAACCGAACCAGAGGCCCGCGAAAAAGTGGCGGAGTCAATTCGCAAGACTGGATGCCAGGTGCTCGCAGCAAAGGTAGCCACCGAAGGCTTGAGAGTCACCGACTGAGTAAACAGCCTTTTACCGCAAAGGTCGCAAAGATCGCTAAGGAAAACAAAAGCAAGAATCCACTGACGTGCTGAGCTCAATAATTCCCCTGCTGGGGCTTTAGTTAAACCGAATCCGCGCATATCCGCGTAATCCGCGGTAGGGTTTTGATTGCGGCTTGCCGCGCTGTAGTAAATCCCGCTTGCTTTCCTTGGCGTCCTTCGCGCCCTTTGCGGTGAATTGCCTTTGTCCTAAAGATTCCTGGGAAATTTTGCTCTCAGAACTTCCCAATCATCGCTGGAAAAAATCTTAGGGCCGACCTCGATCAGTCTAGGCAGCATATTGAACACCGTCACCGGACTCCACGGAGAGCCGTTGCGGGTTTGAAAGCCTCTTTCATTCAATTCTCTGGCGACCTTTGAAAAAGGATGGTCCTGCACCATCAACTCCATC
>DASZEU010000163.1:0-12209 GCA_035940535.1 Candidatus Angelobacter sp.
TTCGGCGTAGCCTGCTTCCTGCGCCTGGCGAAGCGCCTCGCCGAACTCTACGCCGTGGTTTTCCATTTCCGTCAAGATGAAATTAGCGGTGCCGTTCACGATCCCATAGACAGCTTGCACACGATCGGCGGCCAATGCCTCTGATATGGCGCGGATCACCGGCACGCCACCGCCAACGCTGGCCTCAATCCCGATCGGCAGCTTCTTCTGGTCGGCGAGTGCAAACAACTCCTCGCCAAACTGTGCAATCAGCGCTTTGTTCGCGGTCACCACTGCCTTGCCCTTCTCGATGCTCGCACGGATTACCTGATAAGCCACATCCGTGCCGCCTATGGCTTCAACTACGATGTCAACGTCATCGGCATGCACTACTTTTTCCCAATTCGGCACCACGGCGATGCCGTTCACGCCGACCTCCGAGCTGCGAGCGCCTTTGCGGCACAGCCTGGTCACGCGGATGGAGACACCATCGGTGCGGCGTTGGATCTCTTCGGCATTGAGCGCAAGAATTTCCGCTGTGGCCCGTCCCACGGTTCCGTAGCCAACAATGCCGACTCGCACTTCCCGGGTCTGGTGAAGAGGAGTAGGTTCGATCAAGATCGTTTCTTCAATTGTCCGCATAAATACGCTCCAATGTTCTTACAACAGTTCCAGCATCAGCTTCGATCGGGCCAAGAAAACGGCTGCCCTGGGCTTTAAGCATGTAATCAACGTCCTTCAATGTATGTCCGGTCAAAATCAAAACCACAGAGTCTGACGTCTTGACGAATCCTGAACGAACCAGCTTCTTGAGTCCCGCCAGCGTGGTGGCTGAGGCGGGCTCGCATCCAATGCCTTCGGCGCCCAAGTCAGCCTTGGCCAGGGAAATTTCGTCTTCGCTCACTTCTTCGCAGGTTCCGCAGGTGTTCTTCAGAACGGCCACCGCTTTTCTCCACGAAGCCGGGTTGCCGATGCGTATGGCCGTGGCCCTGGTTTCGGGGTTGACGCGGACCAATTCCTTGCCCTGGTTCTCGCGCATGGTGCGCACCAGTGGATTCGCTCCGGCGGCCTGGATGATGGAGACCTTGGGAACCGTGCTGATCAATCCCAATTCCAGCAGTTCCAAAAAGCCTTTGCCCAGCGCCGACGAGTTACCGAGATTCCCTCCCGGTACGATTACGTGGTCAGGAACGCTCCAGTTGAGCTGCTCCATCAACTCAAACGCGACTGTCTTCTGTCCTTCCAGGCGATAGGGATTCACCGAGTTCAACAGATAGGCGGGAAAGTGTTGCACGACCTCATGCAGCAGCTTGAGGCATCCATCAAAGTCGGTGAGCAATTGAACTACGGTTGCGCCGTACTCCAGCGCCTGCGCCAGCTTGCCGGAAGAGACTTGGCCCACGGGAAGAAAAACCAGGCTTTTCATCTCTGCGCGCTCCGCGTATGCAGCCACTGAGGCCGAGGTGTTTCCGGTGGAAGCGCAGCCCACCCACGAGAAGCCTTCAGCTTTGGCCATGGAGATGGCGGCGGAGATGCCTGTGTCTTTGAATGACCCGGTTGGATTCATGCCTTGATGCTTCACCAGCAGATGAGAAAGCCTCAGAGCGCGGGCCGATTTTTTGAGCAGCATCACCGGAGTATTACCCTCGCTCATGGTCACAATGTGCTGCGGCTCCACGCGTGGCAGCAGTTCACGATACCGCCACACTCCACTCACATCTTCAGGAGCCGTTGAGAGCCGGCGTTCCTGCCATAGTTTCCTGAGTCGCTGGTTGGATTCAGCGCTGGCTGTGGCCCAGTCCGGATAAATTACTTCCAGCAATTCGCTGCATTCAGAGCATCGGAACAAGCGGTCAACTTTGCTTTGAACCGTGCCGCAGTGGACACAGCGCAGTACATGGGTCCCGATGAGCGTGTTAGTCATGGTCTTCATCGCACACCCACTACCAGAGATGTGTCTGCGTGCGACGGAGTGATGGCGAACTCCTCTCCCTCACAAAATTCACGATGAACCGCGCGCACAACATCGGCTGCGCTCGCCGAGGGCACGGCGAAACAGATGCTTAACTCGCTTGCCCCTTGGGCGACCGCGATTACACTGACCTGTTGTCCGGCCACGGCGGAGAACACGCGGCCTAGAATTCCGCAAGTCCCGCGCATCGATTCGCCCAGCACGGCAATCACCGCAATGTCGTTCTGTATCGCCAGTGGAAGGACCACGCCTTGCGCCAGTTCAATGCGAAAGACGTTGTGGATCAAATGCAGCACGCGCGCCGCATCTTCTTTGCGCACCACCAGTCCCAACGCGTGTTCGGGGGATGATTGGGTGGCAAACAAAAGATCAACCTGCTCCTGGCCCAGGCGCAGGAACAGCCTTCCGAACAGTTCGGCGGAGTGCACATCGCGCCGGGTCACCAGCGTGATCAAGGTCGCGTGGTTAACACACGTAACGGCTTTTACCGGAGAGTTGAACGAGGCTGCTGCATCAGTAATTTTTGTCCCCGGCACATGCGGACGAAACGAATTCTTGATCCACACCGGCAGTCCGGCATCCATGGCTGGATAGGCTGCTTTGGGATGAATGACCTTGGCTCCGTAATAGGCCAACTCAATGGCCTCGGCGAAGCTAATTTCCGGCAAGGTAGCAGCTTCGGGACAGATGCGCGGATCGGCAGTCAGCACACCATCCACGTCGGTCCAAATCCACACCTCGTCGGCGGCAGCGGCGGCGCCGATGATGGTGGCAGAATAATCGGAGCCGCCGCGCCCTAAAGTGGTGGTCTGTCTGTTCTTGTTTGCGCCGCAGTACCCGGTAACCACAGGTATCGCGTCGCGACCTACGATTGGCAGAAGCACAGCCTGGCAATGTTCGGCAGTCGCCTGCATGTCAGGAGCTGCATTGCCGAAGTTGCTGTCGGTCACGATTACATCTTCACCCCTCACAAACTTACTGTCGCCCCCCGTGAGGCCTAAATAGCTGGCCAGCACCCAGGCCGAGATACGCTCTCCCAGAGCAGCCAGAGAATCTTTGGTCTCGCTGGAGATTTGGGAGCGCAGCGTCAGCAACGCATGGCAGGAACTGCGAAGTTGCTCAAGCACCTGATCCACAAAACGCAAAACTCCTTGTGCTTGGTCATCACGGAACAACTCTGCGATAACTCCACGATGCAGCATCTCTAGTTTTCCAAGCGCCGCATCGGTGGCGACCGCATCCCCTTGCCGGGCTGCCTCGATGGTCTTGAGGATCACATCGGTGACTCCGGCGACCGCCGAAACCACGACAATGATCCGGTCTCTTTCGGCGGCCTCGCGCACGATTTCCGCACATTGCCGAAAGCGCTCCGCATTTCCGACAGAGGTGCCTCCGAACTTCATTACAATCAACCGCTTCCTACTCATATTCTTTCTCCCATTGCATTTGCCGCCTTTTCGAGACAGGTGACGGCCGAACCGTGGTTGTCCGCCGAAGTGATCAACGCTTCCGACTGGATTTGTTGCTTGGCAAAAATTCCTTGCAGGCATTCAGAGATTGAAACTTCATGGGCCACGGTCACGGCGATCACAGATGAGCCTGATCCGCTGATCGCAACGCCCAAAAGGCCCTCATGACGAAATTGCAAAGCCTCGGCAATTCCCGGCACAAGTTGCTGGCGATAAGGCTGGTGCAACCGGTCGTCAAACAATTCAGGGAAGAGATCAAATCTTCCTGAAAAGCAGGTAGCCGCCAGCAAAGCCGTGCGCTGGAGCGTATGCAGAACGTCTTCGCGTTCGTAAGATTTTGGGAGCACACGCCGCGCCTCGTGTGTTGGAACGGTTACTGACGGGGACACGACAACCAGCTTGATATGCTCAGGAAAGTCGGTTTTCAAAGTAACAATCTTGTCCGTGTTGTTGCACAGCGCAAAGACCAACCCACCGTGATAGGCTGCCGCAGCATTATCGACATGGCCTTCAATTTCTTCGGCCCAGCGTAAAACCTGCTCTGCCGGAACATCTTCGCCACAACATCGCGCTCCTAACAAGAGACCGGAGATCACGGCCGCGGCGCTGCTGCCCAGCCCCACGCCAACGGGAATCTCGCTTTCAACCTGGACATGTCCATGAGGAACGGCTTTGCCGAGATGAGCGCAAGCATGGCGAAAAGCAGAAAGGACAAGATTGGAATCATCGAGCGGTATGCGATCAGGAGTCGCGCCTCGATATTCCACACTCAGACCGTCGGAAGAGCGGGAAGAAGTGTAGGAGGCTTTCAAATAAAGCTTCAAAGCCAGTCCGGCACAATCAAAAGCACAGCCCAGATTGGCCGAGGTGGCTGGTACGATTACCTGCCAGTTACAGCCTTCATCGTCTTGGTGTTCGTGACTCATTTCCTTTTCACCTTTGCGCCAAATAAAAAACCCACCCGCCGTTGGCGAGTGGGTTTGGAATTTAGCTTATTAGTGCTTTAAACCGCCGACTCGCCAGAATGTCGCATGCGTGTGCATGTACCTGTGCACGTGGTTGTGGAGCACATGGCCATGGTCGCAATCATCGCGATATTCTGGGAACCGTGCATTACGAGGCAACTATAGCCGTTGCCGCATTCCAGGTCAAGGCCAGAATGCAAGAAATTGGTGTTTCCCTTGCTGACCATTGCCCTGGTGCTTGTCTATTACAATCAGCGAGTGGTTAAGGAAGCCTTTGATCTGCAACGCCTGATGGAAGCATTGGGTGGGGCATCGGTAAGCGCGGGCCAACAAAGCGCGATGGGTGCAGGCGGGGCCAACGGTTGAGGGTCTTAGAACGCACAAAAAGTGTTGAAACGGTCGTCGAAACCACACTGAGAAATTGCAGATTCAAACTTGCCGCGTCAAACGCCTTTCCTCTTTGTGGCCAGAATTGTTAATGCTTTCCAGTTAACCGCACATCTAGTTGCAAACCCATGGCGGATGCATAGCGCATTAACGTTTGGACATTCGAGTGGTCCGGACGACGTTCTGTCCGGCTAACCTGTGGAATGCTGGTTCCGATCTTTTTGGCCACTTGCTCCTGCGTGAGTCCCTTCTTCTTTCTTTCTCTAGCCAGAGAGATCCCAATATTCAAAACTTTGGATTCTTGTTGAAACGCCCTCTTAACGCCCGGCTTTTTCATCTGTCTTTGCAAGTAAGCATCCCAAGAACTTTTCATGTTGTGCCTCAATCCCTTAGAGAAGAGCCTTTCCGTTTTACTCGACCTATGTGGTCTTTCATCCTAGCCCCGGCTACATTTTTATCGTATTCCGGTACGGTCGCAGTCTCCTTAGTGAATCCGTGCAAAAGGACTGCTGTTCGGTCGTCGTTGAAAAAATACAGCACACGATATCGGGTCTTGCCAAAACGCATTCGTATCTCCCGCAACCTGCCCTCGATCTGGGAGGTGTAAGGGAAATCTAGCGTAGGGCCATATTGAGCTAGCAGGTCGATCCGGGCCATAACTTTGCCTCGAACCTCCTCAGGAAGGTTTTCGAGCCATTCTTTGACCGGCTCATGGCCGACCGCATCTCTATAAAATTCAACCGGCCAGCGCTTCACAAAAAAGACCGCTTCCAGATTTACGATATTATCAAAAATGATAATTGTAAAACAGTCCGCCAGTTCGTCAGAACCCTCGATTTTTAGGCGCTCACTCGGCTGGACAGCCCACCCGGCTTTCATTATCCTTTCCGCCATGAATCGTAGAGACTTCATCACCTCCGCTGCTGCCGGCGCCGCCGCGCTCACTTTCCCAAAATTTGCCCAGACCCAGGATGCCGGCTTGCAGCCCATCTGGACCCAAATCGAAAAGCGCCATGACGAAGCTGTGCAGCGTATCCAGCAATGGATTCGCCAGCCTTCGATCGCCGCCGAAAATCGCGGTATGGCTGAAGGCTGCGACCTGACTATGCGCATGCTCCGTGACGCGGGATTCGATCAAGTGACCAAGGTGCCCACCGACGGGCATCCCGGAATCTTCGCCACCCTCGACGCTGGCGCTCCCCGCACGCTGGGCCTCTATTTCATGTACGACGTGAAGCAGGTCGATCCCTCTGAATGGTCGTCGCCGCCGTTCGAAGCTGCGCTAGTCGATAAACCCGGATTGGGAAAAGTGATCATCGGTCGCGGCGCCGTAAACCAGAAAGGTCCAGAAGCCACGTTCTTGGCTGCGCTTCATGCCATCCATGGCGCCGGCAAGAAGCTCCCAGTCAATCTGGTCTTTGTCGCCGAAGGCGAAGAAGAAATTGGTTCGCCACATTTTCAACAGGTGGTGCAGCGGCCCGAAGTGGTAGCTGCATTGAAACACTGTGATGGCGTATTCATGCCGTTTCCCTCACAAGACCTGAGCGGCGAGGTGACCATTGACTTGGGGGCCAAGGGGGTCGTGGAGCTTGAGTTGGTATCAAGCGGAGAGCGCTGGGGCCGTGGCCCCCAGCGAGATATCCATTCGAGCAACAAGGCGCGCGTCGATAGCCCGGCATGGCATCTGGTGCAAGCCCTTTCTACGCTGGTATCCGCTGATGGAAATACCCCGGCAATCGATCATTATGCCGACAAGGTGCGTCCGCTCTCAGATGCCGAGAAGAAGATGATTGCGGTGGCCGCGAATCGCGTCAATGAGGCAGGCGCCAAGAAGCAACTCGGCATAGAACATTGGATCCACGATGTGAGTTGGCGCGAAGCGCTGGAGATGCTGGTCTCCCAGCCCACCGTCAACATCGAGGGCCTGGTAGGCGGATATACAGGGCCGGGAGGCAAAACCATATTGCCTCACAAAGCGGTAGCCAAGCTCGATCTCCGGCTCGTACCCGACATGACCGCTGCCGAGGCGCTCGCCGCGCTCAAAGCCCACTTGGCGAAACGAGGTTTTGGCGACATTGAAGTCAACATGACAGGCGGATACGATCCCACCAGCACTCCGGCAGACTCCTCCCTGATTCGTGCCCAGATGGCAGTTTACCGACGCTCAGGGATTGATCCAATCATAATGCCGCGACTCGCCGGTTCCTGGCCAGGATATGTATTCACCGGCAATCCCTTGAAAATGCCCGCCGGACACTTCGGCCTGGGCCACGGCAGCGGCGCCCACGCACCCGATGAATACTACGTAATCGAATCAGCCAATCCTAAGGTTCAAGGAATCGATGGAGCAACTCGCTCATATGTCGAGTATCTGTATGAAATGGCGCGAACCAGTTAGGACCTTAGTTAGGGCCTAAGATACTTAGCGCCGGAGGCGCGTTAAGAATTTAGCCCAGCGTGGTAACGCTGGGAAAAGATTAAAGATAGACGACAAGCCCCAGCGGGGCGACACAGGGTTTCATCCGCTTACAGACAAACCTGTTAATCGGGAATTTTCACGTAAAGCTTAACTGAAAAGTATTGGGGATTTAAGCCCTGGTGTAAATACTCGCGTGCCAGAAATTCTCAATCCAAACCAAAGCGGGCTGGTTTGCTAGATTTTGCAAGCGCAGCCCGCCTCGGTGGCTCCTTCTTCTCTGAAACTGAATACTAATTTCAGGACGTGGGTCCTCGATCCGTGGTCACGATTATGCCGCCGGCAATGCAGTCTACAGCCTCTGAGACCATTAGCAATCGCGGAACCGAACTTGTATTTTTCCAGACCGCTGGAACCATTCTTTCGTTGGGTTCTTCTAGTTCAGCTCCACGCGTGCCTGCAGGGTTGGCAGTTCCGTAACCTGCGTGAGAAAGCGAGTAAGCCTTGACCAGGTCTGGAAAGAATGCACAGAGCAGGTAGTTAAAAAACTTCACGGCATGTCGCCCATCACGATCTCTCTGGGGAAGCAGCCCCACCGAAAACGAATATCTAGTCACATCTGGAGTGGACTTTGAGGAAGGTACACAAGGGTCCTTCAATCCTCTGCAGACCATCTTGATTTGGGATGGATCATTCACCTGATATTCGAGGATGTGGTTGCTAGGCATCTGGCCGGTCCTGTGAGCACCGGCAGGGAAGGCAAACACTACAACGTCCGGTTGACCGTAAAAAGAGATTGTTTTGGGCGTAGGAAGGTCGATGGTGACAAAATTATTGGCCAGCCGCCAGCGCTCCGTCTCCGCCGTGAAGTCGCGGAAGCCGATATCAATAATAGGCCTTGGGGTCGCATCCAGCCCCTGTGGCGATAATTCAAAGTGATAATTTCCGGCTGGCTGCTGCTTCCCATTGAAGCTGAATTCATGGGGTTCGATCGGAAACAGATCCTTGGGACAATCCACGTCCTTTGGAGGGGCGGTCGGCGAGGCAGGCGAGAATGCTGTCACTCTATATTGTCCCTGCTGTCGCCGTAGCACAACCGCAAATGCTCCCTCCAGGGTGATCTGCAATGTATGGCACTGCCGGCCGGGCACCGGTCTCGGGCTTTCTTCGGCGCAACCCATTGCTCCGGCAATTGGCAAAACACCAAGTCCTTTTAAAAGCTGGCGTCGGTTCATGATCCTCTCCTGCAACTCTTAGACGGAATAATGCTGGTTTTCCCTTCAACTCATATTACGTCTTGAAAGTCGCGACGGCCACCATCGGGCAACCAAGATGGAGAGGTTAGTTGACCCTTCCCGACAGGTTGAAACTGGCCCAATAGTAAGGGTGTTTCTGGGTGCTCAATATCTCTTTTCGCGCTTCGGATATGGACTGCGCCACAGTCTCTCTTTTTTCCAGATGCCGGTAAAAGCTGCTCATGAGTTTAGCAGTGTTCTCAGAATCTACGTTCCAGCGGCTGGCAATCACGCTTGGTACTCCTCCCGAAAGAAAAGAGTGGACCAGATTGTCGGTATCCAGCAACCCATTCTCGCCTCCGACACCGGTTGAACATGCTGACAGGACTGCCAGGCGCGAATCTTGCAAGAGTTCTGGAGAAAAATCTTTTGCCTTCAACGACTCTTTCTTGTTCAGCACCAGATATGCTCCCGTTCCGTCCGGCCTTCCGTGCCCTATGAAGTGAAAAACGTGGCTTTGAGACAGCCCGCCCGCCAACTGTGCCCAATTGGTATGGTCAGCATCCATGATTTTTGAATTCGGAAAAACCTGGGAAATGGTCTTGCGCTCTAATTCATCCCCCGGCAAATAGCCGCCACTATCCGTTCGTGAAGCATCCACGAGCAGCAACGATTCCCCCAGCCCAATCACCTGAGGCGCCCGGATAATTTTTTCCATCAACATCCCGGGTGAATAGACAATGGAATATCTGCCGCCAAAGTACCAGCCGTCGGGACTCATGAGCGCTTCCATAGGCAATGCATTGGCGGACCGGTCAAGTTCAACGATGACGGGTCGCGACTCTGCCAATTGAAGGATGACTGGCTCTAGGAACACGGAAAACAACTTTCGTCCTTGTGCCTGGATCTCCGCCAGATCTGAGCCTGAAGCAGCACATTTCTCAACGAACTCATGTACTTCACGTACCAGATCTACTTGGTTTATTTTGATCCACTTGCTCTGAACGCTCTTACCACTCAGAATCCAGATTTGCAGGCCATCGGCGAAAATCGCATACACTAAACGTGTTTGATCAGACGGAGAAACAGATCTCTGGCTCAATTGCCACTGAGTTTTCGCCTTGTTAATTGCAGCATCCTCCTCGGAGTCTCGAAAACGAGACTCTCGTGCGAGAATACTGCCTTTGTATTCCTCCCAGAACTGCAGCGCTTCGCCATCTTTTTTTTCTTCCAGTAGCACTCGGACCATGCCCCGGTAGCTTTCGTCGGTGGCCTTCATCCATTGCAAGCGTCTGCTGTCGTTCTTAAGCGAATATAAGGTACTTTCTGCGATCTGAATCGCAGAATGATAAGCGGCAGTAGCCTCATTCAACTTCTTTGACCGTAGATAGGTGTCTCCAAGTACGCGAAAGTAACTCAGAGATATGAAGTTATTCTGGACATTTTTGAGCAACTCGCCAATGGGAATAAGAGTGGACAGTGCAAACTCGGGGTCACCGTGTCCAACCTGTAGGTCGGCCATTTCGATCGTGGTAATCAAACCGTAATTTCCGGAATAATCAGCAAGTTCTTTTTCCAGTAAAGATGCCTTGCGAGCCTCCTCCTTTGCTAATACATTCTCTTTGCGTGCGGTATAGATATTTGCCAAACTCGAAAGAAGAAGGATCTCCACGGGACGATTCTTCTTGATGCCTGCCTTGGGATCACCTCGCATGTCGAGGGTGTGCACCAATAGGGCTTCAGCAGCATAAAGAGAATCCGAGTCCCTGGCACATTGCCACATTACCGCATAAAGTTGCTCAAGGCGCACCGAGGGATACGCTCCCTCCCAGTAATGATCAAGCCCCGATACCGCTTCTTTCCAGGCTTCATCATATTTGTGTTGGCGACGTTTGATTCCGGCAGAAATTGCAATATTGCGAAGAACAAGTACAGGAAAGTGGAAATCTTCTGCGACGCTTAGGCTTCGGGCCAAGTCGACGGTAGCTTGCTGCAACTCCCCAAGGGAATTATGGCAAGACGCTTTTTCCAGAGAGATCTGCGCCTGGAGCCAGTGGTACTGGCCGCGGGAAAGTCTGGTTCCAAGGGACGTGGCATCGTGCAGGCAATCGAAGGCCCGCAAGGAGCGCTGCAGGGCGTACACTTCTTCGAGCTGTGCTCGCAGCTCTCCTGGGGTATTTCCATGCTGAGCAAAGATACGGACTGCGATCTTCGCCTGTTTTAGAGCTTGTTCGTGCAGTTCTTCTTCGTTAGCCAAAATAGCCGCGCTCAGCGCCTGAACCGCAGCCAGATCACCTGGCCCAAGTCTGGCAATCAGTTCCTTCAACCAGGGATCAGAGTGTTGCTCCAGCAGGTTCGACAAGGCGGCAATTGCCTTATATGAATCGCTCTTTGGATCTTCAACCGCCCTGGGAAGCCATAACTCCAAGGCGATGTTTTGGTACTCTTCAACTTCTGCCGGAAGCGATTGCGTGGCAAGATGACTCAAAAAAAAAGAAGGATGGTCATAGCCTTGCGCTCGGGGAGGGCGGAGCTTTGATTGCGCTTCTTTCAGATGAGACTCCGCTTCTTTGGCCCAGGGACTTGAGGCATCGATTTGCAGGTATTGCTCCCAGAGTGGCACAGCCATGTCCCAGGCTTGAGTTTTCTCGTATGCAATGGCTAGATCGAATAACGCCACCGAACGCTCCTGGGTGCTCAGCTTCGGTCGATGAAGAACCTCATTCAGCAGATTGATTGTCCTTTGCAGATTCGGAGGCTTGCTTTTGCTGTCGCGCTCAAAATAAGTCGCAGCCAGATCAATTTCCATGCTGGGATTAGCTGTCTCTTTGGACTGCGCTTTTGCCAAAGCCCCTTCGGCATCGGCCAGACTGCGCGCTGTCCCTTGCAATAACGAGACCCGTCCTTGGATTTGCAGCCAGGGCTGGCTCAGCTTTCCCGACTTGAGCTTCCTTCCCACAAAGGCATTTGCGTCCGACAAAGCTGGGCGTTCATACCCCAATTGCTGATCGTCTTCCCCCCGCTCAACTGGCAGCGCGTTGTAGGGAGCATAAGGCAGGTTTGTCAGCCGCATTTCAGTGGTGCGTCGCTCCAAATAAGCTGCCTCCACGAACCGATCTGCCCTGTAGAGTTCGAACCGACTCCAAAGGTCAGGCCCCACCGTAATGGCCACGACCACGGCAGCCATTGCTCCGGCCAAAGCCATTTTGGGCCACCAGCCTGTTTGTTGGGACCAAAGGCTTGCAAAAAAGGATTTCTTCGTCTGCGGCGCAGCAGCCCCCAGAGCATGTTCGCGCACAAACCGCTCCTGCCATGCCGGTTTTCCGCTCGCCAGTTGATTCAGGATGTTCTGGTCTTCGGGCAGTAACTCGTCAGAGAATTCCTCAAGATATTGGTTGAGCAAAGGCCCGCAACGGCTGCATTGCGCTGCGTGCTGAAGCGTGGGTACGGCCACTTCACGAGAGCAGATGCCGGCCGCAAGTTCTTGTAATACTTGCTCTTCCGGACAATTTGGATACGGTGCGCGGTCCACAGGATCAGCCTCCAGGAGTCCAAAATGAACACGTTGAGCTTGCAACACGCGATCCACACAGTGTCCGCAACTGGAAAGATGCCCTTCTAGGCTCGCATCTTCTGTTTCGAAAGCGGTTCCGGCGCCCTGTCTTGCATATCGATCGATCAGAGCGTCGGTAAGATGATCGAGTGGCCGATTCATCGTGCTTGCTCTCCCTTACTCCTAAAGACGCAAAAGATAATGTGAAACCTTTTGGCCCTTCGAATCACTAT
>DASZEU010000164.1:0-10427 GCA_035940535.1 Candidatus Angelobacter sp.
AACTGATATGGCGCCTGTGATTTCTTTGCGCGAGATCGTCGATACAATCGATGCTCTTAACGATCAATGCGAAGCCTATCTTGATCCCGATACCGGAGAAATTATCACGGTAACGGAAGAAGACCGGCTCCTGGTTGAAGAGGGTGGTGACGATGACGAGGCGCCAGAGTGGCAGCGCGAGATGCTGCCGAAGATACGAGAGGTCCTGGAGAGCGATCGGTTTTTGCAATTGCCTGACCGCTTTGACGTGCACGAATGGGCCATAATGGAGCGCTTCGCACATACCCAGAATGGCCCCGTGCAACGCGAACTCTTGGGCGCTCTCCATGGTTCAGGCGCTTTTCGTAGGTTTCGCAGTGCTGTCGACCGATTTGGGCTCCTGGATGCCTGGTACAAGTTTCGGCAAGCAGCGTTCGAGGAAATTGTGCGCAATTGGCTGGACGAGCACAAGCTCCCGTATAAGTAACTAGGCCGAATCTCTACCGCAAAGTCCGGAGACAAGCATTATGGCAACGGAAATCAAGCACCACACAATCCCCGTAAATGGAATTCAAATCCATGTAGCCGAGCAAGGCGCAGGGCCGCTGGTGCTGCTTTGCCATGGCTGGCCGGAGCTGTGGTATTCATGGCGGCGCCAGCTCCCGGCGCTTGCTGCTGCCGGTTTCCGCGCAGTCGCACCCGACATGCGAGGCTACGGCCAAACTGACGCTCCTCCCGACATCCGCTCCTACACCATCTTTCATACAGTGGGTGATATGGTCGGCTTGGTTGCCGCCCTTGGAGAGCGAAAGGCGATCATCGTGGGCCATGATTGGGGCGCGCCGGTGGCTTGGACCTCGGCTCTTATGCGCCCTGATGTCTTCCCTGCCGTGGTGGCTATGAGTGTGCCTCATCGACAACGCGGTCCGGCTCCTCCACTCAAAATACTTCAGCACCAGGGGTTGAATACTTTCTACTGGATATATTTTCAAACTCCAGGCGTGGCCGAAGCCGAGTTCGAGCACGATGTGACCTCGACTATACGCAGAGTTCTTTATGGAGGATCAGGCGACGCACGCGGCAGCAAGCTATCGATGGTGTTGAAACCAGGAAAGGGCTTTCTGGAAGATAGCATTGATCCGGAGCAACTGCCGTCGTGGCTTACCGATGCGGACATTGCCGTAATGGCTGCTGAATTCAAGCGCACCGGCTTCCGCGGAGGACTCAACTGGTATCGCAATATTGATTACAACTGGGAACTTACTGCTCCTTGGCATGGCGCAACCATTCAGCAGCCGGCCCTCTTCATCGCAGGCACGAGAGATGGCGTAATTCGAGGTCCAATCGGCGAGGGTGCGGTGGAGAAACTACCGGAAGTCGTACCAAATCTGAAACGCGCGCTGCTGATCGATGGCGCTGGCCATTGGATCCAACAGGAGCGACCAGAAGAAGTCAATGCGGCGCTGCTGGAATTCCTCAAGGATTTTAAAAGCGCATAAAAACTCTGCAAACGTCTATCGATTCTGAATAGGCAACTAAAGAACCACACCAATCAGCGGAGTTGCGACTGTGTAGGAGATTGCGCGCTCACGGCCGGTGCCACATTGAAATGTTCACGTAAGAACCCTATGGCCTCCTTGCGGTCCACCGCGGGGCTCTCGGGAGCCGCATTGAGATAGAGGATGTATTGCTCTGCGGCCCCTTCGGCGTCGTTTTGCTGGGCTCGTTTGCGCGCCTCGGCCAGAATTTTCTCCGGAAGATGCAGTATTTTTTCTCGCACTGCTTTGATCAGCACGTCCCGCGCCTTGATTTCCAGGTCGGTTACAAACTGGTTTTCGTCAGGCGCCGCTCCCTGCTGTTTCACCCCTTCAGTATCTTCCGGCTTTACGTTTTCCACCAGCAAGTAAGTCTTCTTGTTATCAACCTGGATGGGCACACCGGCCTCGACCAGGTTACCTCCCTGGTCTGTTACACGGAATGCCAGCTCGATCGCCGCCGAGAGATCGATCGTCTTCTTGGTATAGTTATAAGTTTCTACAACATCCTGTGGTCGTGTGGGTTCCAAGGAGTCGCGTTTAGCGCGTTTCTCGTTGGCGTCCTTCTGGGCCGCAGCGACCGCATCGCTGGCGGCTGCAATCTCCTTCTTTTTATTGTGTGTCTGGAGGTCGGTCAGCGCGTGCTGGGCCGCGGTCAACTGCTGCTGGGCCGCTTCGTAATCGCGATTGGCCGTGACCCAGGCTTCATTCTTGACTTCGCGCGTGCCCACGCGATATTTCGAGGGAAGGGTCTCAAGCGTCGGATTCTTGACCAGCCGATGCTGCAACACCTCGCCCACCAGCATAAATCCAGGCTGCACGTTCGCGGGGTTTTCTGCGGTTTGGCGGATGACCTTGGCTACCAATCCAGAACTCTCCAAACTGGTGGCGATAGCGTCTGCAAGCTGGTCGGCAAAGCCGGCGTTCTCACGGCGGGAGCTTTGGTCGCGAAACAACACGCCAATCGAAAGCTTGGCCCGCAACTGATAGACCGGCGCGTACCGGGTCATCTCGTCTTTCACCGTCTCAAGGTTCGGCTTGTAGTGCTGCGCCTCGCCCAAATAGAGCCAGCCGAGTCCCACACCGGAAGCCAGGGGTTTATCCAGGTAGCGCTTGGCTTGGTCCATGTAGTAGGCGCTGATTTTGTCAGAAAGGATGTCGAGTTTAAGCCGAACCGAGGGATCATCGCCCAATCCGCCCGCCCGCGACAGCAGGCCGTAGGCCTCGCGCACAGCATCTTCATCCGCGCGGCCTCGAATGGGCAGGTGCACCTGCTGTAACTTCTGAGCACGCTGAACGGCTGCGGTACTGTAGTTCGCTTTGAGCGCCTCCATCTCGCTGGTAACCATCGATCGTTGCGCATCAGGCAGCTCCGCCAGCACTTCATAAGCCTCAATCGGTTGATTGCTTTCTGCGTAAGACTTGCTTTGTTGCAGGGCGCGGTCAACTGCTTGCCGGTTGCGAGTGTTGGTCAACTGGATTTCAGCATTCTTCAGGGCGGAGGCAGCTTCTTTGTCGTCTGCCCGAATGCCTGCAGCTTTGCGAAATTCCGGGACGGCCTTCTCCCAGTCAGGCTGGAGGCTGAGTTCACGCGCGCGATTGAAGTGAAAACTAAATGCCGACGTCACAATGGTTTGAATGCGGGGCTCTTCGGCTTCGAAGGACCGATAGGAAGCAATCGCCGTGAGCGCCTCGTCAAAACGTCTTGAAGCCACCAGTGCCTCCGCGCTCTGCAGGTCCGTCTCAAACTTGCGGGTTTCGTCGAAAATGTCGGCTTGCAGATCGAGCGCGGGTTTGTAATTCGGGTTTACCTCCACTACTAGGTCAATGTGTTTTTTAGCGGTTGTTAGGTGCTCGTAGCCTGGGGTATGCTCAGCCAAAGCCTTGCGATACGCTTTTAGCTCCACCCGGTCCGATTCAATGAGCTTGTCCAACTGACCGCGCACCTGGGCCAATATCTTGACCGCAGAAGGATCTCCTTGGAGGAGATGATTGGCCTGCGCCGCCTGTGCAATAGCTCGCTTCAGATGCGCCAAATCCGGCTGATGTGCAGCCACCGATTTTTGGTATTCAGCAAAGGCAACTTCCCCCGCTTCATCGAACAGGGCTGCCAGGTTCTTTTTCGCCTCAGCGGAATGGGGTGACGAATCATATCGAACTAGGAATTCGCGCCACCCAGGAATGCTATGAGCGCGTTCGGCGCGTAGATACTCTGCCAGCTCGGTGTCCGGTGCGGGAACAAACACCAGGCGCAAGCCTGGCTTCACTGCGGGAAGCTCGAGGGCTTGCTTTGCTGATGCGCTCACGACAGTTCCCTGAAGAGTGGCCTGATCTGCAGCTTCAGAAGTGGTGAACTCGGCATTCTTATCAAACTTCAGTCCGCTCGGAACCACGCATGACGTGCCTGGCGCGCCTGGCGCGCCGGCCAATGACAATACTCCATTCTGCCCTCGCTCCAGAGAAGTGGCCCCTTGAAGCTGAATCTTGGGCAACTTGTCATAAGTCTTCTTGTCGAGTTTCGCGACCCCATCGCACACTCGAAGCTCGGTCTTGGCATTGATCATCAATCCATTGATCTGGACATAAGCCGGTCCATTGGGGCCATCAAAGAGCGCGATTGCGTTGATGGGAGGAGCGTCCTTGGCTTGCACGGAGACGGCAAGCAAACCGAAACAAAAGGCCACAACCAGTATCTGGAACAACCAGAGATGCTTCCGGGGTCCAAAGGTGGCTGATCGAGCCATGGTAAATTCTCGCAATATCATGGGAAGAAAAAAGGCTTTTTGGGGGCGTGCCTACGTTAGAATACGCTCCGACTGAAGTCAAGCTACGATATGTTAGGAAGTTCTCAGAAGGCTCAAGAGTCACTAATGTTATTAAGACTAAGGTAATGAACAAGATGTCTTGCCTTATGGGATGATTCTCTCAGCAGACAACCGGTCGAACCCTGTTGCTGGAAGCCCTGGTCTGCACTACATTTAGGGTCGGTTGGGGTTTACACTCGTCGTTAAGCAAGATCGCTGGAACGGGCCACCATGGAATCCCTGCACCCGAATCAACAGACCGTCCAAGAGTCTGAACGCACTGGCGTTAACGCTGCGCTGTGCGTGGACTTGTGGGCTTATGGTGGCGCCACGGGAAAGCTGCGCGAGGTTATCTGGCGGAGTGAAGGTGCCTTTGCGAGCCTGTTCGGCAAAGTTGTGGCGGAAAATGAAGGCAAATTCATTGAAGCCAATCACAATAAATTGCTGCTCTTCTTTGAAAACCCCCTACGGGCTCTCGCTGCAGCCAAGTCTTTGCAGTTGAATCTGCTTACATTTGATCAAGGACCGTTTGCAGGCCACATTGTGCCCAAAATGGCTGTCAATCGCTGGCTTGTTCCTCGCCGGTTGCAACCCACGGGCGAAGACGCTCCTACGCAGGTGGTGGAATCCACGCAGCTCTTTCGCGAAGAGGGCCCACCTGAGGTCCCGCGAATTCTGGTTGCTGAAGAGATATACAAACTGGCGAAAGCCGCAGGCGGTTTCGATTTCAGCGCCAGCCCCCGGATTCGCGCGGGCGAGCATGGCGCTTGCGAGCCCATGTATGAACTGCTGTGGGCCGACGCTGCCAGTTATACACGCCTGCGCCAGGAAATTCAGGATGCCGGACGCACCGTCGTCACGCAGAGCCGCTATCTCATCGATACCGAGTTAGGACGCGGCGCAATGGGTGTGGTCTACAAGGCCCATGACAAGGTGATTGATCGCACCGTAGCTCTAAAGACCATCCTGGTGGACCACAACGCGCCCAACCGCGATGAACTGTTGGAGCGTCTGCTGCGGGAAGCCAAGGCTGCCGGAAGCCTCGATCATCCCAACATCATCACCATCTACGACGTTGGCCAAGAAGGCGACCTGGTCTATCTCAGCATGCAATTTGTGGAGGGCGAAACGCTTGCACAAAGGCTGGCAGGCGGTATTCGTCCGCGGCTCGAGGTCGTGTTTACCTATATCGACCAAATCTGCAGTGCGGTTGGCTTCGCCCACCAGCGAGCCGTGGTGCATCGCGATTTAAAGCCCGCGAACCTGATGCTCACCGAGCAGGGCTACATTAAGGTCCTCGACTTCGGTATTGCCAAACTGGGTGATTCCGGAATGACCCAGGCCGGCATGGTGGTGGGGACGCCAAGCTATATGGCGCCCGAGCAGGCATCGGGAAGAGCCGTAGACCACCGATCAGATATCTTCTCGTTGGGCGCCGTTTTCTACGAGCTTATTACCGGCGAGCGGGCCTTTGGCAGCCAGGGAATCACGACAGTTCTTTACAAGGTGATCCACGAAGATCCCATACCTCCGTCAGCCGTACTGCCGTCTTTGCCGCGCGGACTTGATGCCATCGTCCAGAAGGCACTGGCCAAAGACCCGAATCAGCGTTACCAAAGCTGCGAAGAAATGCGGAAGGCGTTCGCTGACCACGCTGCGGCTATGGCATCGTCGACAAAAGTGCAACAACCTGTGTCGGCGCCGGTTGCACCTTTGGGCACTCAGTTGACCCCGGACGCTTCACCTCGTCCCGCGGTCGTCAGGAAAAATTATCTTCTCGATACGACCACGGTGCGCAGGCCCCGGCGCGGCCTTTGGATCACTCTGGCGGTGTGCTTGATTGCTGCAGCGAGCCTTGCGGGAGCATGGTTTTTCCGCAATCGGTGGTTACCTTCCCCGGCAAGCAATTCTCAGCCAGTACAGGTCAAGAGTAGTGATGCTACGGGAGGGACTACGCCGACTGCGCCACCGCTGGCGCACGAATCTCCTGCAGCCAAGCTGGACAATGTTCCTCCTGTCGCCAACGGCAGCGATGCCATTCATCAAGCTACAGGAAAACTGGAGACAGAGAAGCCGGCTGGCGTGAGCCAGGAGTCAACGACAAAATCACCGGGTGCTGGCGCCGACAGCGGAAAACCCCAGAGTTCGCAAGCTGATTCCACTCAAGCCAACAGTCGAAAACGTAAGGCCGCACAAGCTACACAGACTCCGCCGGAGACGCCCAATGCTGAGAGCGCCGATGGCTTCACCCGCGCTGAGATTCCTGATCTGCTGCGCAAAGCCGATGATGCCGCTGGACGCGGCGATTACCGCAACGCGCGCTATGAATATGGATTGGTTCTGCGCCTCGACCACCAAAACGCCGCTGCCCGCGAAGGACTGCGCCGTGTTCAGGAAGCCGAAAAGGAAAAGAACTAGACTGATTTGATAATTGGGTAAGTTGGTAATTGCGTAATTTCAAAGATTTGCGCCACCAACAATTACCCAATTACCAACTTACTCAATTACGAAATTCTTGGCTCGTAAGCGATGACAAAACTCATAACATCGTTCCTATTTCTAACAGTAAGTTTGAGCCACCTCTTGGCTCAATCGCAGGTCGATGATATCTGGAAGAAGGCGCAATCCACGCTGGGAACGCACGGTCTTAGCAACGACAAGATTGCGGCTGGGTTGAAGGAAGCGCTCACCATCAGTACCGGAAATGCCGTTGCGGCCACTGGCCGGTCCGATGGCTTTCTGAAGAACCTGGCCATCAAGATTTTGCTGCCGGAAAAGTTGCGCGCTGTCGGCAAGGGAATGCGCATGGTAGGGATGGGCGCACAGGTCGATGAGCTTGAAGTAGGCATGAATCGCGCCGCGGAACAAGCAACTCCGGCAGCCAAGCAGATCTTCATCAAAGCGGTTACCAGGATGACCTTTGCGGATGCCCGCCAAATCCTCTCGGGCGGCGATACTGCGGCCACCGATTATTTCAAGCGACAAAGTTCAGACCAGTTGACCGCAGCTTTTTCTCCGATTGTTCATCAGGCGATGGAAAGAGTGGGCGTGATCCGGCAATACGACAAGGTAATGCAGAACTCGGTGGCGGCCTCACTCGCCGGAAACCAGAATTTCAGCCTCGATAAATATGTGGTCGGCAAGACGATGGATGGACTGTTCTACATGCTGGGAGAAGAAGAAAAGAAAATCCGCAAAGACCCCGCAGCCCAGGTGACCTCATTGCTCAAAGAAGTGTTCGGCAGGAAACCATCACCCTAAAAGATTTCTGCTTACGACCTCAGGGATCTTGTAACGATTCAAGAGCTTGCGAAAAAAGGACTGTCAGAAGTCCATTTGTGTCAGGGCATGGCCTGTCTTGAGGTAAGCCGAAGGAAGTTTGCTCGTACCGCCGATACAGTATTCCCAAAAATCTCACAACTTGCTGGCGTTGTCATCCCGTAGCGTCTCTATGAAAGCTTAGAGTCTGTGGTTCACGCAACTGATGACTAATTTGGCCCGGTTACTTGAGTATTGTTGACGAACACCCAAGGCTTTCGTAGACTCTGAGTTCCCAAATTGACTTTGTCCGGGCAAAGGAGAAGGACATACATGGCGAGAAAGATTTTTCTACTGGTGCTTTGAGGAGCGGCTGATCGTCCAGTTCGGGCGATTGATGGCAAGACTCCTCTGGAGGCAGCGAAGACCAAGCACCTGGATTTTCTCGCGACCGGTGGCGTTCAGGGATTGTTGACGATTATTGATGACGGAATCTGTCCGGAGACCGACTCCGGCGTCATGTCACTGTTGGGATACGACCCACTCCGCTACTACACCGGCCGCGGGGCTCTGGAAGCTCTGGGCATCGGCTTCATGGACATCGGCGAAAATGCCGTCGGTTTCAGAATCAACTTCGCCAGCTATAACGAGGCCACCGGCAAGTTGGATCGCCGCACCTCCCGAGACCTATCCCTTGAAGAGCAACAGGTACTCGTTTCTGAAATCCGTGAGGCCATCGATCTGAGTGGGGCATTTCCTGACGTGCAATCTTCGATCACCGGTTTTGGGCGCCATCGAGGGATCGTGTGTTTCAAGAGTCCCACGCGCACACTCAGCGCCAACGTCTCGAATACCGATCCCGGGTTTCGAAAGATCGGGGCTTTCGGGGTCCCTAACGACGATGCCGATTCCAAGAACAAGCCCGCTGAGTGCCGGGCCTTGGACGACAGCGAAGCGGCCAAGGCAACCGAGCAGTTGGTGAACCTGTATATCGAGCACAGCGCCAAGGTGCTTGGCCGGAGCGAGGTGAACGCGCGGCGGCGGGCAAGAGGCTCTATGCCTGCCAACCTGCTGCTCTTCCGTGATGGAGGCGGGAAGTTCGTTCCCATGCAGGCGTTTGGAGAAAAATACAATTGGACTCTCTCTCTTTTCGGGCAGATCCCGGCGGAGCACGGCCTGTGCAAGCTGATAGGCGGAAAATGGAATGACGCCCGCATGAAGCCCGGACAGAGCGAAGAAGAGTATTACCGCGAACTAGTCCGCGATCTGCGCAACGACTCTTCCGATTTGGCGGTTGTTCACCTAAAGGCTGCGGACGAGCCCGGACATGATGGCTTTCCTGAAGAAAAGGTGCGCGCCATCGAACGCATGGACAATCTTTTCGTGGCGCCTCTCCTGGAGAGCGGAAATCCGGACGATGTCTATATTGTCGCCAGCGATCATGCTACGCCTTGTGAACTGAAGATTCACTCTGCCGATCGAGTCCCGGCCCTGGTCTACTCGCGCGCCATGGCCGCTGATTCCACCCACTCTTTTTGTGAACGCGAAGCTGGATCAGGCGGGCTTCCGGTTGGCCGCGCTCCCGAACTTCTTCCCTGGGTGAATCAAGTTTTGTCGGGCCGATGATGGAAGCACAAATCAAGCGCGTGCATTTTCGGGGAATTCTCGAATCCCGCGGAAAGTTTACCGTGGAAGCTGAGTTGGCGCTTCAGGATGGCAGCCTCGGCTGGGCCTCATCTCCTGTGGCTATTGCGCCTGGCCGCCGAGAGCAGCGCCGTTCTTTCATTCAAACCCTCGGCCCGTTGAACAACGAAGCTGTCTTCAGCGAACTGCGCCGCCACATCGAGAACGTCCGATTCGATTCTCAGGCCCATTTCGACTCTTTCGTCGCAAAGATTCCCGCAGCCACGGAGTTAGGTGCGGATGTACGGCTAGTCTTGTCGGTGGCATTCTGCCGGGCTTCAGCCAAGTCCCAGGGCATCTCATTGCTGGACCAATTGGTCAGGCTGAGCGGTGGCTCTCCCGCTGTTTCCCGCCCCCTGGTCAATATCTTCAGTGGCGGGGTCCACGATTCGACCTGCAAGGTACCATTCCAGCAGATTATGTTCACTCCAGATTTTGGCAGCATTCGAGCCAACATAGAAGCAGGGCTGGCGGTGTATGAGGCGGTGGAAAGTCGGCTGGAAAAATCGGGCAGGGAATTCCGGCACTCGGCTTCCAGCGGCATGCAGTTGAGCGGAGTTGGCTACGTCGAGCTTTTGCAAGAGCTGCACCAAGTCATCGGGCAAATGAACTATCCCAGGGAAAAAGCGCCCCTGGCAATTGATGTCGCAGCAGAACACCTGAGAACCGAAAATGGCAGCTACCGTTTTGGGAGCGAGATCGTCAACGGCGCCGAGCTTTTCGAGCGCCTTAAGGAGATTGCCCAAACCTACAATGTACAGTTTCTCGAAGATCCATTCGATCCGGCCGACGAAGAGTTGTGGCGTTCTGCGGCCAGACAGTTATCTCCTTCAACTGTGGTCGTAGGCGATGATCTTTTTTCCACCAATAGCGCCAACATCAAGCCGGGATTGGCCACAGGGATTTTGTTGAAGCTGAATCAGGTAGGATCCATTACCGGCGCGCTTCAGGCTGCTCGAACTGCGCGCGAGGCCGGATTGGTTCTTTGCGTCTCCCATCGATCGGGAGAAACCGAAGATACCGTGATGTGTGATCTCGCCGTTGCGCTGGGCGCGACCTACATCAAAGTCGGAGGCCCGCGAAGGGGAGACCGCATCGCCAAGTACAACCAGTTGATTCGTTTGGCGGAGCAGTTGGGCCAGATTTGACCACAGAGAACATAACGCAG
>DASZEU010000165.1:0-10249 GCA_035940535.1 Candidatus Angelobacter sp.
GTGAAACGATTGTAGGAGATGAAACGGTCTGGCCAATACCTGCCAGAGATAAAGATACAAAGAGAAATACTGTGAACAAGAACCGGAGAGACATAAAACCACCCCTGCGCGCCTATCCAACTTTGATTACTCAACAGTAAACAGGGATGCCACGAGTGCTCGAATAGATTTGGCGCACTGTAGATAATAAAAAGACAAGAATGCCCCCCAAGGGCCCACGCTTTGATGTGTGAGCATGTACGGTTTTTGTGCTGGATTTTATACAACTTTGTTGTACTATATAAATATGAAGGTGACCGCCGCTTTTGCAAAAGCCAATCTGCCTGATTTGCTAAAAGCCGTTGAGCGCGGCGAATGCATTACGATCTCGCGTTATCGCAAGCCAGTAGCAGTGTTGAGCCCCGCCCCGGATGCTGCAAAGCCAAAGAGAAAGTTAGGTACCCTCCGAGGCAAGATCAAGATTATCGATCCGAATTGGGCTGCCCCGCTGACTGATGAGGAAGTCGAAGCCTTTTACGAAGGCCGATATTAAAACACCGTGCGCGCCCTGCTGGATACGCAAATCCTGATAACGGCTTGTCTTAATCCCGCAAACCATCCCAAGAAGGTCCTCGCCCTCTTCGAAGATAACGACAACGATCTCTTAATCAGTGCGGTTTCGTTGATGGAAATTGCAATAAAAAACGCAATTGGCAAAATCGACATACCACAGCAACTCATGCGGCAAGCTGTTCGCGATCTGCGGCTGTCAGTTTTGCCATTTGATGCAAGACACGCATACGAGCTATTTGCATTGCCGTTGCATCATCGTGATCCGTTCGACAGAATGATCATCGCAACAGCGCTTGTGGAAAAGATGCCGTTGGTGGGCAATGATCGTCAGTTCAAACTATATAAGGGTCTCCAACGCATCTGGTAACCTATATGCATTGTGCTAGTTCGATCTAGCAAGCATGCCCATTGCTCTCCAAATCTTGGATCAGTGGTGTCAGTGAAAATCAGTGGTAGATTGGGGTTTCAGCGTAAATCAGCGTTGATTAGCGGCAAAAATGTTTTAGCTCCCCACAAACCGCGCATACAAGCTTCGCGCGATGGCCTTGTCCGTAGTGCCCTTGATGATGGCTCTTCCATCGGGAAACAGCGTAATCTCATACGGCTCACGCCAGAATTTGAGGACAAAATCATTGTGTTTCACTTGGCCATGAGGCTGAAGACGCATCGTCATTTCAGTGAAATTAACCGGGCGGTGGCGCTCATGGATCTGGACCGAGTTTCGGCCGCACAGGGTGATTTGTGCCCGGCCTTTTCCGGCAAGATAGGCGAACTCGTGTTTTCCGCAAGTTGGACAATCAGGGCGTGGACGTCCCGCAGCGATTTCAGCCCGCTCATTGCTCCAGAGATCAAACGATAGCAAGGTGCGCCGAAGTTGCTCCCTGGCTCCGACCAGGAGTTTTATCGCCTCCGTCGCTTGAATGGACGCCACCAGGCTGGCCGCGCTGTTCAGGATTCCGGCTGTATCGCAGGTTTCGACAGCGCCCTGCGGCGGAGAAGGGAAGATGCAGGAAAGGCATGCTGTTTCTCCCGGCAGCACGTTCATGGTGACGGCATAAGCTGCGACTGCCGCAGCGTAGATCCAGGGCCGCTGATTCTTGACCGCAAAATCGTTGATGAGGTAGCGGGTCTCAAAGTTATCGGTGGCATCCAAAACCAAGTCGGCCTCGCCCAGCAGCGATTCGGCGTTTTCAGGAGTCAAGTCAGCGACTTCGGGATGCACGCCGATCGAAGAATTGAAGGCCGAGATCTTGCGCGATGCCGCGATGGCCTTGGGCAGCGATTCGGCTGCATCGTTTTCGTCAAACAGGAGCTGTCGCTGAAGATTGCTAAGCTCCACGTAATCGCGGTCAATGATTCGCAGATGGCCCACACCTGCGCGTGCCAGCAGGGTGGCCACGCACGAACCGGTGGCGCCGCAGCCTACAATAGTTACACGGGCCCCGGAGAGTTTCTTTTGCCCTTCGGGTTTAATCCCAGAAAACAGGATTTGCCGCGAATAACGGTCCTCGAATGTCATTCTGGAATTTATTATAGGTGTGAACTCTTTCCAGGCAGGCGGTGGTCCTGTTTCCCGGGAGGGCCGCCCGGTAAGATCCGGGTGCAACGAAGGCGTGAACTGCTGCCATCGAACAAGTACAGCTAGACATCACAAGAAAAGGGAGATACCGCTGCATCTCAGGGCAGTCAATCTGGTAGTTTGGCTGTGGTGGCTTGCCTTCGCCCAGTTGGCGCTCACACAGCAGCCCGCCCCTAGTCCCTCGCCCACCACGGCAGCGACTGCTCCAGATCATCCGCCAACGCTCCTGGGCTCCGGTCTCAACAGCCTGGAGGGAACAACGGTTTCCGACATTCAGATCAGGAGTTCGGCGGTTGAGCATCCTGAATGGCTCCAGCCGCTGGTTATCCAGAAGGTGAATGAGCCTTTGGACAAATACAAGGTAAGGGCAAGTGTCCAGGCCCTTTACAATACCGGACGTTTTTCCAGCATCCAGGTCGAGGCGCAGCGCCAATCCAATGGCGAAGTGGCGCTGGTTTTTGATGCCCGGGAGAATTACTTTTTTGGCTCCATCAACGTTGGCGGCGCGCCCAACCCACCAACGGGCACGCAACTTGTGGACGCCAGCAAGCTAGGCCTGGGAGAGCAATTGACGCAGGAGAAGATCAAGTCGGCCATCCAGGGCATGACTCGCGTCCTGGAAGAGAACGGCTATTACACCGCCAAAATAGTGCCCTCATACATTTGGGACCCGACCAACCAGCAGGTAACGGTCTCCTTTCGAGTGGAAAAGGGAAGAGAGGCGCGCATTGGCAAGGTGAATGTTACCGGAACACCGGGTTTTTCCGCTGATGAAATACGCAGGATTTCCGGCATCGATGCCGGTGACCACGTAAGTTCAAACAGTGTGGCCGGCGCGCTTCGGCGCTTGCGCAAGAAGTACCAGAATCGCGACCGGCTGCTGGCCGAGGTGTCCGTTAGGCCCCAGTTCCATCCGGAGAACAATACCGTGGACTACACCTTTGTTATTGTTCAAGGCCCGGTGGTCACGGTTAAAGTAGAAGGAGCAAGCCTGCACAAAAGCCAGATCAAAAAGTATGTTCCGATCTATGAAGAGAATGCCGTTGACGATGACCTGCTCAATGAAGGGAGCAGGAACCTTCGCGACTACTTTCAGAGCAAGGGCTACTTCGACGCTGAAGTGGAAGTAAATCAAAAGCAGGAGCCCGCGCAGGATCGCATCACTGTGGTCTACACCGTACATCCAAAAGAACGCCACAAGCTGGTGGAGCTGGCCCTGGAAGGCAACCATTATTTCGACCGCGAAACAGTGCGCGAGCGTATGGAGACGCAGAGCGCCGGTGGGCTTCTACTTTATGGCTTGTTCAGCCAGGCGAACCTGGCGCGCGATGTCCAATCGATCGAGAACCTGTATCGCGCCAATGGCTTTCTGCAGGCCAAGGTAGTCTCCAAAGTAGAGGACGACTACAAGGGAAAGAAAGGGCAGATCAAAATCACCATTCACATTGACGAAGGAGCACAAACCACGGTCGGCAAACTGGCCATTGAAGGAACCCAAGCGGTCTCCGAAGCCAAGATCAGGGAACTGGTTGCAACGACTTCGGGCCAGCCGTACTCGGAGCCTAACGTAATCTCAGACCAGAACCAGGTGACGAATTATTACTTCAATCAAGGTTTTCCCGAAGTCCGTTTTGAATCTTTCGCCAAGCCGGAGCCTGATGTTCCCAACAAAATGGATTTGACCTACAAGATTACAGAAGGCCAGCAGGTCTTTGTGGACAAGATATTAACGACCGGTCTGCTGCACACCCGGCCTTTTGTGGTGCAGCGCGAGATGGCGGTAGAGCCCGGCGGTCCTCTCAGCCAGAATGCGATGTTGGAGACGCAACGACGCCTCTACGACCTGGGAATTTTCAACGCCGTAAACATGGCCGTGCAAAACCCGGAGGGCGCAGCAACGCACAAAAACATCAATTTCGAACTGGCGGAGGCCCGCCGGTACACCTTTAATTATGGCCTGGGCTTCGAAGTGGCAACCGGGCAACCCGCTGGCAGCCTGAATCCACAAGGAGCCCCCGGGGCCAGCGCACATGTTTCTTTAGATGTTACCCGCTTGAATTTCCGCGGGCGGGACCAAACTATCACGCTCAAGACCCGCTATGGCAATCTGCAAAAGCGTGTGCTCGCGAGTTATGAAGTGCCTCGGTGGTTCGACGCTAAAAACCTTACGCTCAACATTACCGCTTTTTACGACGATACCTTTAATGTCCGCACCTTTGAGGCAAAACGGCTGGAGGGTTCGGCGGAAATCAAGCAAGTCGTGAACAAGGCCACCGACCTGCTCTATCGGTTTACGTATCGCCGGGTAAGCGTTCCTTCCGGGAGCTTGGTGATCGATCCGAACCTCGTCCCCTTATTTTCGCAGCCGGTGCGAGTGGGCATTCCTTCGTTTGCCTGGGTGCGCGACACCCGCGACGATCCCACCAATTCACACAAGGGAGCTTTTACAACCTTCGACTCGGGAGTGGCCTCCAGCATTTTTGGTTCGCAGGCCAACTTCAGCCGCTTCCTTATCCAGAATTCAACCTATTATCTGTTTCATAAAAAACGCTGGGTCTTTGCCCGTTCCACGCGCGTGGGCGTGCAAGAGCCGTTTAGTTCCACTGACTTTATTGCATTGCCCGAACGTTTCTTCGCCGGAGGCAGCAATTCCCTTCGCGGTTTTGGCATCAACCAGGCTGGCCCCCGCGATTTGCAAACCGGCTTCCCGTTGGGCGGCGAGGCGCTCTTCGTGAACAATCTTGAGCTTCGCACCCCGCCTCTGCCCTTGCCGTTCGCAGGCGACAACATCAGCGGAGTGGTATTCCACGACATGGGCAATGTCTTTTCTGCCGCCGGTGACCTCGCCGATAGCTTCTTGCGGTTTACCCAGCCGCACCCCAGTACTTGCCAGAATTTCCTGGCGCCGAATTGTAGTTTCAATTACATGTCCCACGCAGTGGGCAGTGGAGTCCGTTATCGCACACCCATCGGCCCGGTGAGTTTCGATGTGGGGTATAACCTGAATCCGCCGGTGTTTCCCATCGGCCGGGAAAACCGTTTTGATACGCTCAAGCACTTCAATTTTTTCTTCAGCATAGGACAGACCTTTTGATGAGGACCGGTCTTCACTGCGCGCTCCTGTTGTTGCTGCTCTCTCCCGCCGGCGTGCGGGCCGAGGTAGTGGACCGCATGGTGGCGGTGGTGAATAAGCAGATCATTCTGCAAAGCGAATTGGAGCAGGATGCTCGCGTGGAGTTTCTTTTGCAGGTCAGGCCGTTGGATCAATTGACCGGTGCGGAGATGGAGAAGGTGCTGGACCGGATGATTAACCAGGACCTTTTGCAACAGCAGATCGCGCAATCGTCTGTGCCTGATCCTACTCCGCAAGAAATAGCGGCCAGCTTGCGTGAGGTTCGTTCGCAGATTCCCGGAGCGAGTGCGGACGACCAATGGCAGGTCATGCTGGCGAGATATGGTGTTACCGAGCGAGACGTGGCCAATCGGATCTTTTTGCAAGTGAAGGTTCTCCGCTTTATCGACTTGCGTTTTCGCGGACTGGCCAACGTCGACAAAGCCGCCATCGATACCTATTATCAGGAAGAATTTGTGCCGGAGATGCGCAAGCAGGGTGCTCCTGTACCACCCTTGAATGAGGTGTCCGGCAAACTTGCACAGATCATGATCGAGAAGCGCATTAATGAAATGCTCGATGAGTGGCTGGAAAAAACTCTTCGTGGTCAGGCGCACATCGAGAAGTTCAATGCCGAGGGCGCCCCTTTGGGCGAAGGAGTCTTTGGAGGAGCGCCGGAATCGAAAGAGCCTAAATTGCCCGGAAAAACTAGCGGAGTCGGATCTCGAATTGGGGCCAGACAATGACGCTTACAGTTTTTGGCTGGCTCCGCAGGCGTCCTGGCAGAAAACCGCCACGATCCAAGAGATTTAAGCAGATTCGAAATACGATCACGCTCCTCATGCTATCGCTCGTCATCGGGCTCATGCTCTTTTTGAACAGCAACAGCTTTCAGGACCGGGTCCGCAAGCGCGTGATTGCCGAACTGGAGTTAGTCACCGGAGGCAAAGTAGAGATTCAATCGTTTACCTGGAGCCTTTCCCGGTTGCAATTTGAAATTGGCAGCCTGACCATTCATGGTCTGGAACCTGCGGGAGCTGCGCCCTACATTCATGCCGATCAGCTCTTTGTCCGGGCGACCGTTACTTCCTGGTTTCGCCAGCAGATCGCATTGCGCTATGTCGCCGTTGACCGTCCGGTAGTTCATTTGATTGTCTTGCCCGATGGCACTACCAACCAGCCAGTTCCTAAGATTAAGGAAGAGAATAAGAGTCCCATCGACCACCTGTTTGAACTGGCCATCAATCGTATTGAAGTCAGCAATGGCGAGGTGATATGGAGCCGACAAGCGTCCGGGTTGGATGTGACCGGCAGGAACATTTCGGGCACAATGTTGTACTCCGCAACCGATAAGACCTACGACGGAAAAGTAACCCTGGATCTGTTTTCAGCGCGCGAGCAAAAGAGTTTGCCATTTCCCGGGAAAAGCAGCCTGCATTTTCTGCTGCATCCTGATCACACCGAGATTCAAGCATTTCAGTTCAATACCGATCACTCGCATCTTGAGGGCAATGGAACCATCACTAACTATGGCAATCCGGAAGTCACGTTCCGGTATACAGCGGCAGTGGACTTGCAGGAGTTCGGGCAGGCCACAAGCACACCCGAGTTGCGGGCCGGACGCCTCACCGCCAATGGCACGGCAGTCTATCGTAACCAAAGTTATTCATCTCAGGGAACGCTCTCCGTGCAGGACACAAGCTGGAGCGGTTCTTCCTTTCATCTCGCTGGAGTGGAACTGGCTTCGCCTTATTCTGTGACGCCGGAAAAAATCTCGCTCAATCATCTGCTTGCTCATCTGCTGGGCGGGACCGCTCAGGGAGATCTCGAGGTTGCGAACTGGAATTCTTTCAACGCGACATCAAGAGCTGCGTCCCAAAATGGAATTGCAACGCTGAAGTTTTCTGGTATGCAGGTTCGCCATGTTGCGGCTGCCATCTCCGGCCCTCATCTGCTTGTGGACAAACTCAACCTTGTGGGAGTGGTTTCCGGCGATCTCAAGACTTCGTGGACGGGATCGCCCGCTCATGCCATAACCGAAATCAAGCTGGAATCTAACGCTCCGGGAAACCCTTTGCCGCAGCAGGTTCCGGTCACCGCCCAGCTTCAAGCAAGCTATCACGGGGCCACCCAAGTTCTGGACGTGGCCGGTTTGAGTCTGGCGACTCGCGCTATTCGTCTCAATGCTACGGGGACACTAGGTTCGGCCAGCACTCAATTGAAGGTCGCTTTCAACGCCACCGATCTGCACGAGTTGCAGCCTATGCTGGCGACGCTCAGGCCCGGCATCGTTGTTCCGGCTGCGGTGGAAGGCCGGGTGTCGTTTACGGGATCGATTTTCGGCAAGCTCAGCCAGCTTTCAGCCCGCGGCCATCTCGACACCCAAAGCTTTGAGACGGTGGTCGCAATGCCAGCATCATCATTCTGGAAGATACCGCAGCGCATTCACTGGGACTCGCTCATTGCCGACCTTGTTTACACCCCCGCAACCCTCAGTCTGCAGAATGGAGTGTTGCGGCGGGGCACCGCGCAAGCTGGGTTCTCCGGCACTGTGAGCTTGTCGAAAGGGAGCTTCGATCAAAGGAACAGCCAGATCACGGGCGATCTCCGCCTGCAAAACGCCAATGTAGACGATCTTAAAACGATTGCAGGACTCACTTATCCCGTCACCGGAATTTTAAACACCACCATACACGTGGAGGGAACACTCCAAAATCTGCGCGCCAACGGGAACCTGGCGTTGACCAGGATGGCCCTTTACGGAGAGCCTTTTCGCCTGTTGCGCGCCGACCTTAACTTGGCCGGAAGCCAAGCCCAATTCAGCAACATTCTGCTCGCCCACAACGGCACGCAGCTCACTGGTTCGGCTGGATATAACTTGGAGAGCCGGCAGCTACGCTTCGATATTAGAGGCGTGGATGTCGAGTTGGCCAGCTTCCGCCGCTTTGAGCCGCAACGGATCACCATGGAAGGCCGCGCCGACTTTCATGCAACCGGCTCCGGCACTCCCGAGGCCCCGCTCATCAACGCGCAATTGAGCTTTCGCAATGTTGTGCTTAATGGAGAGCGTGTTGGAGATCTGACCGCGGAGGCGGAGACCCAGGGCGCAGAGATGCATATTCGCGCGCACTCCACTTTCGAGAGCGCCTCGCTGAACCTGGATGGCAATATCGAGTTGCGCAACGATTTTCCCGGTGAGATCACGCTCAAATTCGAGAATCTTGATTTCGATCCTCTGATCACTGCGTATTTGAAGGGACGCATTACCGGGCACTCCTCGATGCGAGGTGTGATGAATCTGCGTGGTCCCATGAAACACCCTCGCGCTCTGAGCATCACCGCCAATATCGATCAGCTTACAGCCGATGTGGAAAGTGTGCGGGTCCGCAACGTTGGCCCTCTTCGGTTTTCGGTGGTGAATGAAGTCGCAAAGGTCGATCAGTTTCGCCTGGCTGGCGACGAAACGGAAGTCTCATTACGTGGCACCGCCCAGCTTAACGGCGCCCAGCAACTTGATCTGCACGCCGATGGGCATCTCAATCTCCGGCTTCTCCAGACCTTCAACCCCGGCATGGTGTCTTCCGGAACCACTACGCTCACGCTCGATGTTGCGGGGCCGCTCAGCCAGCCCCAGGTCCAGGGACGCCTTGATATCGCCGATGGCAGCATCGCTTTTACGGACCTGCCCAACGGCCTGAGCCACATCAATGGCCGGTTGGTATTTGCCCGTGACCGTATGAAGATTGAAACCCTTACCGCGCATACGGGTGGTGGTAAGTTGGACTTTGGTGGTTTTATCACCTACCGCAGCGGTGTTTATTTTGATCTGATCGCCAGCAGCCGGGACGTGCGCCTCCGCTATCCTCCGGGGATCAGCGCGTCTGCCAACGCCGATCTCCGATATACCGGCTCCGCGCAGAGTTCCCAACTTTCCGGCGATGTCACGATTACCAGGTTCTCGGTGAATCCCCGCTTCGATTTTGCCCAATACCTGGCGCTCAGCAAGACTCCGATCAAGACCTCGATTCGCAATCCTTTTTTGGACAACATGCGGCTCGATGTCCACATTCTCTCCACGCCCGAACTGCGCGTGGAAACCTCGCTCGCTAAACTCGCCGGCGACGTGAATCTGCGGCTGCGCGGCACGGTGAGCAATCCGGTAATACTGGGGCGCGTAAATATCGTGGAGGGTGATATCTTTTTCAACAGCACCAAGTATCGCCTGGAGCGCGGCGACATCAGTTTCAGCAATCCGCTGGTGATCGAGCCGGTAGTGGATGTGGCAATGGGCACGCGGGTGCGCGGCTACGACATCACCATTGGATTCCACGGTCCTGTGGACCACCTGAGCGTGACGTACCGGTCCGATCCACCGCTTCCCAGTGGAGATATTGTTGCCCTGCTGGCCTTTGGCCGCACCAGGCAGGATGAAATTTACAACAGCCAATCGAATCAGGGGCTGAGTACCGCAGTCAATACGTTCTTAGGACAGGCCATCAATTCTGCCTCGACCAGCCGGGTACAAAAGTTGTTTGGAGTGAGCCGGGTGAAGATCGATCCGCAGGTAGGCGGCCCCGAAAACAATCCCAATCCCAGAGTCACAATCGAGCAGCAGTTGAATAACAACATTACCGTGACCTACGTGACCAACATCTCGCAATCATCGTCGCAGCAGTTGATCCAGGTGGAGTACAACGTTACCAGGAACATCTCCATCGTAGCTGTAAGGGACCAGAACGGTATTCTGAGTTTTGACGTACACTATCGCCAACGCAAGAGATGACTCATGAGCAGCACGCCCCAACCGCCGTTCACGGGTGAGAGGCTCTCGATGGTTGAGCAGCAGCTTCGCCGTCGCGACATCCACGATGAGCGCGTGCTGGCTGCCATGAACCGCGTGCCCCGCCACGAATTTGTTCTGCCCAAAGATTGGCCTGAAGCTTATGCCGACCGTCCTATTGCGATAGCCGAGCACCAGACCACATCCCAGCCCTACATGATCGCCG
>DASZEU010000166.1:0-13909 GCA_035940535.1 Candidatus Angelobacter sp.
GAAGTTCAGCAATGTGCGCTCGCGGGCCAGTACAAATTATCCTTTGGCCCTTATCGTTAAACCCGGCAATGAACTGGCGCTGCAATTGAGTTACGATACCCGCCGCTTTTAACCTTTCATGGTCAGCCAGTTGCTCGGCCATTTGCTGAACCTGCTTGGAGCGATTGCGGCAGATCCGATGCAGCACATTGATAGTCTGCAACCGCTCAGCCCATCCGAGCGGCAGCAATTGCTGGTGGATTGGAACAACACGGTAAAAGAGTATCCACGGGAGCAGAGTATTTCCCAATTGTTTGAAGAACAGGTGCGGCTGGGTCCACAAAACATCGCCCTGGTTTTTCAGAACCAGAAGTTGAGCTATGTCGAACTGAACCGGCGGGCCAATCAGTTCGCTCATTATTTAAGCAAGCGGGGAATAGCCTTGGAAGCGCGCGTGGGCGTGTGCCTGGAGCGCTCGCTTGAGATGATCGTGGCGCTGGTGGGGATTGTGAAGGCGGGAGGAGTCTACGTGGCTCTGGATGCTAGCTCGCCGCCCGAACGGCTGGAAGTGATGCTGCAAGAGAGCGGAGCCAAAGTGGTGGTGACGCAACGCTCTTTGCAAGAACGGTTACCGGACACGGCGTGCGCACAGACTGTGTTTGTGGAAGAGGAGTGGGCGACGCTATCGGGAGAGAGTGAAGAGAATCTTGGACTAGAGCTTGGGGGCGAGCATCTGGTGTATGTGAGTTACACCTCAGGCTCGACAGGGAAGCCGAAGGGGGTGAGCGTGCCTCATCGGGCAGTCGTCCGGCTGGTAAAGAGCAATGACTACGCGCGGCTGGGGGCAGAAGAGGTGTTCCTGCAGTTTGCGCCGGTGGCTTTTGATGCTTCGACGCTGGAGATATGGGGCAGCCTGCTCAACGGAGGCCGGTTAGTCGTTATGCCGCCGGGGTCGAGTTCCACAGAAGAGATAGGGCAGACGCTGGTGGACTACGGAGTGACAACGTTGTGGCTGACAGCGGGGTTGTTCCAGGTGATGGTGGACGAGCAACTGGAGAAGCTGAAGCAGGTGAAGCAGGTGCTGGCGGGGGGAGACGTGCTGCCGGTGAGGCATGTGAATCGTTATCTGGAGGAGATGGAGGAAGACAGCGTACTGATCAACGGCTACGGACCTACGGAGAACACGACATTTTCGTGCTGCCACCGGATGAACAAGGGGGAGCGAATCGAGGGAAGGGCGCCGATCGGGGGCCCGATTGGCAACACACAGGTGTACGTGCTGAATAGCGAGATGCAGGCGGTTGCAGTTGGAATTGTGGGAGAGCTGTACGTCGGGGGAGAAGGTCTGGCGCGGGGCTATGAGAATGATGCGGCGTTAACGGCCGAGAAATTTTTACCGCACCCATACAAAGAAGGGGGAGAGCGGCTGTACCGGACAGGGGATGAGGTGCGGTGGAGGGGGGATGGAGTACTGGAGTTTGTGGGTCGCACCGACCGGCAGGTGAAGGTGCGTGGATATCGGGTTGAGCCTGTGGAGATAGAGTCAGTATTAGGACAGTGTGCAGGAGTGCGTGAAGCTGTTGTAGCGGTGTGGAAGAAGGAGAGCGGCGAGAAAGTGCTGGTTGCCTACGTAGTGATGGATTCGGACCAGGAATTCTCGGCTCAGGAGTTGCAGAACTACCTAAAGAGCAGGCTACCGGATTATATGTGTCCTGGCGCTTTTCTCTTGCTGGCGACAGCGCCGCTAACGCCCAACGGCAAAGTTGACTACAAGGCGCTGCCAAAGCCGGAAACGTCAGCCATAGCAAGAGCTCTTGTCCAGCCGCGAACTCCAGTCGAACACGCGGTGGCAGAAATATGGCGCGAGGTGTTTGCCATCGAGCGACTGAGCGTTGACGATAACTTCTTCCAGCTTGGCGGGCATTCTTTGCTGGCCCTCCAGATTGCGTCCCGAGTTCGAAGCACTCTGGGTGTGCCTCTGCCGTTGCGCAACGTGTTTGAAGAACCTACGATTGCAGACCAGGCGCGCACGATTGAGAGGCTGCTTGGAGGTGGGAAGACTGCGGTCGCCGGAATTCGCGCTTTTCCCCGTCCGGACAATCAGCCGCTTTCTTTTGCCCAGCAGCGCCTTTGGTTCTTGCAGCAACTCGAACCTGGCAGCGATTTTTATAATGTCCCCATTGCACTCCGCATTCACGGTCCGTTGAATGTAAATGTCTTGAGCGATTGCTGTAATGAAATTGTGCGCCGCCACGAAGTATTGCGCACCACTTTTCCTATCAGACAAGGTATTCCGGTGCAGCAGGTTCATGAGGCTGCGCTGGCGCCGATGGAAGTCACTGACCTGCGTCATCTGTCTCCGGAACAAGCGGAGGCCGACGCGCAAAGGCTCATGTCCCAAGAAGCGCAGCAGCCTTTTAATCTCTCCTGTGGACCGTTGTTGCGTCTCTCTTTGCTGCGCCTCGCGAACGATGACTACATGCTGCTCTTGAACATGCATCACATTATTGTGGATGGTTGGTCGCTCGGAATTTTGATGCGGGAGCTGACCTTGCTGTACGAAGCACTCGTTGCCGGGCGTTCCTCGCCTTTGCCTCCGCTTCCTATTCAATATGCTGATTACTCACTGTGGCAGCGTGAATGGCTCAGCGGAGAACTTCTGGAAGGTGAGCTTGCCTATTGGCGTCAGCAGTTATCGAATGCCTCGTTGCTGGAGTTGCTTGCCGACCATCCGCGCCCCAAGGTGCAGACCTTCCGGGGCGCCACGAGATCGGTTCTTCTTTCAGCGCAGCTTCTGGAATCCTTGAGAGGGCTGGCGCACCGGGAGAGTTCCACAATCTTCATGACACTGCTGGCGGCACTAAAGGTTCTACTATACCGCTACACGGACCAGCCGGAGATCACTGTTGGAACGCCCGTAGCTGGGCGGAGCCAGCCGGAGACTGAGCCATTGATCGGATTCTTTGTGAACACGCTTGCCCTGCGGACCAGGGTAGCCGGCCATCCACGATTCACAGAATTTTTGCGCCAAGTGCGAGAGGTTAGTCTCGGAGCTTATGCGCACCAGGACATTCCTTTCGAGAAACTAGTAGAAGAGTTGCATCCAGAAAGAGATCAGGGCCGCTCACCGCTTTTTCAGGTGATGTTTGCCCTCGAAGATGCCTTGCCCCCGCAAATTGCCTTGGCTGGATTGCAGGTGTCTCCGGTTGAGATCGAAAGCCCAACGGCAAAATTCGATTTGATGCTCGCTATCCGGGAGAGTTCTCAGGGATTGCATGTCTCTTTCCAATACAACAGCGATTTATTCGAAGATGCAACAGTCGAGCGGATCATGCGCTGTTTTGACCAGTTGCTGCGTGGAACTGTGGCCGAGCCGAAACAGCGCATCTCAGACATTCCACTTCTGAATGAAGAAGAACGCCGGCAACTTACAGTGCACTGGAATGAGACGGAGCACCGGTACCCCGCCTATAGAAATGTGCTTGAGTTGCTGGAAGAGCAAGCGCGAAAAAGTCCGGAAGACCGGGCAGTTGTGTTCGAGGGCAAGCAGTTAAACTATCGCGATCTGCACGAGCGAGCCAATCAGTTGGCCCGTTTCCTGAGAAAACAGGGAGTTGGACCGGAAGTCAAAGTCGGCGTCTGCCTGGAGCGCAGTGAGCGACTGGTGATTTCGCTTTTGGGAATCATGAAAGCCGGTGGCGCTTATGTTCCTTTGGATCCAAGTTATCCGGCTGAGCGGCTCAATTACATGCTTAACGATTCGCGTCCGGCTGTTGTGCTGGTGGAGAAAGACATCGATGTAAGAGAAAAACTCCAGAATGCGAGAGCGCGGCTGGTGTGCCTGGAAGAGGAATGGGCAGCAATTGGCAGTGAGAGCAAGGAAGCGGTGCCTAGCGACCTGGAGCCGGAAAATTTGGTGTATGTGATCTATACCTCGGGCTCGACCGGGCGCCCGAAGGGAGTGATGAACATCCATCAAGGGTTGTTGAACCGGCTGCAGTGGGCACAAGAAGTGTATCCATTGGATGATCGGGATCGCGTGTTGCAAAAGACCCCATTCGGCTTTGATATTTCGGTATGGGAGTTTTTCTGGCCCTTGATCAGTGGAGCGTGTCTGGTGGTGGCGCATTCCCAGGGACACAAGGACACGCAATATTTGGTGCAGACGATCCAACAGGAACGAATCACCATTCTGCACTTTGTGCCTTCCATGCTGGCGATGTTTTTACAGGAGGCCGGTCTGGAGGACTGCACCGGCCTGCGGCGAATCTTTTCGAGCGGCGAGGCGTTGCCGGCGGACTCAGTGCATAGGACCCACCAACGTTTGCAAGCCAGCCTGCACAATTTGTATGGGCCAACAGAAGCTTCCATTGAAGTTAGCTTCTGGAATTGCTCCAGGCAACAACGGGAAAAGACTGTTCCCATCGGACGCCCCATCGCCAACACACAGCTTTATGTGCTGGATTCTAACTTGCAGCCAGTGCCAGTAGGAGTTGCCGGTGGCCTGTATATCAGCGGAGTGGCTTTAGCGCGCGGCTATTGGCAGAGACCAGACCTGACTGCGGAAAAATTCATTCCTGATCCTTTTTCCTCCCGACGGGGAGATCGGCTATATCGCACGGGGGACTTGGCGCGCTGGCGAACCGACGGAAATATCGAGTTTTTAGGGCGGCTGGATCATCAGGTGAAATTGCGCGGATACCGGATCGAGTTGGGAGAAATCGAGACGGTTTTGAGACAACATCCTGAAGTGGCACAGGCCGTGGTAGTTCTGCGGGAAGATGGGGCAGGCGACCAGCGTCTGGTGGGTTATGCAGTAGCCAGGAATGGAGCAGATGGCCTACCCGCTCACGATGTCCGCGATTATCTCAAGACAAAACTGCCTGAATACATGGTTCCTGCCATCGTAACTGTGCAAGAAATTCCTCTCACCGCCAATGGAAAAATCGATTACAATGCTCTCCCCTCAATTTTGTCTGGCGGTTCTTCTGCGACGCATGCTTATGTCGCACCGAGAAACGTGATTGAAGAGCAGATTGAAAAAGCATGCTGTGATCTGCTCGGTATTCAACGCATGGGTGTTCACGATAATTTTTTCAATTTGGGCGGTCACTCTCTCTTGGCCATGCGCTTGATAACGTGGGTGCGTGAAACGTTTCAGACTGAGACAATTCCGCTCAGAGGGTTTTTTGAGACGCCAACTATTGCTGGTCTGGCAGCACTCGTTGTTGGCTGTGAGGCACGGCCCGGTCAAACGGAAAAGATAGCGAAGTTTCTCCGGCAATTGGATGCCATGTCTGCCGAGGAAGTCTTGACCATCCGGGCAAAGCATATCGAAAAGGAAGCAGCTCAAAATGCAGCTTCAAATCAAAATGCGGCTTCAAAACAATAGGAGCAGCTCATGATTCATTCTGCTCGCCCCATTCTCGGTACGGAAGATATTCTGGCCGCCCAGGAGAGAGAACCTGGACGCTCAGATGTATTCTCTCTGGTCACCAATGGCGACAAGCTGAATTTCTACGGCCTGGCAGTTGCTCCAGAAATTAGCTGGATCTGGAACTCGACCAATAAACTTGTGCAACGCTACCAGGATTACGTTCCCGGAAGCGCCCAGGCGACGGGTCTTCTGTTGCAATTGGCAGAAGAATGCCGTGCTCTTATAAAAGAACTTTTGCTAGCGCCGGACGACTGCGAGAATTGCCGGATTGAATTTGTCGGCGGGACCAGTCGTGCTGTGGAGGTTGCGCTGGCGCGAACCGGCAGGCCACAGAAAGTGATTGTTTCTCCCTTTGAGCATCCTTCGGTAATGGAGGTAGCCAAGTGGTACGTCTCCATTGCTGGAGCGGAACTGTGCCAGTTAAGCATTGCCGCCCAAAACCACTTTCGATGTTGGCCTGAGCAGGAAGACATCCTAATCGGCCAGATTGCCCAAGCCCTGAATGAAGTACAGACGGCAACATTGATTCTCAGCGAAGTGAATTATGCGACGGGCGTCGTTATTCCAGTCGAGCGTGTCATAGATCGCCTTTACGGAATCACTAACGCGGCCTGCCTGAAAATCATTCTCGACGGCGCACACGCTGCCGGAAACAATCAGAATCCCAAAGGAATTAATCAGTGCGCATCTTATGTGTTCAGTGCGCATAAATGGCTGTTGGCGCCCGAGCCGTGTGGCGTGATTGTGTCCCACAATCCGCCCGCTCATGAACTGGTCCCTTATGACGCTTGGAACAGCACTCTCCCCGCAACCACGGTGAATGTCCACATGCTCGCCGGGTTGGTAAGCAGCTTGCGTTTTCTAAAGAAATTGGGCCTGGAAAGACTTTGGGAACATTCGAGACAGTTACGGCGAAGATTCATTGACCGTATTCAATCGCGGTTTGTTGTTGTGGGTGAAGAGAGCGGCATGGGAACCACGCTGTTGCTTGCAATCGCTCCGCGCCGGGAAAAATGCTGGAAGTTTTCTGCCGCAGAACTTTCGGCTTACTTGCAAAGCAACGCTGTTCACGCCCTGGTTATGCAGATTGATCCGGAGGTGGCATGGCTCCGCGTGGCATTTCCGTGTTTCATAAATCTTGAGCACGTAGATCTGTTGTGCGACGTTTTAGAAACCACGCTGAATTGAACTCTCGTCCGTAAAGAAACGTTCTAGCTTTAGTGGCAATGGCAAGAGTAAGAGGATACAGAAAGAACAAGGACAATGGCTGACCCGGGAAATCTTCTGACGCCTGAACGGCTTGCGCTCGAAAAACGCAAGTTGCTTGAACACTGGCTCGAGGAAGAAGGCATTCGCTCCAAGCCGGACCGAATTACCGCCAGCAGAAGAAAAAGCTATGCTCAGTTGCCGCTCTCCTTTGCCCAGCAGCGGCTCTGGCTTCTGGACCAGTTGGAACCTGGGTCACCGTTTTACAACCTTCCCTATCCGGTACGGCTCCGTGGCAAACTCGATGATGCTGCGCTGCAAGCCAGTTTGAATTGGGTGGTAGAGCGGCATGAGTCGTTGCGTACGACCTTTCATGAAGAAAACGGCAAACCCGTACAAAAGATCAGCCTGAAACTGGTTTTGAGCATCAGCATTATCGATCTTAGCCATTGGGCCGGAGCAAAACAGAAAGAAGAAACACAGCGATTGGTGGGTGAAGAGGCGCGCACACCCTTTGATCTGCAACATGGGCCTTTGCTGCGCGCCCGGTTGCTCCGGCTTGCTGAGCAAGACCATCTGCTCTTGCTCACTATGCACCACATCATTTCCGATGGGTGGTCGCTGGATATTTTTGTCAAAGAGGTTGCAGCGTTTTACCAGGCGTCTCTGACTGGAAAACTTCCTACCTTGGAGCCTCTTCCCATTCAGTATGCCGATTATGCCATCTGGCAGAGAGAGCAGTTTCATGGCGATGTGTTGGAGCAGGGACTTCAGTATTGGCGGCAGAAACTTGCAGGGCCGATCTCCCCGCTTCAGCTTCCGACGGATTACCCCCGTCCTCGAATCCAGAGGTATCGCGGCGCCCAATGCCATCTGGCCGTGGAAAAAGAATTGGGCAAAAAGCTACTGCCGCTGGCCCGCAGTGAAGATATCACCTTGTTTATGTTTCTGCTGGCGGCTTACCAGCTACTGCTGCACCGGTACAGCGGGCAGGAAGATGTTGTTGTAGGCTCTCCCATCGCCAACCGGACTCCGCCCGAAATTGAAGGACTGATCGGCTATTTCGCCAATACGCTCGCCCTGCGCACTGATATGAGCGGCGATCCTACGGTGCGCGAATTGTTGTGGCGGGTCCGTGAAGTCGCGTTGGACGCATACGCGCATCAGGATGTCCCATTTGAAAAAGTGCTGGAGGAGTTGCAGCCGCCTCGCGATCCCAGCCGCCAGCCTCTATTTCAGACCGTATTCGCTTTGCAGAATCTTCCACCAGCCGATTACACCCTGCACAATCTCAAGATCGCTCCATTCGACGTTAATACCGGAACCTCTAAATTCGATCTCACACTAATCGCCCAGCAAAATAACGCTGGTTTAGAGTTCACGCTCGAATACAACACAGATTTGTTCAGCTCCTCCACGGCCAATCGCCTTCTCTCGCATTTCACGAATGTGATGCGTGCCATGGTCGAAGACCCAGGTCGGCGCATCTCGGAAGTGCCACTGTTGGGCACGAAAGAACGAGAGCAACTGGTCGCCGAGAGCAGAAGAAAGAGCGAGTATGCGGTCAACAGCACCTTGGTTGAACTGTTTGACAATCAGGCCAAGCGTCGGCCGTATGCCCGAGCCGTAGGATTCTCAGACAAGTGGCTCACATACACAGAGTTGAATCATCGCGCAAACCAATTGGCCCATTACTTATTGCGGCAGGAAATTGGGCGAGAGACGTTGGTAGGAATACTGGTTGAGCGTACCCCCGAAATGGTTATTGGCATTTTGGGAATTCTCAAAGCTGGCGGCGCGTATCTGCCTCTGGATCCCGCGTATCCCTCGGAACGCTTGGCATTCATGCTAAAGGATAGCGGCGCAGTGGCAGTGCTGGTGAACCAGACGTTGCGTGATCGCCTCACCTCAGCCACCGCGAAGATCATCTGCCTCGACGACGAATGGGAAAGAATCGGAAGCGAAAGCCAAGTTAGTCCCCCACAAAGTATTTTTCCTGAGCAGGCCGGCTATGTGATCTACACTTCCGGTTCTACAGGACAGCCAAAAGGTGTGATGGTTTCCCATGCCAGCGTGGTGCGCCTCTTCCAGGCTACCCAAAGCTGGTTCGATTTTCACCACGATGATGTATGGACGCTCTTTCATTCCTGTGCCTTTGATTTCTCAGTGTGGGAACTTTGGGGAGCATTGCTGTATGGCGGGCGTTTGGTGATTGTTCCGCACTTCGTGGCCCGTTCCCCCGATGCATTCTTGGACCTTCTGGAAAAAGAAAAAGTAACAGTTCTCAACCAGACTCCCTCGGCTTTCCGCCAGCTTATTCATGCGGAAGAAATGCTTTCCCACAAGGCGCAATTGGCGTTGCGTGCAATCATCTTCGGCGGAGAAGCACTAGATTTCAGCATGTTGCGACCGTGGATGGAGCGGCACGGAGAGCATCCTCGGCTGATCAATATGTACGGGATCACCGAAACCACCGTGCATGTGACCTACCGTGTGATAACGAGCAAGGACGTGGAGCAACCGGAAGAGAGCCGCATCGGAGAGGCAATTCCCGATCTGGAAATTTACATACTCGACCGGTATTTGGAGCCGGCGCCACTGGGAGTTGCAGGAGAAATCTATGTTGGTGGCGCGGGGCTGGCGCACGGCTATCTTCAACGGCCGGAACTCACCGCAGAGCGCTTCGTGCCTGACCTTTTCAGCGGAAGATCCGGAGAACGTCTGTACAAGACAGGGGATATTGGAAGGCACAAGGCCGGCAGCGATATCGAGTATCTGGGCAGAATTGACCAGCAAATGAAGATTCGTGGATTCCGGATCGAACTGGGTGAGATTGAGAGCGTCTTCCGGCAGCATCCGCAGCTTCAGGAGTGTGTTGGCGTCCTACATGAGGGCAAGGCCGGCGAGAAACGATTGGTATTGTATGTAGTGGCCAAAGATGGCCAGTTACCCACACTCAACGAGTTACGGCGTTACGCGAGTGAAAAGCTTCCGGAATACATGCTCCCTGCGTCTGTGATGTATCTGGACGCCTTGCCCCTCACCGCGCATGGCAAGGTCAATCGGCAGGAGCTTCCTTTGCCGGAACATCACCGGCCTTCCTTGGACGAGGATTATCTGCCTCCGGCCAACGAGATCGAAAGGACATTAGCTGAAATCTGGGCACCGGTGCTGGGGCTGGAGCGGGTTGGTGTAGAGGACAATTATTTTACGCTGGGCGGAGATTCGATTCGCAGTATTGAGATTCGCGCCCGTGCGCAGGCAAAAGGGCTGAACATCTCAATTCAACAACTGTTCCAGCACCAGACGATAAGGGATCTGGCACAACAGCTAAACGGCTGGGATCAGGTCGCGACTCTTGCGCACGTGGAGCCCTTCTGCCTGCTTTCAGAAGAAGATCGCCAAAAATTGCCTGCTGGCCTGGAAGACGCCTATCCGCTTTCTAGCTTGCAAGCCGGCATGGTCTTTCACAGCGAGTACAGCTCTGATTACCTCATCTACGTCACCACGCTTCATCTTCGCGGCCATTTCGATCTGCCAAAATTGCAAACGGCAGTGAAAGAAATTACGAAGCACCATGCCATGTTGCGGACTTCTTTTGATCTGAACAATTTCAGCGAGCCGCTCCAGTTCGTACACAGCCACGCAACGATTCATGTTGAGGTCGAGGACCTGCGCCATCTTTCTGCCGAGGAGCAGGAATCCTACATGGCCAAGTGGATGGAAAATGAAAAGCAGCGCAGGTTTGAATGGAGCACAGTTCCGCTGCTGCGCATTCATCTGCATCAGCGCGGTGAGAATAACTTTCAATTTAGTTTAAGTGAGCCGTTTCTGGATGGATGGAGCGTCGCCTCCCTGGTCACAGAGATTTTTGAGCGGTACTCCGCTTTATTGAAGGGAAATAATTCGGTCTCTGCTCCACTGCGCGCTTCCTACGCCGATTTTGTCGCTCTCGAACAGGCGACCATTGCCTCGGATGAGTGCCGCTGTTACTGGTCGGAAAAATTCAGCACTGCCAATGCCAGCCGAATCACAGCCAGTTCGCTTTTACATCGGCAAACCGGGGTTCCACGCGTCGGACGCATTGATGTACACATTGCCAGCCAGACCTCTAGTGGCCTGCATGAGTTGGCTGCGACAGAAAGTCTTTCCATCAAAAGCGTTCTGCTGGCTGCTCACTGCAAGGTGATCAGTGTTCTGAGCGGCCAGCAGGAGGTGGTTACCGGCCTCTTCATGAATGGTCGTCCAGAAATGGAAGATGGGGAAAAGCTGATTGGCATGTTTTTGAACATTCTTCCCCTCAAGTTGACTTTGAAAGCCGAGACCTGGGCTGATCTGGCGCGCAAGGCCGCATTGGAAGAAACTCAACTGCTTCCTTACCGGCGCTATCCGATTCAGCGACTCCAGCATCTTTACGGGGCAGAAAACCTTTTTGATACCGCATTCAATTTCACGCACTTTCACATCTATCGAAGGCTTTTGAGGACAGGTGAAATAGAAGGCATCTCGCTATCGGGAACGGAGCAGACCTACTATGCGTTGACTGCCCAGTTCAACCTGGATGAAACCACGTCGAGAATTACATTGGCTCTCGACTATCGCGAACTCTCCATCGCGCCCGAAGATGCTGAGAAGATCGCCGGCTATTATTCCCGCGTGCTGGCTGCCATGGCACGAGCGCCCTTTAACAGCCACGAATCTCTGTGCTTCCTGCCTCAGGCTGAGCAAGACCAATTGCTCTCTCAGTGGAACCATACGTTCATGGATTACCCGAAAGAGGAAAGCTTCCTGGCATTGTTTGAGAAGCAGGTTGAGCGGGTTCCGCATATTCCGGCCACCATTTGCGGAGAAGAGCAGCTTACCTATCACGAATTGAATGAGCGTGCCAATCAATTAGGCCACCATCTTCGCTCCCTCGGAGTCGGTCCGGAAACTCTGGTGGGAATTTGCATGACGCGCACCAATCAGATGGTGATCGGACTTTTAGGGATTCTGAAATCGGGCGGGGCTTATGTTCCCCTCGATCCTCAGTATCCTGCTGAACGCCTGAAGTTTATGCTTGAGGATACTCAAATTAAGGTCCTGGTTACTCAGAGCGATTTGCAAGGGATTCTGCCTGGGAAAGTGGAACATGTGGTTTGCCTGGATACGGATTGGCCTGCGATCGCGGGGCGAAGCACGGCCAATGTGCAAAGCGGAGTCACTGCGGCCAACGTGGCCTACCTTGTTTATACCTCTGGGTCCACGGGAAAGCCTAAGGGCGCAGCCATCGAACATCACAGCACGCACGGCTTGATGCATTGGGCGTGGCGGGAATTCGGCAGGGAAACACTTGCTGGTGTTCTCGCTGCTTCCTCCATTTGCTTTGACATGTCGGTCTTCGAGATTTATGTCCCGCTGAGTTGGGGTGGGACAGTCATCATGGCGGAAAATGTTCTCCAGCTCCACACTCTTGCTGCGAAGGACAAAGTGACCCTGATCAGCACAGTGCCTTCCGCTATTGCCGAGCTCTCGCGCCTGGGTTGGGTTCCGGAAGCTACCAAGGCTGCTCTGCTTGCGGGAGAGGTGTTGCCGGAAAAGATTGTTGAGCAGGTTTTTCAGTCTACAAATATCGAAAAAGTTTGGAACCTCTACGGATTGTCTGAGGACACCAGCTACACCACATCTGCCCTCATGAAGAAAGGCGAGACTGGTCCAGTAACCATTGGCCGCCCAATCGCCAATCGCCAACTTTACGTGCTCGATCCTCAACTCCAGCCTGTGCCCAAAGGAATTACCGGCGAGTTGCATGTGAGTGGAGAAGGACTGGCACGCGGCTACGACAACCGGCCCGAGCTCACAGCGGAGCGCTTCCTTCCCAATCCATTCAGCAGTGAACCTGGCTCGCGGATGTATCGCACCGGTGATTTGGTTCGCTACCGGACGGATGGAAAGCTCGAATGCCTGGGGCGGATCGATCATCAACTGAAGATTCGCGGATATCGCATCGAGTTGGGAGAAATTGAGTCCGTGCTGGGTGCGCATCCTGGAGTCAAAACCAATGCAGTCGTTCTTCGCGAAGATGTAGCCGGAGAAAAGCAACTGGTGTCTTATGTCGTGCCGAAAGAAGAAGGAAAGCTTTCGAGCGGCGATTTGCGTACCTATCTCAAGACCAAAGTTCCGGACTGGATGGTGCCCTCGACAATCCTGCTGATCGGGCAGATGCCGATGACCACCAACGGCAAAGTGGACCGCAAAGCTTTGCCCGCTCCCACCGCCGCTGCCGTCCCGGAGCAGCACTTTGTTGCCCCGCATACATTTGTGCAGGAATTGCTGGCCGGCATCTGGAACCAGGTACTCAAACTCCACAAGGTGGGTATTCACGACAATTTCTTTGAATCCGGTGGACACTCGCTCAACGCCACTCAGGTCATCTCCAGGGCGCGCAATATCTTTCACGTTGACCTGCATGTGCATGATCTATTTGCCTCTCCTACGATTGCTGGTCTGGCTGGAATCGTGGCGGAAAAACTGAAGGACCGCAGATTGGAATTTCCGCCCCTGCGCCGGGTTACGCGAGGCGAACACCTGCCTGCCTCTTTTGCCCAGCAGAGGCTATGGTTCATTGACCGGCTGGAGTCTGGATCAGCTTTTTATAACATTCCTGTGTCGGTTCGCCTCGTAGGCAAGTTGGATGTTGTGATTCTGCAAAAGTGCGTCAACGAGATCTTTCAGCGTCACGAAGTGTTGCGGACCAGCTTCCGGGAATTTGGCAGCGAGCCTGTGCAGGTCATTGTTCCTGAACTGACTGCTTCTATCTCGGTGGATGATCTGACTCATTTTTCTGCTGAAGAAAAAGAAGCAGAGGTTGAGCGGCGTACACAGGAAGACGTGCAACGGCCTTTCATCTTGGAACACCCGCCGCTGTTGCGAATCAGTCTCTTCAGGCTTGCGCCGCGAGAGCACGTGTTGCTGACGGTCATGCATCACATCATTTCTGATGGATGGTCGCTGGGAATATTCGTGCGTGAGCTTACGGAATTGTATGCCGCTTTTTCCGCCGGCCAGCCGAGCCCGTTGCTTTCCTTGGAGATACAGTATGTCGACTACGCGGTGTGGCAGCGTGAATGGCTCAACCGGGAACTGTTGCAACAGCAGCTTGATTATTGGAGAACCCAATTAGCTGGAGCGCTGCCGGTACTCGCGTTGCCCACCGATCATCCTTATCCGAAGAAGCAAAGCTATCAGGGAAGAAAATTTGCTCTCACGCTTTCTCCTGCGCTCACAGCGAGTCTTAGGCTGATGATC
>DASZEU010000167.1:0-39662 GCA_035940535.1 Candidatus Angelobacter sp.
GCTGCTGAATATTGCCACTGCCAATTCCACGCCCACTGCTCCTACAGTGAGCACTACGCTGTTTGACGTGAATCAGATCACCGAGCCGCAAACCAATCTGTCGATCCAGGGATGCGAACCGTTTTCCAATGGATCGCCCACTCCCGTGTACGATCCAAGCTTTGTGGGACAGCTTGCCTGGGTCCACCGGCAACCCGATTCTGCTGGCGCAGCGACGCTCGGAATTAACAATAGTACCTTCACAAATCTCTCCCTGATACAGGGCTTCAGTACCGGCTTATCGCTCGAGGCGGGCCTGAGCAACAACGCCGACGTGAACTCCGGAGGCTCCTTTGCCGATCCTTTCCATCGGCCTAATCTTATTCTGGCGCTGAACCAGCCGCTGCTGCGCGGGTTCGGAGTAGGCGTAAACCGCCGCTTTATCCGTGTGGCCCAGAACAACCAGAAAATTTCGCGGCTGGTATTTCGGCAGCAACTCGTGGAATTGGTGTTCGGAATCAGCCGCCTCTATTACGACTTGGTCAGCCTCAACGAAGACGTTAAGGTCAAGCAGGATGCCCTCAATGCCGCCAAAAAACTTCTGGAAGATGACACTGCTCAGGTCGACGTCGGCACTCTCGCTCCTCTCGAGTTAACCCGCGTGAAAGCCTTGGTGGCAGCCGCCGAGGTCGATCTGATTCGGTCGCAGGGACTCTTCGATCAACAGGAGATCACCCTCAAGAACCAGCTCTCTCGCCGGGGCACAGCCGATCCGGCCTTCAAAGGCGTCCATATTCTGCCGACCGAGGTGCTTACGGTACCGGCGAGCGATAATCTTCCTTTGCTCGACGATCTGATTGTGCAGGCCCTCTCGAACCGGGCAGACCTGGCCCAGGCTGAGATTCAGGTAACCAACGGCCACATTGCGCTCGAAGGTTCCCGCAATCAGGTGCTACCGGAGATAGATCTCATCGCCAACGCCCAATCGCGCGGAAATTTCGGTCAATCATCCATCAACTCCATCTCCCAGCAGGCGTCCGCCGCAAACCTGGGTTCGGGTGCAGCGACCTCGAAGCTGTTTGAAGCTGGTGTTCAGGTGAACCTGCCCATCCGCAACCGTATTGCCCAAGCCGACGCCACCCGCGATACTTTGCAGGTGCGCCAGATGCAGGCTCGCCTTCAACAGCTCAAGAACCAGATTCAAGAAGAGGTGGAAAATGCCAGACGCGCGGTCGAGATAGCGCGGGCCGCCTACAGTGCTTCAGTCCAGAGCCGGACCTATCAGGAAGAGTTGTTGGCAGGGGAGAGAGAAAAGCTTTCTGTGGGCGCTTCTGCAAACTTCTTTATCGTGCAGGATGAAAGCTTGCTCGCTCAGGCACGCTCGGCTGAGGTAGCTGCCCGGAGCGCATATATCAAGGCACGATCTGCCCTGGACCGAGCGCTTGGCAACGTCCTTGAAAACAATCATATTGATCTGGACGACGCCATTCGAAACCAGAGATGAGGCCCCTTAACAAATCAAGCTCAACCACAGAGGTCACAGCGCAGCAAGCCGCAGCCAAAAGCTCAACGCTGATGAACGCTGATTTGAACTGATTGCCGCTGATGGGTACCAGTACGGAGCAAGCCGGACGCATGAAAATAGCCTGATTTAGAATTTGGCAAAATTTCTTCGCAACGCCCCCAAAGTTATGCCGGAACCCACGATTCGATCGATAAATTCTGATTGGCCAGCTTGAGCATTGTTGGAAAGAGCCACTGCTTCCATGTCGTACCACCGCGGTCCCTTCATCCATCAAGCGCGTTTGCGCCATTATCACGCTGAATGATAGCTTAATAAGTTTGCATTTGTTGGCCGGAGGACTGCTGTTTGCGTACCTCTGCCCGTTGGACATCAGAAAATAAATCTGCAATCTTGGAAAGGATCTTATGCGTAAAAAAGTGACGATTGTTGGAGCAGGAAATGTGGGCGCCACTGCGGCCCACTGGATCAGCTCTAAAGAACTGGCCGATGTGGTGTTGATCGACGTGATCGAGGGCGTTCCCCAAGGCAAAGGCTTGGACCTGCTAGAAGCCATGCCCATTGAGAAGCGTGACTCGCATGTGCTGGGTACGAACGATTATGCTGATAGCGCCAACTCCGACATCGTGGTTATTACCGCTGGCGTGGCCCGCAAGCCGGGCATGAGCCGCGATGATCTATTGAACACCAACTTCAAGATCATGCAGGATGTAGTCGGCAAGGTAGTTGCCAACTCGCCCAACTGTATCCTGATCGTGGTTTCCAATCCTTTGGATGCCATGGCTCAGGCGGCCTTCAAGCTCAGCAAATTCTCGCGCAACCGCGTCATCGGCATGGCCGGCATTCTGGATTCGGCGCGCTTCCGCACCTTCATTGCCGAAGAGCTGAATGTGAGCGTGGAGAATATAACCGCATTTGTACTGGGTGGCCACGGGGATACCATGGTTCCTTTGGCGCGGTATTCAACGGTAGCTGGTATTCCGATTACTGAATTAATCCCCAAAGAGCGGCTGGATGCCATTGTGCAACGTACTCGTGACGGCGGCGCCGAGATTGTGAAGTACCTGAAGACCGGCAGTGCCTACTACGCACCCTCTGCTGCCGCTACCGAGATGGTCGAGGCCATTCTTAAGGACAAGAAGAAGATAGTTCCCTGTGCCGTCTATCTCGAAGGCGAATATGGCATTCACGGCCTGTTTGTCGGTGTGCCATGCAAGTTAGGAACCAATGGCCTGGAGAAGATCATCGAGATCAAACTAACTCCAGAAGAGAATGCCGCTCTTCGCAAGAGCGCGGATTCCGTGGCAGAGTTGGTTAAAGTGATTGGGGTTTGAAAACTGATCAATGGCAAAGATAAAACGCGACAATTTGCAGGTACTTGCGCAGGTTCGGCTGAATGAGGCTCGATTGCTCATGGAAGGCGGAAGTTTTGCAGGCGCATATTACTTGGCCGGATTAGCTGTGGAATGCGCATTCAAGGCTTGCATTGCACGCTCGACAGAAGAATTTGAATTCCCTGACCGCGATCGGGTTAAAAACAGTTGGAGCCATGATCTGCTACAACTGTTGCGGACGGCTGGTCTTTCCGATCACCTTACAGTGAGAATTGATGCTGATAAGCAGTTCAAGGCGAATTGGGAAACTGTCAAGGATTGGAATGTTGAGAGCCGATACGAACAAAAATCCGAGCAAGAGGCGCGTAGCATCTATAATGCTATTGTAGAAAAAGATGTTGGAATTATAGCGTGGGTAGAGGAGTTCTGGTAATGCCTTATGTAGTCACCCTTACACCCTCGGATCTCGATTATGGGAAGCAGGTTACTGAGCACCTGAAAGCCAGCGGCTTCCCGTCCAGAAGTGTTTTTTGGCTTTACGACGAAGCCGCAGATAATTGGCAACTTATAATTGTGACCGAATTGGTCGATCAAGTCGGAAGGCGCGACACATACCTGCGCCTTGGAGATATTGTTGACCGTGTGCCTCGTTCCGATCTGCACCGGTTCAAAATTACCGTTATGAGTCCCCAGACACCACTATATCAAGCTCTGCACGCTTCATTTGCCAAAAGACCCACCATCGAAGGCATGCAGTTGACACGCACCGTCGTAAACGGTATCTATGTTTCCGGGGCATATCTTTACGAAGTAAAATAAGTAAGCAAATCTGCCATCCGTCCTATTACAAGATTCCTGAATATTTTGCCCTAAACTCATAGGTTGAAACTATTGACACTCATACTTATTTGCCGTGAAATCTTCCATATTTGTGGCATAATCTAGCGTAAATCTTAGGTTCCAAAAGTATGAGTTCTTCTCACACGACGGCTCCCTCACCTTTGCTATCGGCTGAAATCTATCAGGAGATATTCAAAAGGGCCAACGATGCCATTGTGATTTTCCGCCCGCAGGATGAACTTATTCTGGAAGCCAATCCTCGGGCTGAAGAGCTGTATGGGTATTCGCGAGAAGAGTTGATTGGCATGAGCCTTAAGACTCTTACTCTCAATGTTACCCGAGGCGAAGCAGAAATTGAGAAGCTCTTGCATAGTGGAAGATATGAGAATTTTGAAACGCTACACCGGAACCGGAATGGCGCAATCTTATCGCTTCAATGCAACGCGTCTGTAATTCGATTTGAGGGCGGCCCGGCCATTCTGAGCGTGCTCCGCGACGTGAGCGATATCAAGCGAGTGGAAGCGGAGTTACGGCAGCGCACCGCCCATCTGTCTGCGCTGATCGATTCCAATCCACTGGCTATCGTTGTGCTTGACCGGCAGCAGAAGGTCATTACTTGCAATCGTACTTTCACCCAGATCTTTCAGTGGGAAGAGGGGGAGCTTACTGTTGGTAACTTTGATGAAATCATCGCTCCCGAAGGGCTCGTCTCTGAGGCCCAAATCATTAGTCAGACGGTAACCGAAGGACAGCAGCCCGTTCGTACTGCCACCAGAAGAAAAAGAAAAGATGGGACGCTGGTGGATGTTGAAGTCATGGCCGTGCCTCTCACTGTCGACGGCAAGATGGTGGGAAGTTTTGGGCTTTACCAGGACATCAGCGAGCGCGTCTCCCTGCAACAGCAGTTGCTCGAATCCCAGAAGATGGAGGCCATAGGAAGGCTGGCGGGAGGCGTGGCCCACGACCTTAACAACATGCTCACCGCCATCACCATTCACGCCCAGCTTCTTCATTCCAAACTTTCTCCTGAGTTGCAACAGCATACCAATCAAATCTGTTTGGCTACCGAACGCTCTTCGAGCACAGTGCAACAGTTATTGACATTCAGCCGCAAGCAAGCAGCTTTCCCCCGGGTGATTTCTTTGAATGCCACCATTGCTGATTTAATGGGAATGCTGCGACCGTTGATCCGGGAAGAGTTGGGTCTCAACTTTGTGAGCCATCCCCAGGAGCTTAGTGTGCAAATTGATCCTAGCCATTTGGCCCAGGTGCTGGTGAATCTTGTGGTCAATGCCAGAGATGCTATCAAGAACCGAGGAACGATTTTTCTCCGGACATCGGTGCGCAAAATAGCTCCCGGCAAAGCCCGCGAGGCAGAATTGCCGCCGGGAGATTATGCTGTCATCGAAGTCCTGGATACCGGAATGGGAATGACACCGGAGATCAAGGCCCGTATCTTCGAGCCGTTTTTTACCACCAAAGATATTGGCAAAGGCACCGGCCTGGGGCTATCAACTGTTTATGGCATTGTCATGCAAAATAAGGGGAACATAGAAGTCTGGAGCAAAGTAGGGCAGGGCAGCAGTTTCCAGATCTCCCTTCCGCTGCAAAAAGTGGTTGCGCCGAGCGAAGTCAAGGAGAAACGCCACAATTTGCCTGGAGGAACTGAAACCATTTTGCTGGTGGAGGATGAGAGTACCGCCCGCAGCGCCATGTCTGAGTTTCTTGAGAACTTGGGCTATGAAGTATTGCAGGCGGCCAATGGACATGACGGTCTGGCTATCTATACTGAGCGCTGGTCCGAAATCAGGATTGTAATTAGCGACCTCATCATGCCCCACCTGAATGGAGTAGAGATGGCCCAGGAAATCTGGAGAGACCATCCCAAGCTGCCCATAATCTTTGTTTCCGCTTATGGTGATGAAGATGTAAGACCTAAACTACCCGCCGACAGCATCTTTTTCCAGAAACCATTTCGCCTGGAACAGGTGGCAAAGGCAATGAGGGATGCGCTCGACAAGTGAGGCTTCCAGCTACTGGCTGGTAGCTTCTAGCCGGAGCACTTTTCGCAGCCTTGCCGCTGGCTGGTTATATCCAGTATCGTTCCGCATCTTTCTTCTTGGAATTCTCTTTGGGTGCTGGCGACGTGCCGTATCCTTCCATCACCTCGTCCATCACGATCTTCAAAAGATCAGCAACGTTCCACTTTGCAACCACGATAAGCGCAGCATCGAACATAAGGCTATCGTGGCCTTCGGAGTCCAGTATTTGCTGCAGTCCTGCCGGAGTTGCCACGATGTATACATTGGTCCACGCCGCTGGTGTCTCCGGCTCTTCAAATTGGATGAAGAACTCGTCGCAGAAAGACCGAGGGTCATCCGGTCCACGCACCAAATCAAGTTTCTTGAAATAGTAATCAAGCACCAATGGACGATTGTATGTTCCGTCTGGCCTGGCTTGGCGCGGAGGCAGACTGATAGGAAACGGCAAGTCAGATCCCACCAGCACCGGCTGGTTTTCTCCCTCATCTGCTGTATTGGAATCCAGCGTAATAGCGCCGGGTGCGGCAAAGCCTGACGCACGCGGGCCGGGATACGGCGATGGCATTTCAGGGGGCTGGTAGGTCGTTCTGCCCGAAAAGAGGTTCCTCGCAACAACCAGGAACAAGACAAAAAAACCCACGAAGATGAGGATCTTTAGCGCGTCCACTTCGCCCCCAAAATCTCTTAGCTGCGCTCGATGGTCACGGATTCCAGCACTACATCTTTCAGGGGCCGGTCCTGGCGGTTGCGTTGGACACCGGCAATTTTCACTGCAATATCTTGCCCTTCTACGACTTCGCCAAAAATGGTGTGGTTTCCGGTCAAGTGAGGGGTTGGGGCGACGGTAATAAAAAACTGAGAGCCATTGGTGTTGGGGCCGGCATTGGCCATGGCAAGTTTGCCCGGCTTATCGAATTTATGAGGCGAGCCTTTGGTCTCATCCTGGAACTTGTAGCCGGGGCCACCCATTCCGGTTCCGCTGGGATCGCCACCCTGGATCATGAAGTTCGGAATGACCCGGTGAAAGATTGTTCCGTCATAAAGTGTTCCGGATCCCCCCTTGCCGCTCACGGAGTCCTTCCATTCACGCTTGCCTTCAGCAAGATCGGTAAAATTTTTGACAGTAATGGGCGCATCCTTTTCATGCAAGCGGCAAACAATGGCGCCTTCTGAGGTTTTGAAGAGTGCGTAGGTACCGGGTTGGCGATTCATGAATTCCTCTTTCGTATCTATTTTTTTGGGGTGGTCGAGCTTGGAGTAGTGGTTTTGCTGCCAGGAGTTTTGCGAGCCGGAGGCTTGGCTCCCGTGGTCTTGAGGTTCAGGATGTCGATGTGTCGTATCTTCACCGGATCATAAGGCCGGTCGTGTTCATCGCGGCTCATCCGCGCAATTTTTTTCTCCAGCACCACGCTTGGAGCGTCGCACTGGCCAAATATCGTGTAACCCGTGTTTTTGCCTCTCCTGAGTTCCGGACATCCCTCATCCTTCAGGCACGGATTCAGGGCGGGCTGCTCTTTTTCCGTAATAAAAAATTGTGAAGTATTGGTGTTGGGGCCACGGTTCGCCATTGCCAGCCGTCCTGGCCGGTCAAAGATCAGATCAGCATGAAGTTCGTCCTCAAAGGTAAAGCCAGGATCTCCCGCGCCACTTCCGGTCGGATCGCCCCCCTGGATCATGAAGCCCGGGATGACCCGATGAAAAATAACTCCATCATAGAGCGGCTTATTTTTTTGGACTGTTCCAGTGCCGTCTGTCCAATCTTTGGTGCCTTGAGCCAATCCGATAAAGTTGGCGACCGCCTTGGGCGCCTTGTCTGGAAAAAGTTCACACCGCAAGTTGCCAGCCGTCGTGTGAATCAGGGCCACCGGATTCTTAGAAGCAGTTGCAGATGGCTTCTTGGTGGCAGGGCCTGTCTTTTGTGCACCAGTAGCCGTCTTCTTGCTGGTAGCCTGGCCCAAAGCTGTAACGGCCAGCAGGCTGAGTGTTAAAAAAACAAATACGGAGCGTCGAAGCATTCACATCTCCCTGAGAAACAGTGAATTAGTATGTTCGCATCATTATTGGTTCGTGTAAATCGACGGATGACTGAGTGGTTTTTGCGCCAAATGTCTCACGGCTCCCATTCATGTAAATCGATCCATACCCTTGGGGCATCGTTATTCCGGCAAATTCCGCTCCGCCTGGATCTCGCGTGAAACCTTTTCCACATCATGCATGACCCGCAAGAAATTGCCGCCCAATATCTTATGAATCTGCTCGCGGGTGTAACCACGCGCAACCAGGGCTTCGGTGATCTTGGGCAGGTCGGCGACCGAGTCGATGCCTTCCGGCAGCGAAGTAACGCCATCAAAATCGGAGCCCAAGCCTACGTGGTCAATTCCGGCGACTTTGGCCATGTGGTCAATGTGATCAATCAGCGACTTAAGCGGTGGACGAGGAAACTGGGCTGCCCACTTCTTCTCAATCGGGGCATATTCGTCGTAGGTAAGAGGCGTGCCGTCGGCGTGGGGATGGGCCTTCTTGAAAGCCTCCACTTCGGCATCGCGTTGCTTGATTTTCTCGGGGTCAGACGAGGCTTTCAGGTAGTTCGCATCAATAAATGCCGAATAGAAATTGACCATGACCACGCCGCCGTTGCGGGTCATGGCGCGCAGCATGTCGTCGGTCATATTGCGCGGAGCGCCGGTAAGCGCTCGTGAAGAGGAATGCGAGGCAATAACCGGAGCGCGGCTGACCTGCACAGCTTGGTAAAACGTATCGTCCGAGACATGGGAAATATCCACGATCATGCCCAGACGGTTCATCTCCCGGACAATGTTTTTTCCGAAGTCTGTCATCCCTTTATGGTGTTGCACTTTGGGATTGTTGATGTCTCCGGAAGAGTCCGCCCACTCATTGGTGTTGGACCATGTTAGGGTCATATAGCGCACGCCCAGGCGGTAGAACTCGCGCAGCAGGCGAAGGTCGTTTTCAATGGCATGTCCGCCTTCAATTCCCATGAGCGCCGCAAACTTGTGCTGCTGGTGGGCCCGAACGATGTCGTCGGCGGTAAAAGCCATCATCATCTGGTCAGGATGCCGCGCCGCCTGCTGATAAACGCTGTCAATCAGGTCCATGGCGCGATGCGCGTAGCGGCCCTTGAAATCGGGTTCCACCCAGATGGAGAAGAATTCCGCTGCAAGGTTGCCCTTTTTGATTTTGCCTAAATCGATGTGGCCGTCGGCGACCGGCGTGTTTTGGCCAAGGTCAAAGTTTCCATCAAGAAACCGCTGGGGAGTATCGGCGTGCGTATCAACAATAATGGCCGACTCATGAATCGATTGAGATGAGTCGGCCGCTTTTTGAAATGGGGCGCAGGTTACGCTTGCCGTGAATGCCAGGGCAAAGAATAAACGTTGAAGTGTTTTCATTCTCCTTCAAGTTTATCAGCGACCTGCTTGGTTTCACGCCACTCGGTGTAACGGTCGGAGACCATCACGTGGAAGCAAGCCTGGCGCCGCTCTTCCGCGGCCTCGATAAGGCCCCGGTCTCTCAGATCTTTCAGGTAATCTTCCATCCATTTGTGCTGGGCGCGAGTCAGTCCGCGTTTGGCCAGATCTACCGTGATGCCGGCCAGATGAGAAGAGGCGATATCTCCAACTTCAGGAGCGGCGTTGCGATTGTGACGGCGCAGCTTCTGCTGTTGTTCCAAGGTCCGCACTGCGGAGTTGACCTGCAAAGGCACATGGAACTCGCGGTAATAGGCCTCGCTCATGTCCTGAACAAAGTAGTTTGTCCAGGGGCGGCAATAGCGCTTGTCCGCCTGTATTGCAGGGCTTACACGCAGGGCAACGCTTTCGTGGATGGGAACCAGCTCCTGGTTGCGCACCAACTCTTCCAGTTGCGCCTGGTCGTTGATCCGAGGCAATTGGAGGCGGTCAATCTCTTCGTTCTGGCGGAGCATGGATTCATGCGAGCCCCGCAGCACCGGGTTCCATTTGATGCGGCGGGCGTGGCCGCGATGGCGCGTGTACTGACGGGTCGCAGATGCGGTGGTGGTTACAAAGAGGGCCATCAGCATGATGGCGGTTAATGTAAAAAGTTTCTTTGTGTTGCCCACAAGTTGTTCCTTAATTAAAGGTGGTCAAATACAGCGAATGATTAGATGCGCATTCTAAACCAGAGCTGCCGTACTTTGTACACAGAGATTCACTTAAAGAACCAAAAAAGTGAAATCTTACGGGCAACCTTCAAATTTGCCCTTTAGTAACAATTTTTGTCATCCTGTATCACGATCCCCCGAAACACCCCAATAATCGGCAGTTAAAGGCGCAAAGTCCGCAAAAAGCACGGCTTTGGACGTTCCATTGTACGATGCATCTGGGAATCAATAGCCGAGCTACCAGGAGTTGTCCACTAAAGAACACAAATAAAAGGGCATGACCTTTTAGTCGTGCTTGTGAAGCCCGGGTATTTGCTACGTGGTCAAAAGATTGGTTACAAGACAGGGGAGGAATCGGCATGAAGAATAAACGATGGATCGCTATGCTCATTGCCTGTTGTGCGGCAGTTTCGATGGCTGCCCAGGCGCAATTGGAAAAGCTACCCGTACGGCGCGTGGTGCTCTACAAGAACGGCGTAGGGTATTTTGAACATACCGGCCAAGTGCGGGGGAGCCAGGACCTTAAGATTGACTTCACCAGTTCGCAACTCAACGACGTATTGAAATCGCTTACCGTACTCGACTTGCAGGGAGGCAAGATTACCGGGGTCAGCTACAACTCGCTGGCGCCCATTGCCCAGCAATTGAAATCCTTGCGGCTCCCGCTCGAAGAGTCCACGACTCTGGCAGATTTTTTCTCCGCCCTGCGCGGGGCCAAGGTGCAGGTGCGGAATGGAGCCGCCCTGGTCTCCGGCCGCCTGCTCAACGTGGAAGAAAAAACCATCAAGAAAGGCAAAGACGAGCAGGAAACCATGAAGTCTCTCGAACTCTCCCTGGTAACAGAGAGCGGAGAGGTACGCACCTTCACCTTGACGCCAGCCCTGGGCGTGCGGGTTGAAGACCGCGACCTCAACGAAGAAATCACACGATACCTGGGCCTGCTAAACTCTGCCCGCGACCAGGATCTGCGGCGCATGACGGTCTCCACCGCCGGTACCGGCGACCGCAATATTTTTGTCAGCTATATCAGCGAAGTGCCGGTGTGGAAGAGCACTTACCGCATTCTGCTGCCCACCAAGACTGGCTCTAAGCCGATCTTGCAAGGATGGGCCATTGTCGACAACACCGTAGGGGAAGACTGGAAGGATGTGGAGTTGTCCCTGGTAGCTGGTGCGCCGCAGTCTTTTATTCAAGACCTATCGCAGCCTTATTACACTCGGCGTCCGGTTGTGGAGTTGCCGGAAACCGCCCTGCTGACACCACAAACCCATGAGGGAACGATGGCGGAAGAGAGCAAGCCAGTCGCGTCCCCGATGTTGCCAGCGCCAGCGCCGCCACCCATGGGTAGAAATGCCGCCGCCGGTGTAAAGATCATTACCAAATCCGGAACGAGCTCATATTCTTATGATTCTCTTGACACGTTGAAAGTGGGCAGTCCCGCGAGTGCTCCGGCAAGCCTGGCAGAAGCGGCAGAACAGGGAGTGGCGTCCGCCAATGCCCAAGAGCTAGGCGACCTCTTCGAATACAAGCTGAAAGAGAAAGTTACAATCCTCAAAAACCATTCCGCCCTGGTTCCCATCATTAACTCCCATGTTGATGCGGAGAAGGTCACGCTGTGGAGCAGTTCTTCTCCTCGCGCCCTGCGCGCCTTGTGGATCAAGAACAGCAGCGGGCTAACCCTCGACAGTGGGACATTCAACATCATCGACAACAATACATTTGCGGGTGAGGGCTTGATTGATCCGCTCAAGCCTGAGGAACGAAGATTGCTCTCCTACGCGGTAGACCAGGGGGTACGTGTGGAGCACACCGATCGTCTGGAGAACCGCCCTGTGACCCGCGTCCAGATCACTCATGGCGTAATGATTCAGCGGCAGGAGCAGCGGGACCATCAGCTCTATACCATCCGCAACACCGACAGTGAGCCGCGGGAGGTAGTAATCGAGCATCCGGTGCGCCAGGGCTGGAAGCTGCCTGCCGATCTGAAGCCCGAAGAGACCTCGGCATCGTTTTACCGCTTCCGAGTTGCCGCCAAGCCAAACGAGACTGCGACCCTCAAAATTGACGAAGTGAAACCGCTGGAAACCAGGTATGCACTCTCCAATATTACCGACGCCCAAGTCAAAGTGTGGTCCAACGAGAACCTGATGAAGCCGGAGACCCTGCAAGCCCTGCAAAGAATCATTCAGCAAAAAAGTGAGATTGCAGGATTGGAGCGCGAGATCGAAGTCCGCAAGGGTCAAATCAACTCGATTGATCAAGACCAGCAACGCCTGCGCGAGAACATGAAGGCCCTGAAGGGCAGCCCAGAGGAAAAAGCGCTGCTTCAGCGTTATACCAAGGCACTCAACGATCAGGAGGACAAATTACAAGTCGTCCGCACAGAAATTGCCTCCCGCGAGCAGCAACGCGATAAGGGCCGCGAGCAGCTCGACAAGATGATGCAGGAGCTGACGCTGGACGAAACCATATAGAAAACCAGGAATTTACCGCTGATTTACGCTGATAAACGCTGATCAGAAAAACAAACTGAAGATTTTTTGCTATAGGATGATCAAAGAAGAAATAAAGCAAGTTAATCTCCCCACACTCAATTTTGATCTGGTTTCTGATCAGCGTTCATCAGCGTAAATCAGCGGTAAAGAACTTTTGCTTGACTGCCTAGTGAGTGCTAGTTCTCCACGTGTGCCAGGAACGCCCCGGTCTCTACATGTCCGGCGCGCTTCACCTGCACATAGATGTGGTAGTCGCCGGGTTGAGAGAATCCGTAGGGAAATGAGACCGCTGCAGAGGGCGTACTGTGGTTCATCGCCATATTCATTCCCGATGCTGAATTGGGAGTGGACCCGGCGGTCTGCGCCTTTTCAGCCGCGGCCATGGGAACTGAGCCTGAGGGATGGACGTGGGCGAACACTTCGCCGTCGTCGCGAATAAAGGCTGCGTGTCCTGCCATTCCCATATAGCTTTCCAGGTCTGTAGCCAGTTTGCCGTTTTTGTCTTCAATGTGGAAGCGGAACCATAGAGGCTGCTTGGTTTTCAGGGGTGCGGAGTCTCGCTCCCAAACCATGCGGTAACCCTCCGAAAGCTCGGATACCTTATCGCCCGCTGAGAGTGCAGCGCCTCCGGAATCGTCTCCGTTCAGCCCCTTACCGGCAACTGCCGGCAGTTCAATCTCGCCCATTTCCGTTTCAGGAAAGCCTGTTTTATGCACGATATCGGCGTAGATCCGGTAGTGTCCGGCGGGGATGTCCGGTAACTCCTCAGTGAATTGTGCTGTCTGAATCTGGTTCGGATGCAAGTGCCAGAAGCTCTTCATATCGCTGCGTACCAGAAACAGATGCATTAAATGCCCATGGTCAAGGTCGAGATCATCGAGTCGCAGGCGATCGGGACGCTCTGTACCGAATTGCGTGAAACCGGATACCTCGTTGGGGTTTTCCAGATGCAATTGCAAGGCGCCGGCTTGCAGCGAGGCTTGAAGGTGAGGGAGTATGTAAGATAATTTCGCGTTGGCGCTGGCTTCCGAACCCCACCACTTGTTGCCAAAGAGCAGGACACCAATCATGAATGCTGTGGTGAGTCCCATGCTGATGAGCCCGCGGCGTCTCTGCCAGGGAGTTGGGTCTTTTTCCGGGTCGAGTTTGGCTTCGCGGTTGGCTGCTCCAACAATGCCAATGAACCCAGCCACCAGCAGCAGACCCAGAACGCCCAGCAAGCCACCAAGCGTCTTTTTCATGGAGGCAGAGTTCATCGAGACGGCTGGAACTGGAACGGCCATCTGTGCATTGCCATGTTGTCCGTATGCGTTGACTTGGACTTTCCAGGAGCCACGGTCCATCATCCATAAATGTCCAGTGAAGAGTTGCGGATCGCCGGTGGATCGCTCGGCTACATCGGGCCGGGGAGGCAGATTGTCCCCAACCATGCGCAAAGGCAATATCTCCACTTGGTTCACATCGCTGGACTCGCAACGCACCTGAATTTCGGCGACTCCAGGTATTACCGCCGGCGGGCGGATCGTGACCAACAAATGGTACTGGCCAGCGTAGCCGTCGTAATAAATGTCTGGGCTGCCCACGTGCGCGAAGCTTGCCAGCGGCAGCACTAGAAGAACAATCAGTAAAAATCGCTTGAACATTGTCATTTGGACCACCATTACCTAACGGCGCACCTCGCGCATCCAGTTGCCCCAGGTGATTCCCAGGCGCGTGCTGAGAATGGCGGCTGCAAATGCGAGACCCAATTTCCCGACGAATGCAAGGGTTGTGTGCTCAATCGAGTAAAAGATATGCTGGGCTTCGTGCGATTCGGGTGGCATCGCATAATAGAGATAGTGGGTGCCGAATATCCAATTGCGAGAAGCGGGCGACATCAGGAAGTCGGCGAACGGCCACTGAAACGCCATCATCACCACGACAAATGCGATTCCGGCGAGCACCGATTGCTGCCACTTGCCCCATTCAAATCCAAAACGGGGTAATCCCTGGATTTTGAAATACTTCCGCCCCGACCCGCCGAGATCCAGATTCTTCATTTTTGGCCAGAGAAGATCCAGCGCAATCGCGGGAAAGATGATCAGCAGAGGAAAGTACAGAGGAAGCATGTGCGTCACCCGCTGATAAACAGGACCCAACTTCGGCTCGCCCGGAAATAGCGGAACAATCCAAACCAGAAGCAGGAAAGCGCCTGTATAGATAGAGGCCATAGTTGTTCTGGCCCAGCGCCGGCCCGAGGCGCGCGCAATGGCTTCCAGCCACAGCGGCAGCCCGATGCTGAGTACCATATAGGCATACGCGGTGTGCATAAGCACGCGACCTGTGTCGTGCAGCTTCAGTACCATGTCCAGAATGACGAGCAATCCGCCGGAGAAAAGCAGCATCGACTGGAGATGCCTGCGCAATGATCCCTCGGCGCGGTTCATCTCTCCCAGGATCAGGATTGCGCTGCCCCACAAAATGCCACCAATCCCCAACGCCAATATCATGTGCGGCGGGCTGATGATCTTGACATCGAGACCATAGGCGTCGTGCCACCAGTTGTCGAAGGGGGCCGATACCAGCATCGCAGCTCCACCCCAGGCGCTGATGAAAGCCCCCAGGGGTCCGCGAAATCCCAAAACATTGACCGAGGCTCTCTTGGCCGCTTCATTGCGTCCGAAAGTAGTGCCGAAGATCAGCATGGACGAAGAAGCAGCGGTAAGGATCGCGCCAAATTGAATCATCAAATGAGCGGGCGTCCAGAAGGTATCGCGGCCAATGGTCTGGTGCCAGGAGATGTCCCAATACAATCCGGCCATGATGCAAGCCGAGGCCGTGATGCAAGACCATATATACCAGGGAATGGTCGCCGATTTTGACAAGACCAATCCCGATGTGCGCACCGGAGCGTGCGTAGTTACGACAGTGCTGCTCATGTCCAACTCCTCAAGACGAGTTCGGGCCCAAGATGTTAGGTTGTCGAAAGGATTGCCACGGCGCAGCCGCAGGCCATCCCCACTGTTGACAAGATCAATTATATGAGCAAAGCTCGTATTCTGTTACTCGGATTCTTCAGAGGAGGTCAACCATGCCCCGTCCCGGCCAGACCATTGATTTGACAAGAAGAAAGCCCCGGCAGGTGCGGGCGCTCGACACTCTCGAGGTCATCCTGGAAGCTACGGCTCGGATTTTGCAGAATGAAGGCCCCGCCGCCCTCAACACCAATTACATTGCCGAGCGCGCCGGCATCAGTGTCGGCACCCTCTATCAATATTTTGCCAACAAGGAAGCTATTCTGGTGGCCATGGCCCGCCGGGAGATAGCCAACGACGAAGCCGCGGTGATCAAAGCAATTTCTGAAGCGGCGCAAGCAAGCGACATCGATCCCGTGCGGCTGGCCTTACGGGCCTTGATTACCGCATTTGCAAAGCGGCGCGTTGCCCGCCGCGTGGCTTTTGAAGCCTTGTTTGGCGAGGGATTGGGAAATGAGCTGGCGACTTCGGTACAAAAAGTCGCCCAATTGGTGGGCGAGAGAAGCGACCGCCTGCTGCCGGCCCGCACCCGGCCTGTTACCCCAACTAATCTCTTCATTATCACCCGCGCCATCAGCGGCATCATGCGCGCCGCGTCGCAGGAGGAGTCTCCACTACTGGGCACACCCGCATTCGAGGACGAACTCGTTCACCTGGTGCAGGCATATTTTGCCGGGAGTTCGTGACGAGAAATCGCTCCAGGTGTCGATATCGATTGGACCATCCTATCGCCCAATACTTAGGGAAGTCCTGCTCCTGGGACATCCACCCTTACAACTTCGATTTTGCCTGAACGCAGTGCCCTGGTGCGCTCCGGCAGGTAATGGCGGGCGGTACAGATATAGAGGTCCCGACGGTCGGGACCGCCCAGCATGCAGGCATACGAATTGCGGTCGGGCAGGGCAATGGTGTCTGTGATCTTACCTCCTGGCGTTACTCGAATGATCTTGTTACCGCCCGCGGAGGCTACCCACACTGCGCTCTCTTCATCGAGGCAGATTCCATCGGGGAAGGTTCCCTCAAGCTGCGCGAAAAGGCGCCGGTTCGTGAGAGTGCCATCAAGGGCAATATCAAATGCGGTAAGACGGCTGCCGAAGGTCTCAGCCAAGATGAGCGTCTTGCCATCGGGTGTGATGACGACACCATTGGGGAAAAGCACATCTTCGGCAGCTACCGTGATCTCACCGCCGGGGTGAACACAGAAAAGCTTCGTGGGACATGGAGTCTCGCCGTTGTTCAGGTCGCAACCGAATGTGCCGATGTAGGCGCGTCCCTGGCCATCGATGACCATATCGTTGATGGGATAGGGCGCAAGGGAACTTAAATCGGCAACCGTGGAAGGTCCATTTGCATTGACCCGCAGGAAACGCCGGTCAAGCATGGAGACGACATGAAGCGTGCCATCCGGCGTCCAGCCAAGGCCGGAAGGCAAAGAGGGAAGTTGGAGCACTTTTGTCGCGCTGCCTTCAGGCGTGAGCCGCCAAACGATGCCGGCATGCATGTCGGAGAAGTAAAGAGCGCGATCATGCCAGCGTGGCCCTTCTGGAAACACCAGGTCGTCGAGTAGCGTTTTGGGTGTCATGGTTGTAAGCGAAAGAGATTGTATCGCAATCGTGGAACCCGTATTTAGTTCTCCTGATTCTTAGTCGCTACTTTGATAGGAATCTCCAATGAGCCTAGCCAGCCTGTGGTTGTATCTCGAACTCCCAGGCGAAGATAGATATCACCGGCGGGAACATTGAGTTCCTGATGCATAGGCCAGCCAGCCTGCAGGACTTCACCATATTTGGCGGGCGGAATAACTCGTTTGAAGGTGCGGTCGGAGTAGTTCAGAATCTTGCCCTGTGCGTCGTAGGCAATCGCGATAAATTCCAGGGTCGAATACCGGCGTCCATCGTCGCCGAAATCGGCATTCACGCGATGCATGTCGGCCAGGAAATCGATTGAGTATCGTTGTAGTGGCCCTTGGAGTTTGTGCGTGAGCGTTCCAGCCGAGTCGGGGTCTGACTGCTGGTTTTGAACAGGACCGCCGCTGGCCGGCAGGACCTTGGCTTGGAAGAACAGCCGGGCGGAGTTGGGCGCATTGTGGACCATGCTCGATCCGGCGGCCCAGGCAGTCGCTTTAGTAGGCTTGGCCTGGGGCGGATCAGCGAAATATCCCCGGCGATACGAGAGGGCGTACTTTGCAGTATTCACGTCTTTCGTATTATTGGCTCCCAGGAGTTTGACCTCGATCTTGCGGAACTTGCCATCGAGTTGCGCATTCCCAGGCGAATAGGCCAGAGTGTAATAGTTGGCGCCGTCTCCTATCGCGGCCGCGAATGCCTTGTTGAAGCCATTGCTTTCGTAAAAAGCAACACCACCCGACTGCTCAGCGATCTGTCGCATGGTCCCGTGCTCCGCCGCAACTTGCCGGGCGAATTGCCCTGGTGAACCGGGGGAAATAGCGGCGCCTTGGGTGCCGATTGCGCCGGAAGCGGAAGGCCGATGTCCCATGCTTCCCATGTTCGAGTGGTCCAGCGAAAGCGCATCGGATAGAGGAGAGTTAACTGGGTTAGCGACGAAAGTTGAATTGGGTATCAGGCCGCGCGCATCCACGGGATAGACCGCGATGCGATCGGCTGCCAGCAGATCGTCTACCTCTTGCAGTTGTTGCCGGTAGTTACGCTGGGCCCAGAATGGATTGTTCGATGTTACGTCAGGGCCCAAGTCAATGGGGAACGAACCCGAAACCCAGATCAGGTTTTTGCGCCCCGGAAATCCATCGAGAGAATGTGCCAACTGTCTTAGAGCATCGAGCGTGATCTGGACGCGAATGTCGGTTTGGACGGCCGTAACGTCGGCCTCAAATTGCAACACGCTATCGACCGCAGCGTTGGGGTCCAGAGTGGAGTCATAACTCGAACTAATGATGTTGTTAGTGTCCTCAAGCAAGACAGACTGGTTGGCTCCGTTTTTAGGGTTGTTCAGAGCAGCAAGCACTGACGATATGTCGGAGGTGAATCCCTGCACAAATCTCAGCCGCGATGCTAGGGTGAAGATCGCGATACGAGTACCGGGAGGCACTTTTTTCAGGTAGGCGATCATCTGCTGGCGGACTTAAAGCTGGTTCTCCAGGGGAGTGTTCAAGGCGTCGAGCAAGAGAATATTGGCTGACCCCGCGGTGGAATCAGGAAAGTTGCTATAAGTTGCCGGAGGCAACGACGGCTTCTGGATTTGCGCGGTTTCCGCAGCAGTGTGCTCCTCAAACACCTTGAGGGCTTGTTCCCGTCCGCCCTCGAAAATATGAAATGCATCCTGGTGCAACCCCTTGACCGGCTCACCATTGTGGGTAACCACTACATCCACCAATACCAAGTTCGACGAACTTTTAAACGACGGCAGTGTAGTTTGTGAAGACTGGCTATTGCCTTGGGCTGAACCATTATTGGTTGGGGACGAAGGTGTGTTTTGGGCAAACAGGAGAGGGGCAAACAAGACCAGAACCCCAATAAGAAGCGACTGCGCCAAATGTGAGAGTTTCATGCAGCCTCCCTGCACTTCTGCTGCTATGCTGGGTAACCAAGTGCCAGCATAATACAAATCTCCTAAGGCTGGTGAGTTTTTCTGTGGACATATATAAAGACAAACAACAGTATTGATATTTGCTTTCGAGCTTGATCCAAGGGAGTTTCATGATGGCCGCATATTCGAGACGTCTCATCCATGCCCACGTGATATTGGCGCTGCTATTGATCGTTAGCGGTGGCCTTGCTGCTCAACCATCGTTGCCGGCATCCTTGCAGCCGCTGGTTCAGGAACTTGATAACGCCGCCACCAATGCGATGAAGGACCCTAAGTCAGCCAGCCTGACTCTTGGCCTTGTCACAAAAGATGGCCTGGTGTGGAGCAAGAGCTATGGCTTCGCAGATATCGAGAAGAAGACGCCCGCCACGCCCGATTCGGTTTACCGCATCGGTTCGATCACCAAGCAATTTACCGCACTCATGCTGCTGCAATTGGTGCACGATGGCAAAGTGCACCTAACCGATCCGGTTGAAAAATACTTTCCGGAAATTAACTTGGTGCAAGGAAGACATGCTACGGCTCCGCCCATCACGCTGCTGCAATTGGCAACGCACACCGCAGGTCTCGACCGGGAACCTGATGACCTCGATACCTATCTCAAAGGGCCTGTATCGGAATGGGAAAAAGTGTTGATGGCTGCGCTGCCTCATGTCAAGTACATTTCTGAACCTGGCACAGAGTTCTCGTATTCCAACATTGGCTATGCGGCCTTGGGAGCAGCGCTGGCACGGGCCGCCCATCAGCCCTACACTGAATACGTCAAGCAGCACATCCTTCTGCCCCTGGGCATGACGCATTCCGATTTTGACGCTACGCCCTCGATTCGCAAGGCCCTTGCGACAGGTTACACTCCCGATGACAAAGGCAAGCTTGATCCTTCCGAACCCACACGGGAGCACGCTGGACGCGGCTACAAGGTGCCGAATGGCGCGCTCTATTCCACAGTCGGCGATCTGGCCCGTTTCGAGGCGTTTGAGATGCTCAACGGTCCGGAGGCTGTGCTTCCCAAAAAGGAACTCGAGAAGAACTACAGCCGAATCATATTCACCAATACCGAGTTAAACTTCTCTTATGGGATTGGCTTCATGATACAGGCGCCGGTACAACATGGGGATGTCATGGCTACCTTCATGGGACATTCGGGAGCAGTAAGCGGTTACCCAGCCTGGGCGTTTTTTGAACCTCATGCGAATGTTGGAATCGTTATTCTGGGTAACGCCAATGACGGCAAAGGCTTTAAGCTGATGGATATATTCATGCACAAACTTGAAGTGAAACGGCCAGCCAAGAAAGCGGAGTAGCTTTGCTGTTTATATCTGTAAAAGGAGTCCAAGATGTGCCGCCCCGCTGGGGATCTGGTTGCTGTTCTGACATTTTTCCCAGGGTTGCACTGCTTCTCGTGATCAACAAATGGAAACCTCTGGCCAGCAGCTTCTTCCGCGTCCATCCGGTAAAAAAAATCTTTCGGAATCGTTTCTTTCTTTCCTTCAGCGGTGTCTATAGCTGAAAAGGAGAAGGGCTTAACTATGAACAGGCGGTTGCTGGCCGTTGTGGTAGTGGTGTGGGCGGTGTGCGTTTTCGGGGCTGAGAGTACTGCGCAGAAAGCTACGACAGAGAAGTTACCTGTCCGGCGCGTGGTGCTCTACAAAAATGGCGTTGGATATTTTGAGCATACCGGGCACGTGCATGGCAATCAGAGCCTGAATATCGATTTCACCAGTTCACAGTTGAATGATGTCTTGAAGTCACTTACCGTCCTCGACCTGGATGGAGGCAAGATCAGCGGCGTCGGTTACAACTCGGTTGCCCCCGTGGCCGAGCAACTGAGGTCGTTGCGTCTTCCGCTGGAAGAATCTACAACCCTGGGTGATTTTCTTTCTGCGCTGCGCGGCGCGCGAGTGCAGGTACGAAATGGAGCCGTAGTGGTTTCCGGGCGGCTGTTAAGTGTGGAGCAAAGAACCATAGGGCCAAAAGCAAAGCCAAAGCCGCAACAAGATGATGAGGGCCAGCAAGAGGAAGAAGCAAAAGATAAACCTGCTACGAAGTCGCTAGCCATCTCCATTGTGACCGACGCTGGCGAGGTGCGGACATTCCCGATTACCCCGGCGCTGAGCGTGCGAGTTGCCGACCGCGATATGAACGAAGAGATTTCGCGGTATCTCAACCTCGTTAGTTCGGCCCGCGACCAAGATCTGCGGCGTATGAGCATCTCCGCTTCCGGTTCGGGCGATCGCAAACTGTTTGTCAGCTATATCAGCGAGGTCCCGGTGTGGAAGAGCACCTATCGCATTCTGCTGCCGTCCAAATCGGATGCCAAGCCGATTCTCCAGGGCTGGGCGATTGTAGACAACACCGTAGGCGAGGACTGGAAAGATGTTCAGTTGTCGCTGGTTGCGGGCGCGCCGCAGTCTTTCGTACAAGAGCTTTCCAAGCCGTATTACACGCGCCGTCCAGTGGTGGAATTGCCGCAAGAGGCCATGCTCACGCCGCAGACCCATGAGGGAACGTTGGTTGCGCCGGAACTAGTCAATAGCCCCTCAATGAAAGTAGCAAGTGGCGTAGTGGGAGGAGTGCCCGGAGGGATCTCTGGAGGAGTGATTGGCGCTTTGGCGGCTCCGCCACCGTCGCTCGCTAATGGTTCGCTCCCCCGCTTCAATGGGATTTATGGATTGGTCCGAGATGCAAATGGTGCACCTGTCTCCAACGCTGACATTGAAGCAGTTGATGCTTCTGATGTCAGTCACTCGGCTCACTCCGATTCAAGCGGCAACTTCCGGTTAGAGTTGCCGCCGGGAAAATATGAGATATCGGTGGCTGCTACGGGGTTCGAGGAGTTCACTCAGTCGATCCAGGTCTCGGGAAACGGTTCGCCAAGCTACGTGAATTACAGCCTGAAGGTGGACACCGAAGCAGTAGACATGGCGTCGGAAGCCGAGAACCAGGAGGCCGAAGCTACTGGTGAAACCTCAGGAGACCTGTTCGAGTACAAGCTGAAAGAAAAAGTCACCATCCTGAAAAACCACTCCGCCCTGGTGCCGATCATCAACTCCCACATTGAAGCGGAGAAGGTCACGCTTTGGAGCAGCTCATCCACCCGGCCTTTGCGCGCCTTGTGGATCAGGAACACCAGCGGACTGACCTTGGACAACGGTACATTCAACGTCCTGGACAGCAATACTTTTGCCGGCGAGGGGCTGCTCGACTCGCTGAAGCCAAAGGAGCGGCGGTTGCTCTCCTACGCGATAGATCAGGCGGTGCGGATCGAGCACCAGAACGATGTGGAATCCAGTCCGGTGACCCACATCAAGATCGCCAAAGGTGTGATGATCGAAACTCGTCAGCAGCGCGACCATCAGATGTATACCGTGCGAAATTCCGATAGCGAGCCGCGCGAGGTGGTCCTCGAACATCCGGTGCGCCAAGGCTGGAAGCTGGAAAAGGATCTCGATCCGGAAGAGACCTCCGCCTCGTTCTACCGGTTTCGGGTGAAAGTACCTCCGCACGAAACCGAAGAGCTGAAGATTGATGAAGTACAGCCTTTGGAAACTACCCTTGCGCTCTCTACTGTCTCCGACGATCACATCAAGCTTCTGGTGAGCGAAAAGACCATCACCCCGGCAATCGAGCAGGCATTGCGCAAGATCATTGCCCAGAAGAATGACTTGGCGGGACTCGACCGGCAAATTCAACAGCGCCAGGCGAACATCACCGCAATCGATCGCGACCAGCAGCGCCTGCGCGAAAATATGAAGGCCCTCAAAGGCAGTGTAGAAGAAAAAGCGTTGGTGGAGCGTTACACCCGCGAACTCAACAATCAGGAAGACAAACTCCAGGCCGTTCGAGCCGAAATTACCACACTCCAACAACAGCGAGAGAAGAGCAGGGAACAGCTTGATAGCATGTTGCAGGGGCTGACCATGGATGAAACGATTTGAAAGAATGATTTTTTCAGGAAAGGGCGGACTCTGCGCCGCCCTTATCTCTGCGGGGCGATTTAGATTTGTCCCAGTCCCCCGTCTACGTTGATCTCCACTCCTGTGATGTAAGACGCATCTTGCGAAGCCAGAAACGCCACGGCGCCCGCGACTTCTTCGGGTTGCCCGAATCTCTTCATTGGCACCTTTGAAACTATGTCCTTTGCGAAGTCATCGACGGCCTCCTTTGGCAGCCCGGTCCTCCCGAAGATTGGTGTAACGATCGGTCCTGGAGCAACGGTGTTTACGCGAATGCCGCGCGCGGCGAGTTCCGAGGCTGCTGTCCGCGCCAAAGAGCGTAGCGCTGCTTTCGTCGCCGAATACGCGCTGGTTCCGGCGGTGCCCTTGGTATTCGCTACGCTGGTATTCAAGATGATCGAGGCGCCATCATTCAACAACGGCAGCGCTTTCTGGATCGTGAAGTAGGCCCCCTTGATGTTGATATCAAACTGCTCGTCGTACGTGCTTTCGGAAGTTTCAGCAAGCGGCGCGAACTTGGCGACGCCCGCGTTTACAAACAATACATCGATTTTTCCCAGCTTCTCTGAAACCTCGGCATAGAGCTTGTCTACATCCGCAAGTTTAGCCACGTCGGCCTGCACTGCCACCACGCCATTTCCGATCGTTCTCACCGCTTCATCCAGGGTTTTCTTGCTCCGGCCTGAGATAGCTACTTTCGCGCCTTCTTCCTGAAAGCGCTTGGCCGCGGCTAACCCGATACCGCTGTTTCCGCCGGTCACTACCGCCACTTTTCCTTTGAGTCTGTCCATGTCAGTCTCCTGATCGTTACTAAATTTTCTTGCCTGGCCTCTCCGGGACATCCATGCCACGGTTGCCGGCGCGGCGAGAATTAGACGTTTAGATGATCATTAAAATGATTGGTTGCAGTTTTTTGGAAATTTGCTGGCGCACCAATAGGGCCTTCGCTGGCGGCCAGGCTGATGACTTCGCTACACTGTAGATTGACTATGGACCGCTCTGAAATAAAGAAAATATCGAAGGCCTTGGCCGACGCCACCCGGCTCCGGATCTTTGAAGCTATCTCAGCCAGCAACCAGATGAACTGCGGTGAGATCGTCTCGATGCGCGGCGTGACCCCGGCAACCGTCTCTCACCATCTCAAGATTCTGAGCGAAGCCGGGCTCATCGCCTGCCGCCGCGAAGGGCAGTTTGTTTATAGCCATGCCGTTCCTGAAACCATTGCGACTTATACGCAGGCGCTCGCAAAAATCGCGCGCGGCAAGAAAGTAGCCCGTCGTCGTTGACTCCCGCGTCTGTTGGTAACGAATCCAGATAATTGCCACGCTGAGGTAGTATAGAGAATCATGTCTACGCCTTTCGAGAGCGCACAGTTGAATCTTCAGCTTTTTGATTTGCGCCGTGAGCCCGTGTTGCGGGAGGCGCGGGACTGGTTCCTGCGTGAATTCAATCCAGAAAGCTTTCAGGAATTTGTCACGATCGTGGGTGGTCCCAGGAACGCAGCATTCCGCATGGTGCTTGGTTATTGGGACATGGCCGCTTCACTCGTGACCCATGGCGCGATTGATGGGGACGCATTCAGGGCTGCGCACGGAGAGATTTTCGCAACCTTCAGCAAGATTCACCCCTATCTCGCGGAGTTGCGCACTGCCAGCGGCGAACCTGACATCGGCAAACATATAGAAGCAGTTGTTCTTGCCGTTCCGGATGCCGAAGCAATTCTTTCGCGCCGTCGTGAAGCTTTTCGTGCAGCCAAAGCGCGCGCATCCGAGAAGATACAGTCAGCAAGTTAGTTCAAATCGGATATCGAAAAGAAATCTGATAGGCACTTTCTCGGTCCAAATGAGGCGAGCACCTGTTTGGTCTGATTCCTTGGCCGAAGCGGAAGCTTATTGTGAAGCAAAGGTGGATCAACTTAATTTTCGCTGGCCTGCGAATGCTGTATTGGGGCGCAGCAGGGGTTGAAAACGAGGCGCTCAACACGTGAGCACTGAGCAATTGATAGTCTCGCTAGGAATCATCTTGCTTGCGGCGCGGCTCTTTGGCTGGATATTCCAATATATCGGCCAGCCCCGAGTCGTGGGCGAGATGACTGCCGGCATTGTGTTAGGCCCCTCTCTCCTTGGACGGTTCTTTCCTGCTGCGCTAGATCACATTTTCCCTCCTTCCTCCCTTCCCGCGCTCATGGCTCTGAGCCAGCTTGGGCTTTTGTTGTTCATGTTTGTGGTGGGACTTGAAGTCGATCTCAGGCGAGTCTTGAAACAGTCGGCTGCGGTTGTGCTTATAAGCAACTTCAGCATCCTCCTGCCGCTTGCTCTGGGGATAGGATTGGCCAAGGTTCTCTATCCAGCATTTGCTGGAGAACACGTTGCATTCTCTTCTTTCGCTCTTTTTATGGGGACGGCAATGAGCATCACCGCCTTTCCTGTGCTCGCCCGCATTTTGAAGGAACGTAATCTGCTCGGAACAACCCTTGGAACGACCGCGCTCTCCTGCGCAGCGATTGACGATGTAAGCGCCTGGATGCTGCTCGCCATCCTGACTGCCATGGTGCATTCTTCCCAGAACTCGAGCCACTTCGGTATGACACTGCTTTGGCTGGTAGTTTTTGTGGTCGTCATGTTGTTCCCGGTCCGCCGCGCAGCAACTCGCTTGGACGCTTTTTATCAGAAACACGGCGCCGGTATGGGCTTTTTCTCTGTTCTCATTTTGATCATGCTGGTTGCAAGCTGGACCACAGAGCGGCTAGGGGTTCACGCATTATTTGGCGCCTTCATGGCTGGCCTCGTCATACCTAAGAATCAGCGGCTGATCGCTGAGATAGTGGAAAAGATCGAGTCTCTCACCCTGGTGCTCTTGTTGCCTCTTTTTTTTGCGCTTACCGGCCTGCGGACCCGCGTTGACCTGCTGACAGGAGGACACTTGTGGGGTTATACCCTGGGAATCATTGGGGTCGCCGTTTTGGGCAAGCTTGCGGGGGCTGCCTTTGCATCGCACGCAACCGGCATGGCATGGAGGGAGTCGGTCGCCTTAGGCGTACTGATGAATACTCGTGGGCTGGTCGAGTTGGTAGTACTCAACGCCGGGCTGGAATTAGGCATTCTCTCCCCTGCCCTGTTTACGATGATGACCATAATGGCGGTGGTCACAACTTTCATGACGACTCCAGTCCTGAGCGCGATGAAAGTCGTATCAAAGGTGAAGCGGGCGGACCACGCGAGTCGCCCCAATTAAGAGAATCAACTATAAGCATTTTTTAATAATCTATCGGCGAGAACGCGGGTCGAAGGTCTGAATGCCTAACGACTGAAGCTGAGAACGTCAGAAAATCGTTTTTCCGAATTTGCCACGGTGCCAGACCGACTCCTCATATATTCTCCATCTTAGTTAAGTATTCAAAAGACACGTTCAGATAACACAACATAAATAGGTGTCATGAAATGAAACGCTTTTTCCTCTTGAGTCACTACATATATGTTACGGAGTGAATTTAGGAGAGTTCTGGCGGCCATGGTTCAACAAATCAAGAAGCTAGCAAATCGACAAACAATAGGCTGTTTCGTTCTGGTAATCCTGATTGGATTTCCATTTGGGGCATCCTCGCAAGACAAACAGTCCAAAGCGCAGGAGCCACAATCTTCGCCGGAGATCACTATCCGAACTACGACTCGGCTGGTGCTCCTCGACATTGTGGCGACCGACGAAAAAGGCAATTTCGTCAAGGACCTGAAGGCTGAAGAGGTTCAGATTTTTGAAAACGGCAAAGAGCAGAAGAAGCGGGATTTTTCTTTCCAGCAACCAGATGCGCAGCAGGCAGTCGAGCACCTCCAGCAGCACCTTCCGCCGAACGTCTTTACCAATGTTCCGCAGTTCAAAGGCAACAGCTCCTACAACATTATTTTGCTCGACGTACTCAACACCAGCTTCCCGAACCTGGCGTACGCGCATGATCAGCTCATCAAGTATCTGGAAGATTCTCCGCCGAACCAACCAACCGCCATCTACGCTCTGGGCACTAAGCTGTGGCTTCTGCATGACTTCACCACCGATCATCAAGCCCTCAAAGAGGTAATTCAGCGGTTTAAGGGACAGGGCTCCAGGATCGTGATTGATGCTCCCGACCCTGCCATGCAATATCACCGCAAGAGCACGTTTAATGCGCCTGCGGTGCTGGAACCTCGTGAAATCACGCTCAATGCCCTGAATTCGTTATCAGAGATCATGGCCGCGTATCGCGGGCGCAAGAACCTGATCTGGATATCCGAATCTCTGGCAGTCAATACCATGCCCGATATGGGGCTCACTCGCGGGCCTCAGGCCCTAAGCCCTTTTGGGCGTGAAATTGAGCGCATATCCGACGCCATGATGGAGGCCCAAATTGCCGTCTATCCCATCGACGCCGCGGGAGTTAGCTTGCAGGACCATTTTGGAAGAATCAGCACCATGGAGATCATGGCTGAAAGGACCGGCGGAAAAGCTTTTGTCCGGAATAACGCTGTTGATCTTGGAATTCACACCAGCATCGACGATGGTTCCACCTATTACACTACGTCTTATTATCCTGTTAATAAAACCTGGGATGGGAACCTGCGCAAGATCGATGTACGAACGACACGTCCGCATGTGAAGCTCCGCTTCCGGCAAGGCTACTTTGCCTTTGATCAAACGCCTAAGCCTCCCACAAAAGCAGAGATTACTCAGGCTTCACTTGATTTTGCCCAAGCCCTGGACCCCGATCTCCCTGTTTCCACTGGAATGCTTTTTCAGGCGCTGGTAGAGCCGCCATCCGAGAGAATGGGAAACAAAGTCTCTGTCCGTTTCGCCATTGATCCACACTTGGTTTCGTTTACAACCAAAGAAGACGGTTTGCGTCACGCCGAGGTTAGCTGCATTGCCTGGGCTTTTCCAGTTAAGGGCAAGCCAATCGGTGGCGGCGGCAAGACAATCAAAGCTGCTCTTGATACGGAGACTTTTAACAAACTGATCAATGCAGCGCTGCCTTGCAATCAATCTCTCGCCCTTGCCCCGGGCAATTATTTGCTGCGGCTTGGAGTGATCGACCAAGTTACCCACCATATTGGCGCCCTTACCGCCTGGGTGACGGTCCCCGATCTTCCGTAAGCGGCACGCCAGGAAGCGGTGGGTTCGACGGCGACTCCCCACCGTTGAGAGTTGAAATTTAGAATCTGTAAGTTGTAGTTTTGAACTTACGCGTGTGCTTCCCTGTGCCTGCTGATTTGTTGGGCGTGTCTGCTCCGCGCCTCCACGGTAAGATCGGCTTTAGGTTTTCAAATTAGAAATTACAATTTGGAAATTGCAAATCTCCTCGCCTCGTCGCTGTGGAATAATGTTCCCGACTCATGCGTAGCCTTCTTATCGCGAATCGTGGCGAGATCGCCATCCGTGTCATGCGTGCTGCTGCGGAGCTTGGCCTTCGTACAGTCGGCGTTTTTTCTGAAGACGATGCCCAATCGCTCCATACCCGCAGGGCCAACGAGTCTCGTCGGTTGCGTGGACGTGGAGCTACTGCCTACCTTGATGGCCGGCAGATCATCTCTGTAGCAAAAGAGGCCAGGTGCGACGCGATCCATCCAGGTTACGGCTTCCTGAGCGAAAATGCCGACTTTGCCCGCCAGTGTGGTGATGCCGGTATCGTCTTCGTCGGTCCTCGACCAGAAGTGCTTTCGCTCTTTGGGGACAAGTTGGAAGCCCGTTCGCTGGCAGCGCGTTGCGGAGTACCGGTGTTGCCAGGAATTGCAGTCAGCGATCCGCAGCAGGCCCAAGAATTCTTAAGATCATTGGACGCTAAATCATTAGAAGCAGGCGCAGCCATCATGATCAAGGCGGTTGCGGGTGGTGGCGGACGCGGCATACGCCTGGTGCGCGACGCGGGCGAACTCGATGAGGCTCTCGCTCGCTGCCACTCCGAGGCGCAGTCTTCCTTCGGCAACGGCGACCTATATGTCGAGCGCTTCATATCCAGGGCGCGGCATGTCGAGGTGCAAATTGTTGGCGATGATGCAGGGAACATTAGCCAGCTTTGGGAGCGTGAATGCAGCGTCCAGAGGCGCCACCAGAAGCTTGTGGAGATCGCTCCAGCGCCCAATCTGTCTGCGGCCTTGAGAAATTCTCTGACCGCAGCAGCCCTGAGACTTGCCCGCGAAGTGAGATATAGCAGCCTGGGGACCTTTGAGTTTCTGATCGGAGCCGAGAATAGCGGTCAGCCGGAATTTGCATTCATCGAGGCCAATCCCCGGCTGCAAGTCGAGCACACCGTAACCGAGGAGGTGCTGGGCATTGACTTGGTAAAAATCCAGTTGCAACTGGCATCTGGTCGCACCCTTGCTCAACTTGGGCTGGAGCAGCCCCAAGTCCCTGAACCGCGCGGCTTCGCCATTCAGGCGCGTATCAATCTGGAATCCTTGGGTGAAGATGGCAGGGTCAGGCCGTCAGGCGGCACACTGGCCGCCTTTGAGGCTCCCTCGGGTCCCGGAGTCCGCGTAGATTCTTTTGCATACACTGGTTACACAACCAATCCCAATTTTGACTCGCTACTGGCCAAGCTGATTGTTCATTCTTCGTCGAGTGATTTCGCCAATAGCGTACAGCGGCTCTATCGCGCGCTCTGCGAGTTTCGCATTGAGGGAGTCGCAACCAACCTCTCGCTTCTGCAAAATCTTACCCAGCACCCGGAGTTTGTAGCTGGCAAAATCCATACACAATTCGTGGAAGATCACCTACCGGAGCTAGTCGGCGGCAGAGGGAGATCGCACCAGCAATTGTTTTTCACGTCCGAGGCAAGCCTGGGCTCCACTCCACCTCGGAGTGCAGGAGTGCGGGCAGGAGCAAAGATTGATGGTTCTGATCCTCTGGCAGTGCTCGCCTACGGTAAGCAAGGTGATAACGGCGGGTCTCGTTCTTCCCAGGTGATGCCGGAAAACACGGTCGCCATCAGCGCGCCCATGCAAGGCACCATTATCTCGATTGACATAAAAGAAGGAGAGCTTATCCACAAAGGCCGGCAGGTCGCCGTGATGGAAGCCATGAAGATGGAGCATGTCATTCACGCTCACATCAGCGGCGTAGTCCAGCGAGTGGAGGTCGTACGAGGAGACGCGGTATTCGAGGGCCACGCTCTGGCGCTCGTTCAAGAAACCGATGTCGAAGCGATTGCTGCCGATGAAGTTCGAACCATCGATCTTGATCACGTGCGCCCCGATCTGGCTGAGGTGTATCAGCGGCACGAAATCGGTCTCGATGCAGCGCGGCCAGAGGCTGTGGAGCGGCGGCGCAAAACCAGGCAGCGTACTGCGCGGGAAAACATTGCCGATTTGTGCGATCCTGGGACTTATGTTGAGTACGGGGTGCTGGTGGTTGCAGCGCAACGAAAGCGCCGGGAGTTGGACGACCTCATTCGCAACACGCCCGCCGATGGTTTGGTCGCGGGCATCGGCAGAGTCAATGGCGATCTGTTTGGGGAGTCCAAAAGTCGGTGCGTATTGATGTCGTACGACTACACCGTCCTCGCCGGGACCCAGGGCAAGCAAAACCACCATAAGAAAGACCGGATGTTTGAGCTGGCTGAGAAATCACGCCTGCCAGTGATCTTCTTTACCGAGGGAGGTGGCGGTAGACCCGGCGATACGGATGGGCTGGGTGTTTCCGGACTCGATTGTCGCGCATTTGCTTTGTGGGCTGAACTCAGCGGTTTGGTTCCACTGATCGGCATCAATTCGGGCCGTTGTTTTGCTGGCAATGCTGCTCTGCTGGGCTGTTGTGACGTAGTGATCGCCACCCAAGATTCCAACATAGGAATGGGCGGCCCGGCGATGATTGAGGGTGGCGGACTGGGTATCTTCCGCCCGGAAGAAATTGGCCCTATCGAGATCCAGCGGGCCAATGGCGTGGTCGATGTGGCTGTGGCTGACGAAGCCGAGGCCGTGCGGGTTGCAAAACAATATCTCTCTTATTTTCAGGGACCGATCCAAAGCTGGGAATGCGCCGACCAGCGCTTGCTGCGAGCGAGTGTTCCGGAGAATCGCCTGCGAATTTATGACGTCCGTACGGTCATCGAAACGCTCGCGGATACCGATTCGGTTTTGGAACTTCGCCGTGGTTTTGGACTAGGCATGGTAACAGTCCTGGCCCGTGTGGAAGGACGGCCTATCGGCATCATTGCCAACAATCCCGGGCATCTGGCCGGGGCTATTGATAGTCCGGGAGCAGACAAGGCCGCCCGTTTTATGCAGCTTTGCGATGCCTTCGATGTTCCAATTCTGTTCTTGTGCGATTGTCCCGGCATCATGGTCGGGCCGGAAGCAGAAAAGACCGCACTCGTGCGCCACGCCTCGCGCATGTTTGTTACCGGAGCGAGCCTCACCATACCTTTCTTCACGATCATCCTGCGCAAAGGCTACGGGTTAGGGGCACAGGCCATGGCTGGTGGTGGATTCAAAGCGCCGTTCTTCACCGTTGCATGGCCAACCGGAGAGTTCGGTGGCATGGGCCTGGAGGGAGCAGTCAAGCTCGGCTATCGCAAAGAACTGGCGGCAATCGAAGACCCTGCCGCCCGCAAGGCCCTGTTCGAAAAGATGGTCGCCAAGATGTATGAGCATGGAAAGGCCGTCAGCGTAGCTTCCCATTTTGAAATTGACGACGTAATCGACCCTGCCGAATCGCGCAAGTGGATCGTCACTGCTTTGGAGTCAGCCCCGCCGCCAGCGCCACGCGCAGGAAAAAAACGATCTTGCATTGATTGCTGGTGATTCAGCTATTGCCGCATAATGAGATAGTGATTGTGATGATTCGGAGATTCTTGAATGTCTATCGATGTTTTCATCAGTTACAAGCGCGATGATGCTGATCTCTGTGCAGCTGTCGCAGAAGCTGTGCGTGGTCTCAGACTCGCAGTTTTTATCGATCGTAATCTTCCGGGCGGAGTCAAATGGCAAGCCGAGCTGGAAAGAATTCTCAAAAGTGATGTAAAACCGGCTGTTTTGGTTTTAGCTACCAGTGCAGCAGAGAACTCTGAATACATCGCGGATGAAATACAGCAAGCCAAGGAAGCTGATCTCGTCATCATCCCCCTGGAATTTGATCATGGCAGTGCCCAGCGCCTAAAACTAGGCGACTACAACATCATCCATGTGGACGGTGGCCGGCAAACGCCTCTGTCCTCCAACACGATCTATGAGTTGCGAAGGGCATTGCACGAAAAGCTTAAGTTGCGCCTCGAAGAACTTCGATCAAAAGCTCGGGACTGGGCCCATCGAAAGCTGGAACATTCAAATCATATCGATTTTTGGGAAGATCACTGGAGTGGTTACTTTGAATGGCCGGCGACCGGCAAATGCTCAGTAGCGCTGATTGCGCCTGGTGGCAGAGGCAAATCTGTGCTTATCGCTCATTTTGTACATGAATTGCTTGGCAACGATAAGATTTATCCGATTGTGTTTGATAAAGAGAATGAAGAAAGTCTTCATGGTGGCATAGCATCTGTAAGCGAGCTAGTGAGCGCCGGATCGGCAGATACCTTCGGGAGACACGTTACAGACATTGAGAGGATTTTTGGTGAGCGCCTGATATTCATCGTCGATGGACTGGACACCATGCGCTCCCCGGACGATCCGGAACAAAAACGTTTGGCGAAGACGCTGAATGAAATGGCCAAAGCTGGATCGCTCGTTGTTGGATGTCGGGATGCAGTGTGGGAACTCAGCTTTGCGCAGCACGTGACTATTCCATTGCGGGAAGTTTCTGAACTGGATGAGACCTCCGTGGACCGCCTCTGTCACGGCCATCTTCTCCTTAGCCCTGCAAATCGCTTATCGCTTCTTCAAGTTCCTCTTTTTTTGGATCTGGCACTTCAGCAGAGCCGTAATTGGCCGCGCCCTCCAAGGTCGGTCACCGAGTTTCTTCGGTTCACTTGGGATGGGGTCTTGGCTATGCCCAAACGCGCAACCCCCGGAATTAACAATGCCAAGGAGGTTTTGACACGCCTAGCGAATCTGCAACTTAAACAGATGAGCTTCGAGGTATCACGTTTGGATTTAGAGAAGGCTTGCAAAGCAGCACAACCTTTTGCGCCTGCCATTAACCATCTCAAAGTAGCGGGGATTTTGGACGAGACACCGAGACGTCAAACCAGTATGGTTCGTCTTCGGCATGACATATTGGATAACTTCGGAATGGTCCAGTTGCTACTGGATCCCAAAGAAGGAAAAGAACGCCGCGCTGAGTTGTATCGTCGTGCGGGCGAAGATTGCGGTTGGTCTTTACTGGCAAGTCTGACACAAACCGCCGACGATGAGGACGCACCCGAACTCAAAGAGGAGGTGTTTTCTCATCTCGTGGACATGCTAGACCGTAAGGCGTTTGGCGATGCCGCCATGGGGCGGGCCTGGAGTGCAACCTATGTATTGCGGGACTGCCTCACGAAGTTCCTTCACCTTATTTTGAAATGTCTGGACGGAGAGATCATGGCGTCTCTTGATCCCAAATCGGCGCTAGACTCCAATAGATATGCAAGCTCTTCAAGGCCCCCTCAAGTTACACAGGAGGCAGCCAGCTCCCTGGCCTCGGCGTTTCTTGCTTTGGATTATGGCGATTCGAAGGATGCACCAGATGTAATTCCCGTGCTCGACCGGGGCTTGTACCGCTGGAAGTTTCGGCGGAGATTCGTGGACGCCCTGGCGAAATATCGCGATCCAGCATCAGCGGCTGCGTTGGAGAAATTCGGCTGGCAGGAACTTGAGAAGAAAACGGACTTGGCTATCCTACCAGACATCGCGAAGGCGCTCGGTAGCCTGGGATTTGAAACCTCAAGGCCACTGCTGGAAAAAATGTTGGAGTTGTTTAAGGAGAATCCAGCATCCGGTCCCAGAGTCATCCGAATTGTTATGGAAAACCTCAACAGACTTCTTCCCTTGACTCAGCAAAATGCCATCCCGCCGAGGGAAGAATCTGAAATCATCAGTGGCTTAAAGCCATTTGATGAGAACGGACGGTATACGGACTGGCAAATCGTCATGGACAATGCTGAATACGTTAGGCGACAGATTCTGTTGGGTTCGACGTTTTCACCTGCTGTAACAGCCGCTCTCATCGGAGCTCTTCGGCATGATCAGCTTTTCGTCCGCAAACCAGTTGCTGAGTGCCTGGCCTACATTGATGACTTGAGTGTGCGAATGGCGCTCCTCTCCGAGCTTATGCAAGAATTTGTTCCTTTAGAACTGCGTCACGCTTATTTGGACGCTCTACGAGAGCATTTACTTCGCCTTCCAGCTACTACCCAACACTGCCGCCGTTGTATGTACCTGATTGCTGCTCGCGAGGCCGAAAGACGGCATTTTGCAATAGCGAGCGAGATCATGGCAATCGTGCAAGACCATGAATCGTCTGCGCTGCCTTGCTGGTTGATGTTGGGTGAGGCGGCTGAGGTGGTTAATCCACCTGGACCGAAGTCAGTGTCAGCGATTTTTAAGGTTGTAGGGGAAGAGACTGCACCGATTGCGCCAGAGGCGTTGGCGCTGATTTCGAACGCAAATCTAAGCTCCGTTGGGCCAGCCCGGGAGAAAAAATACCGCATGACCGCCTTCAAGAGAACCAACGGCGGTGATCTTTGCATTGAAGTTACTGAAACAAATTGGTCCATCGGCGCTGGATTTCATCGTGCGCTGCTGACATTAGATCCTGCAAAAGCTACGAATGCGCGAGAAAGTTGGATTGAGCCGCTGCTGTGTCAAACGATGCATCTCCCCGGACTCATCGCTGTGCATGTCATCGTATTAACGTCCGATCGCAAAGTGCTGCTCGCACAAAGGTCAAGCAAAGTTTTCTATGCTCCGGGCCACTGGTCAGCCAGCTTTGAAGAGCAGATCAGCGAGAAAGATATGCTTGAGAATCAAGATACTGCAGCAAACGCCGCCCGGCGTGGTTTCGCTGAGGAGTTTGGACTTTCGACGCCGCCACAACCGCAAGCCGTGCAGACCATTTCTGTGCTGGCAGAACTTAACACGCTCAATTTGTCTATAGTTGTGCTCCTGCAACCTGGGATAACCTACCATTTGATTCGTCAAGCTTGGAAATCGGAACCGCGGCCAGTGGATCATCATGAAGCCCAAGAACTCGCCGCCATTGATGCCTCAGTAGAGACGTTGAAAACGGCTGCTGAAGTTGGTCTCTCCTCGATGCCGGCTCCGCTCCATCCCAGTTCACGTCTTCGACTCGCGATGCTGGCGCGCTGGATGGAAATGACGTCTAAAAACTAGCGCATTAACCAACTGGAATAAGCCCCCTACTCCCTAACTTTAACAAAGAACCCGAAGGGATGGAGCAACATCATTTAAGCTAAAATGGCAGTGGATGTACCGGTTTCTTTATCGGCTCGCACATCTTGATTTATATCAAGAGCTCCCGAAGGTGCGCTATGGCTTGGCGCTGCTCTTTGTGGCGGAGGCCCTCGCCTTAAATTCGTTGCCTCCGGCTGGTACGAAGCTGCCGTTCATCTTCTTCTTCGGGGCTGTCGCCCTCAGCGCGCGTTTGTGCGGCTTTGGACCTGCGGTCATGGCTACCGTGCTTTCCAGCTTTTTGGCCAAATTGTTTTTTATTCCGCCTTATTTTTCGTTGGTTCCTACTGCCACCGGCTTGGCGCAGGTAATGCTTTTCATGTTGATTTCTTTGATTATTACCAGCGCTGCATTGCAAACGTCTGTAGCCCAGATCGCTGCCATGGAAAGCCAGAATCGCCTGGCAGAGGCGCTCAAGAGCATCACGGAAGGATTCATCACGTTCAGCCCGGAGTGGAACATAACTTATGTGAATCTGGCGGGAGCACAGCTTTTTGACTTAACCCCGGAACAGATGATCGGGCGCTATGCATGGGAGTTGGCTCCGAACATGAAAGACACTCCGGCTTATCAAAGTTTGCAGAAAGCGATACTCGAACAGCAGCCGGTGCATCTTGAAACTTACTATGCGCCGCTCAATCGTTGGTACCGGATTGCAGCCTTTCCAGGGCCGCACGCCCTCACGGTGATCTTTCAGGACATCTCAGAAGCGCGGCAAACCGCAGAAACGCTGCGCCTCACCGAGCGACGTTTGCAGTTTGCCCAGGTTGCGGCCAAGCTCGGCTCGTGGGAGTGGAATCTTAAAACCAATGAGCTGTGGTGGACGGAAGGTATATGGACGCTGCATGGGCGCCCGGTTGGATCCCTCCAGCCTACCTTCGAAAACTGGGTAACGTTTATTCATGCCGAAGATCGCGAGCGTTGCCGCCAGACAATCGAGCAATCGCTTGCCGGTACGGGGGATTACGAATTGGAGTACAGGACAATCTGGCCCGATGGCACGGTGCGCTGGATCGTTGCTCGTGGGCGGGTGATATTCGACGATGCTCAGCAAGCGGAAAGGATGCTGGGCATAGGTATCGACATTACCGATCGCAAGCAGGCCGAAGAGGCGTTGCGCAGGTCTGAGAAGCTGGCGGCTGCGGGAAGACTGGCTGCTACCATCGCGCACGAAATCAATAATCCGCTGGCGGCAGTCACCAATCTGCTCTACCTGTTGCGCCAAAGCGAGTTTTGGGATGAAAAGTCACGCTGGTATGTGGCCCAGGCCGAGCGTGAGTTGGCGCGTGTGGCCCATGTTACTCGGCAAACGCTGGGTTTTTATCGCGATACGACATCGCCGCGTCTGGTCAACTTGTCGAAAACCGTGGAAGAAGTGGTCTCTTTATATTTGCCGCGCATTGAAGCCAGGAAAATCAAGCTGGCCAGCGACTTCGACCAGAGGGCCCAGGTGATGGGTTTAGCAGGAGAGATCCGGCAGGTGATCTCGAACCTGGTCGCCAACGCGATTGATGCGCTGGAAGAGGGCGGCGCCTTGACGATCCGTGTGCATCGCTGCCGGGATCTGAACGATCCGGGCAGGTTGGGGGCCAGGATCATTATTGCCGACAGTGGCAGTGGAATTCCTCCTGAACAACGCAAAAAACTCTTCGAGCCGTTTTTTACTACAAAGCAAGATGTGGGTACGGGATTGGGACTTTGGGTATCACGCGAGATGGTCCACAAGCACGGCGGCAGGATTCGTTTGCGCAGCTCCACGCGTCCCAGCCGTAAGGGAACTGTGTTCTCCATCTTTTTGCCCACGGAAACAACCGTCGCCATCAACGAGCCAGATGACTATCGCGCAGTAAGCTAAACCGCCGTGTTAGATTTCTTTCCCGCTATGCTTTCCTGGCCATCTGCGCTTACATTAGCCGAACGCCTCGCTGGGTTGCGTGCAAAAAATTGTTCCACATCCGAAGTGGATTTGGCCGCAGCTCAGAATCGGCTGAAACGCTGGAGAAAGGAAAAAGTTTTTGCCGATCAGGAGGCTCTTTTTCAAGATCGTCTGGCTGCCGACAACATTTCCGAATCGCAATTCTTGGCTCTGCTTGGAACGCCGCCATCCGCGCTCGTCAACCGAGACTCTTTGCCTGAATGGGCCTCCAGCATGACGAACAACTGTCATGGAGCGCCGCTCAACCCAATTCTGGAACAAGCAATTCAGGAATTTGAGAAAACGACAGGAAGACATGCGCAGTTTCTCCTGGCTGCTGCTGGTTTCATCAGTGCGGCGCAGAAGATTTTGCAAGCGGGAATTGAACGGCTTCAGCAAAGAGTTGCGCAGTTACCCTTCAACCCACAAACCATCGAGAAAGTCCTCTTAAGAAACATCCTGGGACTCCTTTCGGGAATGATGAATCGAACTCTGGTATTGGAATTGAATGTAGCTCGAATCCAGGGGCAGCTTCAGGGAGAAAGCCCGGAAGAACGGTTCACAAGTTTCATAGATCGTCTTAGCAATGATCGTCTCAGCAATCCAGGAAACGTGAATGCGCTGTGGGAAGAGTACCCGGTTTTGGCTCGGCAGCTTGTGCTTAGCCTGGAGCAATGGGCCGGGAACAGCATTGAATTTCTGGAACGGCTAGCCGATGATTGGCTTGAGATTCAAGAGCAGTTCAACCCCGAAGCTCCCGGATCGCTCATCAATCTTAGAACGGGCGCAGGGGACCGTCACAACAACGGCCACTCTGTTTCCATTGCAGAATTTGAGTCGGGATTGCACTTGGTTTACAAGCCGCGCTCCTTGGCTGTCGATCGTCAGTTTCAGCGGCTTCTGGAGTGGATCAACGCACGCCGCCCGGATCTTGCCTTCCGCACTCTCGACATTATCGAGAAGCAGCATCACGGTTGGGTGGGCTATGTGGACTCTCATCCTTGCGATTCAGAAGAGGAGATCAGGCGCTTCTACCAGCGCCAGGGAGGGTACCTGGCCATCCTCTATATGGTGCATGCCACGGATTTTCATTTTGAAAACCTGATCGCCTGCGGTGAAGACCCTGTTCTGGTTGATCTGGAGAGTCTCTTCCATCCCAATTTGTTTCCCCCAAACGATGCCGGCAAAGATCCGCTCTTCTTCGCTTATGAAGAGCTTAGCAACTCGGTTTTCAGGATCGGTTTGTTGCCCTTTCGTTTCGCGGTCAACGAGGAACAACAGGAAGGCGTGGAAATCAGCGGATTAGGCGGGGCGGGGAAGCAAAAGACTCCCTATCCGGTCGGCGCTTGGGAAGGAGTTGCGACCGACGAGATGCGGTTTGTCCGCAAGCGGGTTGAGATGCCGCCACAACGAAACCGGCCTCGCTTGCAAAACGCCGAAGTCAATGCTCTTGACTATCAGCATGAGATCATTAGTGGGTTTGCCGATATTTACAAGCTGCTTGAGCAGAATCGAAGCGAGCTTCTTGCCCCCGATAGCCCGCTTGCGCCATTTGCCGATCTTCCAGTGCGGTGCATCGCCCGGCCAACCCAGGTGTATGGCTCGTTGCTGACCGAAAGCTATCACCCCAATCTGTTGCGCGACGCACTCGACCGTGAGCGCCTGTTCGACAATCTGTGGTCAGAGACTGACAAGAATCCCGTTCTCAAAAGACTGATCTCGTATGAGCGTGCAGACCTTTGGAGAAATGATGTTCCCGTCTTTACCGCTCGCCCTGCGTCTTCTCATCTTTGGAGCAGCACCAATGACGTGATTCCCGATTGTCTCCACCAGACGCCCTTGTCACTTGTGCAAACGCGGCTGCAACAAATGGGAGCAGACGACCTGAAGCGGCAAACGTGGTTCATTCGTGCCGCCATGACCGCATTGGCGATGGAGGAGCCGAGCCCGGCGCGACCTTCTTCGCAATCCACTTTGCGTGGTTCCGAGGCCGACCCAGCAGACTTTCTTGAGATGGCAATTGCCGCAGGAGACTACCTTGTAGATTCCGCCATTCGCGGGGCAGCGGACGGCGTCGCTTGGATTGGTCTCGATTCCGTTTTGGAACGTTTCTGGGAACTCACTCCCACAGGTATGGATTTGTACAACGGCATCCCTGGAATTGCCTTGTTTCTTGCCTATCTCGGCGAGATCACCGGTGAACGGCGTTTTAAGACCATCGCCGAAGAAGCAACGCAAACCGTTTTGAAAGGTCTGGGAAAATTCAAACCGCAGGCGGAGACACCGGTTGGAGCGTTCACCGGAGAGGGCAGTTTGATTTACTTCCTTACGCATTGCGGGGTCCTGTGGGATCGTCCTGAACTTTTAGCCGAAGCCGAGAAGCGGGCGCACTCGCTTTCTTCCCGCATCTCCAACGACAAATCGTTTGATGTGATCAGCGGCTCTGCCGGGCTAATTGCTGTTTTGCTGGCGCTGCATCAACATTGTGCTTCGACCCAGACCCTTGAGCTTGC
>DASZEU010000168.1:0-5207 GCA_035940535.1 Candidatus Angelobacter sp.
CGTGGTTTGGGCATGTCATTTGGGCCTGGTTGCTACGCATGTCGAGCCACTCCACTCCGGTTGAAGAGGAAACTGCGGTCGTACTGGATGTGGTGGAGCTGCTTGAGGCACTGGCTCCTGCGGCACGAGCCTGAGCATCTAAAGGCGGAACTAAGATCGTCCGCAGCCACCTGGTTTTTCCGCTTTTTGCAGGGCCAACGATTAGGGCGCTTTTTTTGATGTCACCAATACTCTTCCACTGTACTTCATCGTGCGCCAACACTCCTTCGAATTCGGTGAAGAAGATCTTTTTGACAACGGTAATCAACCACAATCCCAGGATTGCCCAAAGCGATATCAGGCAACCCTTGGCCCACCATCTGAGGCCCTCCCATGGCATATAGAGGGATTTCACGCCGTATCCAGGCATTCTTGAAGAGAGTTTCCAAGTTAATGTGAATGCCCTGGGGTCGCTTGGGTCTTCGCTCCAGGAGCGATCCCAGGTTTTCCTCTCTCCTAGAAAATCGTTTCCTGCAACACCCAGCTCGCTCATCTCAGATCCTAGCTGGTTGGAAGGAAAGAGCAGGGTGGCCGCGGCAATCAGCTTCTCGATGCGCTCATTGAAACCTACAGGGCTCGGCTTAATGTCGGGACAAGCAGGCTCTACTGTCTGCGTATTCGCAGGCTTTTGTTGCAACAGGTGCGGCTCGCAGGTCTCAGTAAATATTCCGTCATATTTATCATAGCGGTCCCAATTCGCACGGATGCGCTTGGCCTTAATTTCGGGAGGCGCATTTACCTCTTCGTAATAGTCATGAATCCGGTCAAAACGGGCAAGCACTCGGTCTGATATCACGGCTTGGTCGCGCTTCAAAGATAGTTCGCCGACCACGTCATAGGCATACTTGAAGAAGCCCAGGCTGGGCACGAGCGCGGCAGAGACGACTAAACTTACAACTGCCACGACATATAGTCTGGTGAAATAGTTCTGGGCCGAACTCGCGGCTCGCGCTGGTATTTTCAACACACGGGTTACAAGATTTTTTATCAGGGAAGGTTTCCCGGAGAGTAACTGTGCAAGTGCTCCGCAAAGCGCAAGAAACACAAATAGCCCACACCACCCTTGCAAGGATTTCGATGTTGGGGAACATGAAAGGATCAACCCAGCCGTGCCCCCGGCAAACAGAACCCAGGCTAAAAAACTCAGGATTCCGGTGCGGTTATTCAGTTTGGAAATTGCAAAGAGGACGGACAGCAATGGAACAGCGAGGGTCAAAGCAAGAAGCGGCGCCTCGTACAAGCTCGGATAGATCAGCCAAAACAGAAGAAGCATTGCTCCCGTGGCAAGCGACAATTGAAGATAGTTGAGGGCTTGTTGCCGGCAGGGCCAGATGAAATGTGGCGCATAAAGCCAATGGAAACGCCGGCGTACTGCAAGGTGGACTACGGCCGCCAAGAGCAGGATTGCTACATAAGCGGCGAGCAGAATGGAGCAGACGAGGATGATCGCCAGATTAAGGGTAACTTGGCGGTCCGGCTCTTGAAATACGATCAGGAATGCCGAGGAGTTACCGGGGAATTTTATCGCTGTGAGAAAAGCGTGCTCGGAATGGCCAGCGTACGAGACATCGAGGAAATTATCAGCTCCGCTGAAGAGCCATGGCCGGAGTTCAGCCGTGGTTTTGGATTCCTCGCAAAAATTCTCTTTTCCATCTCGAATGGAATCAGAATGAAACAGCACTTTGCAAGCAGAATCAATGATCGCGAAGCCATAACCGGGAGGCACGACTGGATCGACCAGCGACATGGGCCTGCTGGTCAGGGCCTGGACTGCTACGTTTGCATGTTCTTTCTGCAACTTTGTCGAAACGTGGTCTGACAGCACTGCGATAAACTCATCCGTGGAAGGCGAGAATAGCGGCTGGAAATAGGCGTGCTGTAAGAGATCACCGCTATTCTGGGTCTCATTGGCACCAGAGGCTGATACACCTCCCGGTTGAGACGGTGTTTCGGATTCATCATTCCCGCTGGAACGGACTTTCTCAAAAAAATCCTGACCTTTTAAATTGATGGCTGGGGTTGGCCCACGTCTCACATCGAATTTTGCAACCTGCTGGCCTTCGTTGTTCATCCATGCAGCTATTTCAAAAAAAGGATAATCTGCCAGGAGTTCGGAAACTCTTTTCTCGGACATTAAGTAATTGGGAGTCAGGATTGTTTCTTTCGGGCCAACAGGCAAAGCTTCGTTGCTAAGTTTTTGGAGCTGTCGGAGAGACGCCTTCATTTCATCTTCAAAATTTTCTTTTATATTGTCCGCCAAAGCCTGTAAATGCCGGTCGGTTCCCCTCTTTGCCTGGGCAAGATAGCTGGCATTCAGGAGTATGAGCGTGACAGAAGTGGCTGCCAGGAAAATTGCGATAATAAGGAGCCAGCCGTCTTTTGGAGTGAACCGTTCTGTGGCGCTCATGTAACGAAGTTTGAACAGCGGCCAACTCAAGCTGAATAACGAAAGGACGATGAGAGCCGCCCAAATAAGGGTGGAATAGGGCAATGCATGTGTTTCGGAAATAAATTTGCTCACGTGGCGCAATCCCACGAGCACCAGGTTCAAGGGAGGCTTCCCCGGAAGGTCACTATGCAGAGAAATCTGAACTGGCTGGGAAAACATCTTATAAGGCTCACCCGCGAGCGTCACATCCGTGAAGGTGCTGGTATCGTTCAACTTGTTCAGCCCGCGAGTTTCCGGTAAAGATGCTTCGCGGCCCGGAACGGAAGTTTTCGGCCCTGATGGCTTCCCCTTTTTGGCATCTTTGTCTCCGCCCTTTTTAACTTCGTTATCCTGGCCACTTTCGGCTGAGGATGAGGCGGACTTCGATGTTTGTTCTCCCTCTTTATCCGTTACCATCGATTTTAGGTCCGCGATACGAGGGCCGACCGCAGACTCCTGGAACACCACATGCCCGTTTGAGTCAGCCACGAGGACATCGTCAAAGTCGCTGCCCTGTTGCTGGAATCCGCTTCGGATTCTTGGCTCAAGATCCAAGGTGTAAAGCAGTTTTATCTTGGAAATATCGGGATTGTCCCGGTGTGCCTGGGCAGGATCGGTGAAACAGGCGATAGACAAGGTCAGTCCGTCGCGATCCTGCATTGACTGCAAAGGCACATGGTCGGAGCTTTGGGTTCGGCATTCTTTTGCTGCCTCGACAGATTCTTTTTTAGACGGTACGTCTTTTAGATAGACCTCAAGATAATTGAGAGCAACACTTTCCTGCTTCGGCTCCGCCACCCTATTTGTCGAAGCCACCAGCCTTACGAACGATTCGGTGGAGATTTGGGCTTCCTCGAATTTAAGTGTCAATTCCGCGGAAAGCCTGCTGAGTGCACGAAATCCTCTTTGCCTGAAGAACGATTCCTGGCGCTTGACGAAGTATTGCTGGTAGGCAACAAAGCACGCCAGAAGCACTGCCCAAGTGATGAGCACCGTGAGCAGTTTTTGCAGTTTTTCGCTGGATTTCAGCATGACACCCCCGTCGATCCGAAAACCATACCGTGCTAGTAAATCGTCTTACAAGGCTGACACTATCTGGCGGACTTCGGAACATTCCTCCTAATATCGCCTCTGAGGTATATTTTGTACGAGTCGCTGGACTAGGTTTATTGAAAAAGATACTTAGAAGCTTGGTATTTTCTGACCGGATCCAGTCGAAAACAATGAATTCCAGCAACAAACACTATTCCAACCGGCACCAACACTCTATATATAGAACGTAACCAGGGCTTTAAGCCCTTTTCAATTGCTTGCATCACTCCGGATCGCTTTGGACGATTGGCAAGACGGCTTCCAATTAGTAGTGATATTTTTTGCTAAAACATTTCATCTTGATTAAAGAATTATCACAGAGTTTGTCGGGGCAGTAAGTTAGGCGGCGGCTGAAGCAGCCGATCGTTTTACCTTGCTCTTTGTATGGCGTCTTTTCCAGAAAAGAGCAATCAAAGGTATGAAGATGGGTTCGCTTACGTCTGTAGCAGGAGGTACCGCTCACCCGCCTGGCAGCAGGTCTGCGAACCAAAATCCATCGCGTTCTACGCGCTCGCCGGTCATGACCGGGATTGGCCGGTTGAACATCGGCCCGGCATAGGCGAAGGTATGAAACTCTCCGTTTTCACCACACGGATCGACCCCTGCGGGAAGATCGCGCAAGAGCTGTTGGTCAAAGTCACGTCCAGCAAAGGTGGAAGCGAGCGCCTTGGGATCGACGCACACCAGCCGCGCCTGCAAGCCGCCGCGAATCATTTCCCGGGCCAGTTCATCCGTAGGAATCTGCCAGAGCGGGAAGAGTGGCTCCAGTCCGGTATTGGCGAGCTGGCGTTCGCGATAGGCCCGGATGTCTGCAAGAAACAGGTCGCCAAACGCGATAGCGCTTACTCCCTGGGCCACAGCCTGATCGCAGACGGCTTTCATGGCACATTCGTATTCTGCATTGGAACACGGCCAGGGCAAAGGCACTGGGACAAGCGGCAAACCTGCGGCTGCGGCCTGCATTTCCACCAGCGAACGCCGCGTGCTGTGCATGGCCACGCGATCAAAGGCTGAGTTGATGGTGGTAATCAATCCAACGATTTCCAAGCCAGCTTGCTGTCGCAGGACGTGCAGCGCCCAGGCACTGTCTTTGCCGCTGCTCCAGGAGAGTAAGACTTTCTTGCTCATTATTTATTGATCTTTTTTGTATGAATCGCCTTGATGCAGGCGCTGAACACCTGCGAGCGGTCACCATTGTAATTCGATTTGGCCAGCTCATCGATGATGTTGGCCGTGCGCTGGGTGATTCGATAGGTCATGCGGGTGTTCTCCCCAGGCTCCGGGTCGGGCGCTGGGAGAGGGTCCATGCGGATCAAAAGCTCAGTGGCGATTTGCAGCAGCCGCCCTTGCGTCCGGTACTCGGCGGCCGCCCTCTTGATCTCCTGTACAACCGATGCGGGAAGGGTGTAGCGCTTCGACACGTCTGCTGGCCCGCGCTTTTTAGGCTTCTTCTTTTTCTTGCTCTTAGGGCGCTCCCAGGGTTTTAAAGGCTTCATCGCTCCATCTCCAGAGCTGCTACATATCGGTGTGTCAGCTTCCGGAAAAGTGTAACACAGCCCGATGTGCATGGGTCAACCGCCCGAAAACGGCAAGCCAAGCTTCCAGAATTAATAAATGTTAATTTTGTGCCTTCAATGGCGGGGCTGGG
>DASZEU010000169.1:0-6810 GCA_035940535.1 Candidatus Angelobacter sp.
TGCTTGTGATCTTCCAGACAGGGGAGCCGACCGGGGCGACGGGCATCACCAGCAGTCCAAAGACAATTCCTCCAGCCAGAATCGCTGTCCATTGCACACCGTAGATCAAACGCCAAGCGGCAGGGCGCAAGCTACCGGCAAGATTTGCCAATAGCACGCTGCCTCCTGCAATCAACATTGGATAAAGCGGCGCAGTGTAGTAGGAACGTGAGCGGACCAATGCGAAGAGGAGAAAGGTGAGTACAAACGTCCAGCCAAGCAGACGGTAGCGTTGGGCTTCCCGCCTGAAAAAATACAACCATAGACCGCGGATAATCAGAGGGGCGGTAACCACGTTCACGCAAATCAAAAGTTGCTCCCGGAAGAATCCGTTGTACCGGCCCTGCCCCAGGTCGCGGGCCCGCAGGTACGATAAGAAATCCAAAGAGACGAAATGATGTTTGATCTGCCAGATCAGGTTCGGCAGAAAGACGAGAAGCGAGAGGCCAACGCCGGCCCAGAGCCAGCCGCTCCGCAGAAAACGCCGCGCGGGAGTGAGGAGCACTGCGCCCGCGACTCCGAGAGCGAGAACACCCATAGTGTAGCGTGTCTCCATGCCCAGCCCGATGATGCCGCCGATGGGCAGCCACCAGCGCGGATCTTCTGACTTCAACAGCCGAACGAGAAAATAGGTAACGGTGACGCCCCATAGATAATCGAACGATACGTATTGGAATACGGCGCCTTGGACAAGGGAAACGGGAGCAATTCCTGCAGCCACGGCGGCGAGTATCTGAACATGCCGCGCTCCGCCGAGTTCTTTTGCAATCAATCCCGTTAGCACCATGATGATGCTCACCGCTAGTGCGGAAAAGACTCGAAACCCAATCAATGAGGTCCCGAAGAGGATCAGCTCGAAGCGGCCGATCAACGGCGTAATCGGCGGATACGCTACAAACCCCCAATCGAGATGGCGGGCATCGTCGAGCGTCTGCAGCTCATCCCGATGAAACCCGTATTGGCCGTTGGTTGCGATGTGAAGAGCGAAAAATATCGCTGCGACCACGATTAGCGCGGCCAGGTCCGAGTGAAGAAAGTTCTCGATTCGTTTGCCCATAGATTAGGTAACGCGATTGGATTCAAACGAGAATACGCACCACCGCCGGCCACCTTTTTCGATGCGAGCGGAGCGGACCGCCTCGCCCACGAATGTCGAGATGGCACGCTCCCAAAACTGATGCCCCGCCTGATTCGACTCCATCACGCGAATTTCCCATCGACCTGGAAACCGCCCCCACACTTCCTGCGCTATGTCAGTTCCAATTCCGCGCCTCCGGTAGGTGCGGACAACGAAGAACTCTGCCATGTCCCATATAGTTTCGTTGCTGGAGATCTCCGACCCTTTCTTTACTAAAACCAATCCTGCTAATTTGCCATCTACTTTGGCGAGAAACGGGTGCCGGTTGGGATCGCTCCAATAGAGAGGGAGATGCTTGTAGCCGAATCTGCCGTCTTCCCCTAACTCTAAATCAAGAAATTCGCTGAAATCGTAAGCATACAGCTCAAGAAGATTCGCCAGGATCGGTTGCTGATCTCGTGTGGCAGGGACCACTTCGATGTGTGCCGATGATTTTTCTGAGCTTTTTGTCACCGTCAAATCCGTTCGCGCCAGAAATCAAGCACGGCTTTTCGACAAACCTCAGTTGTTCCTTGCTCTGAGGGACAGATATTGCGGCAGGCAGGTACACGAAAATTGCCATCGCCGCTGCAATCATCGTCGCTGTCGTATCCGAGTCATTAGCGCTTCCTCTTGCGTTGAAATTATCAGAATAGCTGAGCTACGTCACTCACGCAGATGGGGATGTCAGTGCCGCGTTGACGAACTCCTGCCCACCTCGTCTACATTGGAGGAGGTCAGAAATGAAGCTCATCTGGGGTCTGATCTTATTGATGTTATCTGGAACTGCTCATGCTCAACAGCAGCCCGCGACTTCCTCAGCGGCGCAATCTGCGAACACCATCGCTCCGCCTGAATCGGGTGCTAATCCCGAAGCCACTCGGCACTAGCGCCCAACTAGTCCGCTTCGGCTGGCACGTCGAACTTCATCACATCATTGCGGAAGCCGCGTGTGCGCCATGCTCCGTAGATGATGCCGATGACCACCCACACTGTACCCCAGATTTTTGCGGGCGGGCTTAGGTTCCACCAGATAAACGCGCAGATGAAGAATCCCAGCACCGGGACCAGCAGATTGCTGGCCCGTTTTTCTCCTTCGCGGATGAAAAAGCGTACAAAGGCCGCAGCATTCACCCCCATAAAGGCGATGAATGCGCCAAAATTCAGTAGCTCAGCGCCACGTTCATACGTCATGGAATAAGCGCCAATGAGGGCAATCGCTCCGATCAGAAGCACGTTGTTGCGCGGGACGCGATGTTTGGGGTCAATAAATCCAAAGAACTCTCGGGGCAGGGCATTACCCCTTCCCATGCCGTAAAGCAAGCGGGCTGCGGCAAGTTGGGCCGCCATGCCGGAACCTATGTTGGCGACCAGGATGGTGAAGTTCAGCAGATGAAACAGAAAGTAACCGCCGATCTGGCGGGCCACCAGCGGAAATGCTGATTCGACCATATCGTCGGGGAACGGCTTGGATCCCCAAACCAACTGCGCGGCATAGACTTCCAGAGACGACAGAACTCCGGTGACAACGCAGACTAGCACCGTGGCCAGCAGAATGTTGCGGCGTGGATTTTCCACTTCTTCTGAAAGAGTTGAGATTCCATCAAACCCGATGTAGGTAAGCACGGCGATGGAGGTGCCTCGAAAGACTCCGCCGAAGCTGAAGGTCCGCGGGTCATAAAACGGTTGAATAAAGAATCCCACTCCATATTGGTGAATGCCCCAAAGCGTGCGCACCACAAACACAAAAAAGATCACGACCACGAGCATCATACCCAGCGTGAGCACCTCGTTCAGGCGGGCAGACGTCTTGACACCCACCAGGTTCACCGCCGAGAAAAATGCGGCGAATCCAATGGCCAGGACCCAATAGGGAATGTGCACGATATTCAATGCGAGCTTGGAGCAGATGATGGTGCAAATCAGTGGGTTCAATATGTAGTCCATTACCATGGCCCAGCCGGTTACGTAGCCAAGGACAGGATGGATCTCCTGTCCTACGTATGTGTAGGCTGAACCTGCGCTGGGGTACACGCGCGCCATGCGCCCATAGCTGATGGCAGTAAACAACATGGCTACCATGGCGATCAGGATCGTAGTGACTACATGCCCGCCCGCCTTATTGCTGATAATGCCATACACCCCCATGGGCGCAATAGGCTGAATGATCACGATGCCGATGATGATCAAATGCCAGAGCGTCAAACTTCGGCGCAGGCCGGGTGTTGTTGCGGTCAAGACCTTTTGGGTTGCCATTGTTTCTTTTTCCCCTAGTTTGTGACCAGACTTGGAAGGTGGCTGGTCATGCATTCTCTTCAGAGTTTCTGATTTACGCAACCTTGCTTTTGTAATTCATCTGGTGAAACGCCGAGTCGCTCTGACATGCTCTGTCCACCAAAGTTGGAAGACAATCTCCCAAAAATGGAATTTTAGCTTCCAGTCGAAACCTGCTTGTAACGCTTAAGGCGATCTTGATTCTTTTCCACTTGACATTCGAAAACCCCTGTATTAATACGTTTGAATGCGATTGAAACGTTTTAATACAACTTGCCAAATTTAGCAATCAGGAGCAAGCTGTTGCGGACGTTTTATCCGGCCCCCCGCGCGGGCAAGCCATGCAGGAGGATAAACATGAAATCGAATCTCTTTGTGGCCAGCTTGTTGGTCGTTTTTTCGTCTCTGGTATATGCGCAAGATACAGCTTCTCTTGCCGGGACAGTTCGAGACAAGTCCGGTGCGATCGTTCCGAACGCATCGGTTGTGGTTTCCAACCCTGCCACCAGCAGCAGCCGCGCGGTCACCAGCAACGGCGATGGAGAGTATTTGGCTGCGGCCTTACCTGCTGGCGCCTACAACGTTGTAGTCACGGCCCAGGGATTCAGAAAGTTTGAAGCGAAAGGAGTTGTGCTCCGCGTTGCCCAAAAATCACGTATCGATGTCACCCTGGAGGTCGGCACGGTCAGCACCGAAGTTGTGGTCCAAGGCGAGGGTCTTACCAACGTTGAAACCGAGTCCTCGGAAATGGGCGGGACCATCACCGGAAAGCAGATCACGCAGTTGGAGCTTAACGGACGCAATTTTACCCAACTGATCACGCTCATCCCCGGAGTCAGCAACCAGACTGGCCAGGATGAGGGCACTGTGGGAGTTTTCGGCAACGTGCAATTCAGCGTGAATGGCGGCCGCACGGAATATAACAACTGGGAGATCGATGGCGGCGACAGCATGGATAATGGCAGCAATAGCACTTTGAATGTTTATCCCAGCCTGGATGCCATCGCCGAGTTCCGCGTGCTAACTTCCAACTACGGCGCGCAATACGGGCGCAATGGTTCGGGCACGGTTGAAGTGCAGACAAAATCGGGTACCAAGAGCTTTCACGGGGACGCCTACGAGTTCGTGCGCAATGACATATTCAATGCCAGAAATTTCTTTCAGTCAGACGTGCCCTCTTACAAGAAAAACGATTTCGGATACACGCTGGGTGGCCCAATTTTTATTCCTGGCCATTACAACTCTAGCAAAGACAAGTCCTTCTTTTTCTGGTCGGAAGAATGGCGCAAAGACCGCTTGCCAACAACGTTTTCGGGAATTCACGTGCCTTCTATGGCGGAGCGACAGGGAAATTTCAACGACCTGTGTCCGAATCCGACAACTGGCTCCAATGCAGACTGCCCGACGGATCCCAACACCGGCTTACCCTTTCCTGGAAACCAGGTGCCGGTCAATCCCAATGGGCAGGCGCTTCTAGCCCTGATCCCCACGCCCACGGGCGGTGTGCCGGGTGCAACGTTCTTTTCAGCTTCTCCGTCGTTCCCAACCAACTGGCGAGAGGAACTGGTCAAGATCGACCACAACATCAATTCCAAAGAGCTGGTCACATTTCGTTTCATTCACGATTCGTGGGACACGATTACACCGACTCCGTTGTGGACGAATGGCGGAACGTTTCCTACCTCCCAAACAGCATTCCGAGGGCCGGGCGTAAGTTTGGTGTCGAAACTTACAACCTCCGCCTCACCTACTCTGTTGAATGAATTTGTCTTCAGCTACACCGCTGATCACATTTTTCTCACGGATGTTGGGGCCTTTAAGCGGCCTTCGTCGGTGACCATCAATGGGCTGTTCGGCAACGGTACAGCGGGTAAGCTGCCGGGAATCAGCTTGGCTGGGGGCGGTATTTACAGTGGAATCTCGCAGGACCCCGGTTTTCATCCTGAGGGCCTGTTCAACTCCAATCCCACCTATACCTTTCGGGACAACATAAGCAAGGTATTGGGCAAACACACCCTGCAGACTGGTTTCTACTTCGTGGCGGCACAGAAAAATGAGTTGGGCGGAGAGCCAGGAAGCCCGGGCGGCGCTACCAATGGTTTTCTCACGTTCGACAGTACCTCGCCAGTAACAACTGGCAATGCTTTTGCTGATTTGCTGGTAGGAAACATCGCCTCATTTGGCCAGCAGAACCAGCAAATTAAATATTACAACCGCTACAAGATCTTCGAACCCTACATCCAGGACGATTGGCATATTCGAAAGAACCTGACCTTAAACGTGGGACTGCGGCTCAGTCTCTTTGGTACCTACAACGAGCTGAACCGGCAGGCTTTCAACTTCGATCCCAGCAAATACGTCCAGGGAGCTACCGTTATTAACCCTGACGGCACGGTGGGTGGCAACCCGTTCAATGGCTTGGTGCAATGTGGAAAGAATGGTGTTCCAAGTGGCTGCCTGCAAGGCCATCTGTTCAATCCGGCTCCACGGCTCGGCTTTGCCTGGGACCCGTTCGGCCAAGGGAAGACGGCGATCCGCGGCGGCTACGGCGTTTTCTTCGAGCATACCAACGGCAATGAGGCCAATACAGAATCCCTGGAGAATTCGCCGCCTGGAGTCCAGGTGCCGGTGCAGTTTAATGTGAGTGGATATAACAATCTGGGCACAGCTCCGGGCAGCTTCTTGCCGGTCAACGTGATTTCCATACCCAAGAATGCAGTGTGGCCTTATGTGCAGCAATGGCATCTGGATTTCCAACAGGAAATCGTCAAGAACACGGTAGCTACTATTTCTTATGTGGGCAGCAAGGGTACGCATCTCTCGCGTCTGTTCGACATGAACCAGCTTGCGCCTGTGCCTTTAAGCCAGAATCCTTACCGGCCAGGAGAGGCGATTAGCCAAAACGAATGCAATGCGATTGCTGCGGGCACTCCTGTAGTCACCCCGATCGGGGGCGTGCCGATCACGGGTCAGGCTTTAACCAACCTCACCGTTGCTTGCGGCAATAGTCCGAATCCCTTCCGTCCGTTCCAGGGATTTGGAGATATACTGCGCCTGGAAGATACGGCGTCCTCTTCCTACCACGCTTTGCAAGCGTCGTTACGGCGGAGCGTGGGCAAATTGCAGTTGAGCGCATCCTATACCTGGAGCCACTCCATTGACGATTCCTCCGACCGCTTCGATGCGGGCTTTGTGAATTCGTTTAACCTCGGCGCAAACCGGGCCAGCTCCAATTTCGACCAGCGCCACGTCTTCAACCTCAGTTATGTCTATGATCTGCCATTTTTCCAGGGACAGGGCTTGGCTAACAAATTGCTAGGTGGATGGCAATGGTCGGGAATCACCACCTTCCAGACCGGGACTCCCTTTACCGTGACCAA
>DASZEU010000170.1:0-14476 GCA_035940535.1 Candidatus Angelobacter sp.
CCTGACTTTCGCAACTGGTGGATGATTTGCCGGTTGCGGCAGGCGTAAGTGATGTGTTTGCAATCCCACTTTCCAGAAAACCGCTGAGTGAAGACCTACCCTCTTTTCACCATACTGGAGTTCTGTCATGCTGCGGCTGGATATGTTTTTGCGCAGCACCAGCCGCAAGAAAGACGGCAAGGATCACCGTTACTTCAGCATCGTGGAGAATCGGCGGCTGCCTGGGGGCAAGAGCGTCCAGCGAACGATTCTATATCTGGGCGAGATCAACGACCAGCAGCAAGCAGCGTGGCGTAAGCGGCTAGAAGTTTTTGATGAACAGGAACGGCGCTACACCACCATGAGTCTATTCCCGGAGGACCGGGAGATTCCTGCCGATGCGTTGGATAGCGTGCAGGTGAGGTTGAGTGGGCTAGAGTTGCGACGACCACGGATGTTCGGCAACTGCTGGTTGGCGTGCGAGTTGTGGCAACAACTGGGGTTGGATGAGTTTTGGCAGGAACGGTTGCCGGAAGGTCGGGAGGGAGTGAGTTGGGAAAAAGTGCTGCGCCTGCTGGTGGTGAATCGACTGATTGACCCTGGCAGCGAGTTTCGCGTGCATCGCCAGTGGTTTGTCGACAGCGCCATGGATGAGTTATTGGAGACGGACTTCGCGGTAGCCGAAAAGGATCGTCTGTATCGCTGCCTGGATCGAGTGCTGGCCCACAAGCAGGAGCTGTTTGTGTGGTTAAAGCAGAAGTGGGCGGAACTGTTTAAAGCCGATTTCGAAGTGCTGCTGTACGACTTGACCAGCACCTACTTCGAAGGCGAGATGGAGCAGAATCCGAAGGCCCGGCGGGGCTACAGCCGGGACGGAAGACCGGATTGCTTGCAGTTGGTGATCGCCCTGGTGGTAACGCCCGACGGGTTTCCCCTGGCCTATGAAGTGCTGAAGGGCAATACGTCCGATCGCACCACCCTGCGGGAATTTCTGCAGCGCATTGAGACCACCTATGGCCGGGCGCGGCGGGTATGGGTGATGGATCGGGGCATTCCCACCGAGGCGGTTTTGCAAGAGATGCGGGAGCCCGCTCGCCAGACATTCTATTTGGTGGGCACGCCCAAGGCCAAGATCAAGCAGCATGAAAAGAAGTGGTTGGATCTGCCGTGGCAGAAGGTGCGCGATTCGGTGGAAGTGAAGTTGTACCAGCATGAGGGGGAACTCTATGTGCTGGCCAAGAGCCAAGGGCGTCAAGCCAAAGAGATGGCCATGCGGCGCAAACGACTGGCGCGTTTGCTGCGCAAGCTACGGGCCATGCGCAAAAGCCCGCCCCATCGCGACCAGTTGCTGTTGCGCATCGGCGCCGCCAAAAAGGAAGCGGGCCGCGCTTTCGGGTTGGTGAAGATTCATCTGCCCCCACCCGGCCAGGCGGTGACCCGGCAGAGTTTTTCCTTTCAACTCGATAAAACCAAACTAAAAACTCTGGAGCAACGGGACGGACATTACCTTCTACGCAGCAATTTGACCGGCGAAGATCCCACGGTCTTGTGGACACTCTACGTGCAATTGACCCAAATTGAGAGTGTGTTTCGGTGCTTGAAGAGTGAATTGGGAATCCGTCCCCTCTATCACCAACTGGAACATCGGGCCGAGGCCCATGTCCTGATTGCTTTTTTGGCCTATTGTCTGCAAGTTACTCTGAAGAACCGCCTCATGATCCATGCCCCTGGTTTGACTGCTGCCGCGGTTCTCGAAAAACTGGCCACTATTCAGATGGTCGAGGTCTGGATTCCCACCTTGGATGGTCGCTGGCTGGTTCTCCCACGTCATACTCAGCCGGAGAAAGATGTTCAGGCTTTGTTGGACCAAATCCAACTCACCCTTCCCTCGCAACCACCGCCACGCATCAAAGCCGCTCCCACTGCCCTATCCCAAGGAGTCATCCCCCAGCCCTCTTTGTGGTGAAGACCTAGAAGCTACCTTCACAGATTCTGAAGGACTTATCCAACTCATTCCTTGCGAATTGCGAAAGTCAGGCTAGCAGCCATCTGCCCCTCAGAGGCCCGAATATACTCGATGACCGAATCACTCCAGCCGTCGATATGGGTCCAATTGCCATAGCCAACGCCATTCTTGTAGCTGGCTACGTTGATCAAGTATCCACGCGCTTTGGGGTTGGGCACCGGGTCGTGCGACTGCTCGTCGGTGATTACGATCAAACGATCGTAATCTTCCGTGATGTCGCCCAGCGCCTTGCCCAGGTAAGTCCCGCTGTGCGGCTGGCTTTGGTTGATTGCGTCGCGGAGAGCGAATCCCGAGCGATTCGGGACGCGCACCAGGCTGTCCGAGAAGCTGTACACACTTACCTTCTCGGCAATCTCCCGCAAGAGCACCGCCAAGCCATAGGCTGCGTCATTCCGGCGCATCTCGGACCTGCCCGAGAGCAGGACATCCATGCTGCCGGAGATATCGACCAGCAACACAGTCTTGCCCGGTAATTTGGGCTGCCCTTCCAGCGACTTGAACATGGCTTGCTCCAGATTGGCTTCCCACTGCGGCGCGTAACGCGCAGCAGCGATGAAGCGGAAGGGCAGCACGCGCTCCGTTTTCATACGGCCCAAGCCCTGAATGACCAACTGCTCATCCACCCTGGCTTCGGCCATGTTGCGCAGGTTCCGCAAGAGGGCTAGCGCACCCAGCTTGTTTTCACGCAGCAGGCGCTCCCAGGCCGCGCGCTTGTCAGCGCCCGCAGAAAGAGCCACCTCCCAGGTGTCGGGCGTGGTGAGCACGTCGTCTACTAGCTTTTTCCACAACGCCGCCTGGGCTGAATCTACCGGTTTAGCGTGGCAGAGGAAGAGCACGTCGCGCAGCTTGACGGGCGTGGCACGGTTGTACTTGGCCAGCGCATACTCGTCGAACTTGGTGAAAGCGGCAGCCAAGCCTTTCTTCACCTGTGCCGACAATGGCTGCTTACCTTCGCTCCAGTAGAGCGCCACAAATTCGGCAAGCTCGTCGGCCCGCTGAATCACTCGCATGAGGGTCTCAGCAACCAAGTGACGGTGGCTCGCCAGCCGGGCCATCTCGCGCACCAGCAACAGCGGCGCGTGACGCAGCTTCATCTTCTCGCGGGCCTCCACGGCCAGAGCTGCGACCTTATCGGCAGGCACCTTGTTTACCAGTTCGCGGATGCGTCCGGCGATGGCAACTCCGTCCTCGTAGAACTGGTCTTCCCATAACATGCACGCCAGCACTGAGCGCCGAAGCTGCAACTCGGGCGAGATATGGCGGGCAGACGCACCCTCGTGGGTCTGGTGTTGGGTAAGATTCAACGTGCTCAAGCGCGCCATGAGTTTGTCTCCTTACTTGTTAGTCGTTTGAATCCGGCAGGGGAGAGATGGCCTAAAGAGTATTGGGGAACAACTGACGAGGAACGCTAATTGGAACCTTCGCCTACACCACCAATGTTCAGTACGGGCCATTGTTTCTCCCTCCTGGTGCCCAAGCCATCAAAGAAGTTCTTCGTCGGCTTGAATCTTTTTCGGTTCTAACGAACCGTTTCGCTCTGGACCAGTCACAAATCCCGTGACATGCCCAGCGCTCTTAGTCCTAATCTCCCAGGCGATATCTTTCATGTTCTGAAAATCCGGCAAACGCCGATCTTCATAGTCAGTACACTGCGAGACCTTGAAAGGAATTCGTATCGGATCAAAGAGACTGGTGCACAAAACGATCCTTTCACTTTCGGCATACCCTTGAATGATCCGCGCATGTGCACAGGTATCACAGCGCGACTCGGTGCCTACGGGCGTGCCGCCATAGACTTTGCGTAAGCTCATAGCTTTTATCGTTTCTAAGCAGCGTTCACTGCGGAAAATTCATCGGGGAACTAGCGATGAAGGACAAAATGGCACGGATTCTTTCCCGCGTACCACTCCCGATGTAGCCCTCATCTTCGCCACCGATGAAAACATCAAAATACTGCCGGGGAACAAGCGATCCAGGCACATTAGGCGCTCTACCACTGAGCTACACCAGCCGAAGCCGGCGACAGGAATCGAACCTGTGGCCTCCCACGTAATAGGCGAAGTAACCCGGATCTTCACCACCGGCAAACCTTTTTGAAGCCCTGCCAGCAAGAGGCAGGGCGAAAATCTTTCTTAGCCGGGGGAACAAGCAGCTCCGGTGTTTGGTCGGTTATCAGTCGAAGTAACCGAAGCCTTCGCCACCCAGCGAATGTTAGTTAAAGATTTCTGTTTTGAACGATTTGCGTAGGAGTAAAGCGCCTGAGGTTAGTTGTGATAATTGACGAACGCCCAGGAGCTATCAAGACCCATTTCAAGTCCTGTTAGCCTACGCAACGAGATTTGCGTGATGTGTTTCATTTGACGGGCGTTCTCCTACGCAAAACCAGAGTAGCAGAGAATTACGACTTTGTGAATACAAAAATCGAATTTGCTAAAGATTAATCTGAAAGGCGCGAGTGGCCATCAAGTGGTCTCTTCGATCGCGACAACTCAAACCATCTCTTCTGCTCTTTGCAACGTGACATTTACATCATCATGGAACAGTACAGCGCGCAGATTCAGATGGGTCACTTTTTCCACCAGGAAGGCATCGGTACTGATCAGCACACACATGGGAAAGGAGTAGAGGACCTCAACTAGATATCTGTCGTCCAAGGGAATTGTGCTGAGATCTTGGCCTTCAGCCCTGATTTCATGCTCTTCTACGATGCGTACCATGGTGAAATCACGGAGTGTCATGTTGACGAATCGTCTGACCGCCCCATTCAGCGGATACAATTTCGAATATCGAAACAATTTTTCTGAAAAATTACCTGCTCTGCGAATCAGATAGTTGCAATTTCTCTCGCGGCAGGCCTTTACGAATGCCTCAGAGATGTGAGGTTTGCTCGTGCCAGGTGTTAAGTAGTCGAGAATCCACTCATTTGGCAGGATTAACATGCTCAGTGTCACGCTGAGGGCCAAGAAAATCTTCTAAAGCTCGGATGCTAGGCTCGTAGAAACTCTTGAGACCACCTTCGATCTGTCCCTTCTCATTTATTTGTTGTTCAGTAATTTTAGTCAAGTTAGACTTATCTTTGGCGACAAAGTGAATTGCTATATCATCAACAGTTGCTGTGCCCTTGGCCACCAGATTTAGTAAAGAGACAACAAAATGTTCACTGTGCGAAGCTATCAAGAATTTCTTTCGATCAGACTTTGCGATGCTGACCAATTGCTCAGCCAACTTTGTTAGTGCTTCTGGGTGCAAATGGATTTCAGGTTCTTCAATGCAGACCAAAGACACGTCTTTTCTTAAAATTTTTGCGAGAAGATAGACCAACTGATTCACTCCAAAGCCTTCGTTAACCAAGTCACAGACGAAACCTGTTTCCCGATCGGTTGTTTGGAGATAAAAAGTCGCAGCTCCTAGAGCAGTATGCCGAGTGGCAAATGATTTGTTGATTAGCTTTTGCAGCACAACACTAACTCTGCCTTCTAAATCTCTATCACTACCCAAAAGAGAGGCGACTTCATCTTCGCCGCTTGAAGTGGTGCCCAAGGGGGCATACGTGTTGCGAAAAAAACCGCGCTTTACATCGACAAAATCGGCAGACAATGCAATTAACTTCGGAATGATGGCGAGGGGCTGCTCACCTACTTCAGATCGAACAGTACCATCCAGCGGTACGACCGTTGTAGTTATGCCATTGAACGTAAACCGATATTTCCGATCTTTCCACATTACATCTTGTGCGACATTCTGGACGAGAGGATAAGGAAACGAGACATTGAGATTCATATCTACTTTCAAAGGCTTGTTTATCGTAAACCTAAGGAAAGAAGCTGGACCGATGCTCGCAAAATAGCTCGATTCAGTGGCACCGTCACAGTGGTGCCAACCGAGAATAACAGGCTTGGTCATATCTTTTTCGGTAACAACCTCTTTGATACCTCCCAGGTTCACAAAGCCCAGGTTGAAAAAATTATCGGCTGGCTGATTGGCGTTGGAAAGAATGTTGCGCAATGCCATAACGCCATACATGAAACTGGATTTACCAGCGCCGTTCGCGCCAGTCAGCACGGTAATCGGCTTGATTTCCAGATCACTCTGGACGACGGAGCGGAAATTCTGCATTACAAAACGAATTTGTGCTTTGCCAGCCATGAATTGCGGTTACTCTAACGATACTCAAGTCCTTAAATAATTACCAATCCACTCCGACGCTTCCCTAGTTCCCAAATTTCCCCCGATATCCTGCGTAGTCTTCTTCTGGCGCACGGCTTCGAGCACCGCCTGATTGATACGATCTGATTCTTTACTGAATCCCAGATGATCGAGCATCATCGCCGCCGTGGAGATCGCACCGATAGGGTTGGCTATATTCTTTCCGGCAAATGGAGGAGCTGACCCATGGACGGGTTCGAACATCGAGGTCTTGCCCGGATGAATGTTGCCACTGGCCGCCATGCCGAGGCCGCCTTGAAGTGCGGCCGCCAGGTCGGTAATGATGTCGCCAAACATGTTGTTGGTTACGATCACGTCAAACTGCTTAGGATCGCGCGCCAGATGCATGCAAAGCGCATCCACGTACATGTGGCTCGACTGAATGTCGGAATATTGGCTGGCAACCTCCTTGAAGGTCCGCTGCCATAGGCCACCAGCATAAGTCATGACGTTGGACTTATCGCTCATCAGGACTTTTTTTCGTCCTTGTTTGCGCGCCAGTTCGAAGGCAAAGCAGATGATCCGCTCCACTCCCTTGCGGGTGTTGAAGTCTTCCTGGATGGCGATCTCATCAGGCGTGCCTTGCTTGAAAACTCCTCCAGCATCGACGTAAGGGCCTTCGGTGTTCTCGCGGACCACCACAAAATCTACGTGTTCAGGCCTCACGTTCTTCAAGGGGCATAATGACTCGTCCAGCAATTTCACCGGGCGGACGTTGGCATAGAGGTCCATCTTGAAACGCATGCCCAGCAGGATTTCTTTGGCATGGATATTTGACGGGACTCTCGGATCGCCCAGAGCACCCACAAAGATCGCGTCGAAGTCACGTTGCAGCATGGCAAATGCGTCCGGCGGAAGGGTCACGCCATCTTTGAGGTAGCGATCAGCGGACCAGTCAAAATGAGTGAACTCCACTGCCGCCCCCGTAGCCCCAACCACGTTGAGGGCCGCCGGGATTACCTCTTTGCCGATGCCATCGCCGGCAACGACTGCAATGCGCTTCTTGGCCATAGGACAACGAATATAAGGCTTCGTCGCTGGAGGATGCAAAATAGCACTCGGCACTTTAGCATTCAGCCAGGGAATTGCCATGATTGCCATAAATGCCAGAATTGCCATAATTTGGTGAGAAGTGCCCAGCGGGGGCTAGGGAGCAATTAGTGGAGAGCCCTTGAACATCCTCCACAGCCCATTTGAATATGACGTTGGAATATGACATTGCCGCCGAAGCTGTAAGCCATCTGCGGGAATTGCGAAAGGGAGTTACCTTTGAGGGGTTGAAAATCAAAAACTTAGTGCATAAAAGACATGTCTTTTAATGGAATCTGAACGAGTGTGTTCGGTGCCCACGCTTCGCGCTTTTGGCGAAGCGTGGGGCGCCACATTACTGCTTGTTTTCATCAGGCTTCGCGGGAGTTGCTGCCTTGGCTGGAGCAGTTGCCTTCGCTGGGGCAGTCGCTTTGGCTGGAGTAGTTGCTTTCTCTGGAGACGCCTTTGTTGAACCCTTCTTGTGCGGACTTGGACGGACCTTCAGGCCCTGTGGACCAATGTCAAACTTACCCATCAAACCTGCCAATCCTCCGAGCTTGTCCAGCTCGATGGGTCCAACGATATTTACCACCGTCAACTCTTGAGGCTCAGCTACTAGAACCGCCAGTCCGATGAGACTTTCTCCTTCTTTCATCAGATAAACTTCGGTCGATTCGCCGCTCTCCGACTCGTGAACATCTACCACTTTCGACCAGTTCGAGTCTCTCAGTTGGGCGCGGACAGGTTCCAGGTCCGATGCGTTGTATTGGTTCTTTTCCTTGAACTCAAAGGTCTTAACATATACGCCCTTTAGTTTGCTGATCACGTCCTTCGCCTTTGCGATGTCAGGGTCTTTTTCATCGGCCAACGCTTGAGTCGCAAGCTGCAACATCGATCCATCCAGCGAAACATCAGTTACATTTCCAGCCTTGCCTTTGAGCGATTCCAGGTTCTTCAGTTCCAGGCGGGCTCCCTGCCCCAAGCTGGGTAGCGCCGTCGACATCATCAAGATAATAAGAGCCGCTATCCGCCTCGTCATAATGTTTGTCATAAACTCCACTACTTCCTTTCGCGTAATTTTTTTTCTAACTTATTCTGGTCTTTCAGTTCTCACGAGTGCCCGGTGCAAAGCCTGGTTCAGCGTGGCGCTGGTAATCTCGATCCCCAGCAGTGCCTGTTTCTTCGCCGTCTCTTGCCTGATGTGAGTCTCATAGCGGTCGTATTGCACAAGACCGACAGCCACCACGAGCATGGCCGCAAAAGCCGCGATTCTTGCTGGCCAAAAACGAAGAGAAAAGATGCTATGCCGCGTGGGCGCGAGCTTGGGTCGAGCCGATTTATTCTCGCCCTCAACCTGCTCGATCCTCGCGAGCACCCGTTGCGTGAAGTCCGGGCTGGGAGTTTTACGCCGCAATGCGCGTCGAAGATCTTCTTCAGAAAATTGCATACTTCATCTCTCCAAAACTGCGCGCCAACCTCTTTCGCAGTTCAGCCAACGACCGGTTCAACGTGCTCTTCACGGTATTTACAGGCATCTTCAACAGCTCAGCAATTTCAGCGGGGCCCAACTCCTCCTGGTAGCGAAGGACAACAATCATCCTTTGCTTTTCCGGAAGAGAAGCAACCGTTTTTTGCAGCCTCTCCGAAAGCATCGTGTCCGGCGACGAAAAAGCTACAGCAGGCTCGGCGACCTCTTCCAAAGCCACCTCCTGCCGAAACTTCTGCCGCCTGCTTTGATCAATACACCGATGCGCCGTAACCCGGCGTAGCCAGTACTTGAGATGGGCGGGCGACTGGATGCTGGAAAGATTCTGGTAGAGGTGTAAAAACACCTCCTGCGCCAGCTCTTCCGCCAGCGAAGTGTTCCGCAGGAAATGATAAGCAATGCTGAAAACCATTCCCTGATGCTCTTCGACAATTTCGGCAAAGCCCGTCTGGTCGCCCCGAACCGCTTTCCCGAGAGCAGCCTCAAGCCGGCCGTCTTGCTGAGCTTCCAAACCGTGCCTCCTGCAAACTAATACGCAAAAGGAAGCGAGTAGAATGCATTTTTTCAACTTCTTTCCACTATACTTGGCCTTCATCGAAAATATTCAGGACACTGAGATTTGGGTTCGGGCTCTAAATCAGCGTTCGTCAGAGGCAAAGAGATTCTTTTTGCTCTTTGAGTACCGCTAACTTCTTGTTACAAAAGAACATGTCCTCTCATCCAGGGCAAAGATGAGTTTTTCTCACGATTCCCATGCATTGGGGTTACACTCGAATTTGTCCATTTGGACCTGCTGAACCTTATGTTGACGCCATCCAGCACGTTTGAGCACGCACGCCGGAGTTCCCGCGTGCTCGTGACTCTGCCTTTGGCGGTCTCCGGACAACGAGGCGATGGATCGCATATCAGCGGCGCTGCGGAAACTATTCTGGTCAATAAGCACGGCGCGAAAATACGGTCGGCAGTTACTCTCGAACCCAGCATGGAGGTACGCGTGGCCCTGCTCGCCCCTTACAAGTGGCGGCTGGCGCAGGTGGTCTGGGCCGATGTGCAGCAGAATGAATATGGCATTCAGCTCGACCGGCCAGAGAATTTTTGGGGCGTCTATTTTCCTCCTGAGGATTGGGACTTACGAATACCTGGCGTAACTACCCATGGATCAGTCGGTACTAGCCCTCAGGCGAGCGTTGTCCCTAGCCAAAAGTCACCAGAGGCAAGTTCGGTGGAGATCCCGGAGGGTGGTACCATCGTGACGCTCAGGGGAGTTGCGGCCAGCAAGATTCCGTTCCAGGAACAGGGCTTGCTCGTGCCGGTGAGCGAACACGATGCCACTCTTTTGATTCAACCCTTCGTGGAATTGGGATCTAAGCTGTTGGTGATCGTAAATAAGCAAACGGTGCCCGATGCAGTGGTCTTGGCCATTGCCCGCAGCCGTGAATACGATCGATGGCGAGTCTGGTTACGTTTTTCTCAAGCCATCGTGAAGACCGATCTGCGGTGAGAGAGGTGAGATCACCTGCGGCAAGCTGGGCAGATTGGAGTCCAAATGCCAGCCGAATACCGAGAACGGAGACGGCACTCCCGCCACACCTGTGACCTGGGAGTCGAAGTAAAGACCGAAGACGCCAAGTCAGGTTACTGGGGCACACTGGGAGATATTTCCTTGGGCGGCTGCTACGTATATACCTTTTCACCGCTACCCTCCGGTTCAGCCGTCGCCCTGAAGATCAAGACCGAAGCAGCCGAAATTGCGATGGCCGGCAAGGTTGTTGCCTTCCATCCCGGCGTAGGAATGGGCATCGAATTCCAGGGCGGCTCGGCGGACGGCGCCGAGGATAATTTGAAACACCTGATTGTGAATCTTGAAAAAAGAGAAAGCGCTGCATCGAGCTAGATCGTCTTTGGAATTCCTGTGCGAGATCAGCGGCAAAATTCTCAGTCAATAACTTTCAAGCGTCGTAGCTGTTCATCGATCTCGGGCCGCACCAGCACACCTTTTTCAATCTCCGCCAGGCGTTTTTCTTCTCGCGCCACCTGATCCTCCGCTAATCTCGCGACTTCGGCGGCATCGTCAAGCGGAACCACCGCAATGCCATCCCGGTCGGCAATTAAAATATCACCAGGACGCACGGCCACGCCGCCGCAGGCGATAATCGCCCCGACCTCGCCGGTGCCATCCTTGTGGCAACCATTAGGACAAAGGCCGCGGGCATAGACCGGAAGCTTGAGCGCCTGGAAAGCTTCAACGTCGCGCACCGTGCCATCGACAACTACGCCGTGCACGCCGATTTTGGCGGCGCTGGTTGCAATCAGTTCACCGAATCCTGAACTTGACGTATTCCCCTGAGTGTTCATGACCAGGATGTCGCCGGGAATGGCAAGGGAGAGCGCCTTGTGCAGCATCAAGTTGTCGCCGGCATGGCACCATACTGTGAGGGCAGCGCCCACAATGCGTGGCGAAGGCCATACAGGCTTGATGCCGGCGTCCATGGCCCCAAGCCTCGACATGCAGTCTGCCACCTGGGCGCTTGAAGCTCTGCCGAAAGCTGCCAGCGCTGCCGCATCGGGCCGCCGCCATTGTCCATGAACTCGAAATCCGACCTTGCCTGGCATAAAGTTTCCTCTCACTAGCGATGTGGATCTTGCGTGAACCTTCAAAAACTTTACGTTTCAGTGAGCTGCCCAAGTAGAAGCCCTTCAAGATAGTTGGCCATTTGAGATACATCGATATGGCCAGCATTCCAAGCTTGGTCGGCAGCCTTGAGCGCATCATAATAGGGCTGACGGTTTTCACGGATTCGTTCAGGGACTATTTTCTTCCCCGTAAGCAGCTTGCCTTGCTTCAGACAGATTAGGTAATAACAGGCCGCTCTGGCGGTTCTTCCATTTCCTTCCACGAACGGGTGTATCCAGTTGAGCCTCCAAAGAGCATACGCGGCAAGCGCAGTTGGATGCTCTCCAAGTTCATCAATCGTCCAATTTTCATGAATGAAAGAGAAAAACAAGTCCATCAGATGAGGAATTTTTTCGAAGTGAGGAGGAATGTGATTCCCAACGTAAACCGGTTCCTCCCGGTATCGTCCGCCAAATTGGGCAATATTGGAAACAGCGGCATAATTCAAGGCCCATAACGTGTACTTGTCGAACGCTTCGATTCCTTTTCCTTCGGACAAACCGATCTCAATGCAATTTGAAAGCAGATCGTACTGACGTAATAGGTTTTGTTCTTGTATTCTTCTAAATAGGTCGGGATTATCTTTTTCACGAACGGACATGATTGGATGATTGGTCCGCTTGAAATATTGTGGACCGCAATGATTTCTATTCTAAGAGCCGAAGCTTTTTGGAGGCTTGCCTGACGCTCTCCTTAGTGATGTTTTTAGCGTTAACGGGAGCATTTCCGAAGGCAAAACTGATCCTCTGCTCTTGTAACTCTTCTTCTGTTACCTGGGTATTGCGCGACGCTTCCAGAACTTTTTTCAGCTCAGGATTGGCTTTGATATTTCCGAGAAATTGTTTTCTGTCTGCCATGTGTATCCTGGTCTTTCGCTAATAATTGGCTCTTACAAGCCATTTCATTTAGGGGGATGATATCACTTAGCTTCTGCGGCTGCCACTCTCGCTCCGGGTGCCACGGCCTGACCCATTTCTTTGAGTACTTCTTCAAGCTGCACCAAGTCCATCAAGTCCTGCAATTCAAGGATGTGGTGGACATTTCGTTTTGGAAAATTTGTGTCAAACGCGAAAATCGCCATGCTGGCGGAAGTACGGAACGAGCCCGCCAGCGTCAAAAATATCCAGCATGATCTGCGGGAGCGTATCTGCAGTCAAGGTCTCATTTGTCGTTGTGTTGCGAACCTTCATTTCGGCATCGTGGCTGATCACTAGCAGGTCGCCCTCGTGTATCCCCTGCGTGTCACAGATCACCGGCAGCAGGCCATTGTTGATGGCATTGCGATAATAGGTACGCGAGAAACTGCGGGCCAGCACGGCGCGAATACCTGCGCCGAGAACTGCGGTAACTGCTACCTCCATAGCCGAGCCGCAGCCAAAGTTTTTGCCCGCGACGATGATATCTCCCGCTGCAACCGAAGCCGCAAAGGCCGGATCAATCTCCTCAAATAAGTATTGGCGCAGCACCTGGGGATCGAGGCTTTCGCGCTTGCGCCGTGAGGTGATGATGTAGTCGGTGTTGATGTCATCGCCTCGACGCGGACCTGAAATGACCCGCGCACAGCCCCGCAGTTCGAGCGCACTCATTTGTGCACCTCGCGGGGATCGGCAATCTTGCCCGACACCGCGGCCGCGGCGCAACTGGCAGGCGAAGCCAGATAGATAGCAGCATTGCTGTTACCCATGCGTCCCTTGAAATTGCGATTGGCGGTTGAAATCACGTTGACTCCATCACCTGGAATCGCGCCGCAGGTGCCGCAACAGGAACCACAGCCGGGCGTCACAATCACCGCTCCCATGGAGATAAACTCGGCCAGCGTACCGTCGCGCGTCAATGTCTCCAACACAGATCGCGAGGCCGGAGTTACCACCAATTGGACTCCATGCGCCACACCGCCTCCGGCCTTCAGCACCGCGAGGGCCTGGTGAAAATCGCGGACACGACCACCGGTGCAAGTGCCCAGATAAACCATCTGCACGGGTGTGCCGATGGCGTCGCGAATTTCTATCACACGGTCGACCTGATGCGGCAACGCAAGCTGGGGCACAAGCGAATCCAGATCAAGAGTAATCTCCCGGACATAATGCGCATCGGGGTCCGCCTCAACCGCATGGAAAGGGCCAGAAGCTCTGTCGCGCAGGTAAGCGAGCGTCTTGTCGTCTGCCGGAAAGATTCCGTTCTTGGCTCCCATTTCCACTGCCAGGTTGCTGAGCACCAGCCGGTCTTCCAGATCAAGTGCGGCCAATGCCGGCCCAGAAAACTCCAAGGCCTGATAGCTCGCGCCGTCCGCCCCTAACTCGCTGGCGAGAGCCAGAGCAATGTCTTTGGGATAGACGTCTTCCGCGAGGCAACCGGTCAGCATAACCTTGATTGACTCGGGAACGCGCAGCCAAATACGTCCGCTCATCAGGATGGCGGCGAGATCCGAAGAACCAATCCCCGTGCCAAATGTATTGAGAGCGCCGTAGGTAACGGCATGGCTGTCAGCACCTACGACCAAGCTTCCCGGCTGTGCGCGGCCTGATTCCACAATGAGCTGATGTCCAATGCCATCGCCCACTTCCCAAAGTGGAATCCCATGCATAGCCGCGAAGTCTCTCATGCGCTGGTGCAGCAAGCCGGTTGCCCGGTTCGGCGCAGGCGCATAGTGATCGAGACAGAAGACAATCCGCTCAGGATCAAAGACGCGCTTGCCACCCATCGCGTCAAAATAGTCCAGCGCCATCGGCGTCGAACCATCCGTACCCAGGGCGCAATCGACGCGACAAACCACGAGATCGCCGGCACGGGCATCACGCCCTGATTTGACGGAGAGGATTTTTTCGCTGATGGTTTTGCCTAGCATTATGATTCGTCCCGGTAAGGATAACGCAACTACAAGCCGCAAAGTAGCAGAACCACAACCAAAACCCACCACGGAGGCACAGCGTGGCAGAGCCACAACCAAAAACCAAAATCCACCACGGAGACGCGGAGGCACGGAGAAAATCAAAAACCTTTACCGCTGATTTTCGCTGATAAACACTGATCCACATCATCTCTGCCAGCGAACGCGACTGCGCAGTTCAGAAACAGG
>DASZEU010000171.1:0-3340 GCA_035940535.1 Candidatus Angelobacter sp.
TAGGAATGATTCGCATTACGAACTCGACAGGGAGGCTCAGCCTTGATCTGGACTTCGAGCTTCGATCCATAGCCCATCTGAGGCCAATCTTGCCACGGCTCAAGCCGGGGCTTGGCGTTCGCATCAAGGCTGTAATGAAAAGCGTGAGCAATCGGAAATTGCGCCGGCTGGGTACGGCAGGCAGTACCGCTAAATTTGGCCTGTACCAAACATGGCGAACCTTCGATCTGGTTGGGGAACGGCAATTCCATTTGCAAATAACGGCCGGTCATATCACCAGCATCGTTCACTTTGCAAACCACGAGTTCACCGGCGAGTTTCGGCGAGCTGCCGCCTTTTACTCCCGATAGAGTGTATTGTCCTTCGTCCAAGTGACGTTGGTCCGCGTAATAGGAATGCTCGCCAATGCGTGCGGTTACCGCCGTGATCCGGTTCTTTCCGACCACAAAGGCCCAAAGCCCTCTAAAATTGAGAATGAGTTCTTGTTGTGCTGGTGCGCCCGTAAGCGCCAAGGCTGCCGAAAACAGGTGCTCGGCAGGACCAAGGACTGTAGCCATTGAAATAGCGCCAACGGACTTGATAAGGTTGCGCCTGCTGATTCCATTGCTCATGGTTTGCTCTCAGCTTCCCATCCTGCCAAAGATATTTCGGGAAAGTATCTATTGTTCCCAAGAGATAGTAAAGCGGAATCAATCACCTTTCTTTTCCATGTAGCAATTCCCAATCGCAATTTCTTCTTGGGAACGAGCCGGAATTTTTGGCTGCATAAAATGTGTTCCAGTATGGAAAAACCATTTCTATCTGCCAAAAGCGTCGAAGGCAGCCCAATAAAAAGGATGGCCTGCGGAGGGCGTATGGCGCAATTCGGCGCGAGCAGTCTTCAACGATGAGGATACTGACTGGCCTTTTAAAAGCGCGCCATAGAAATAGCCCATGAATTCTGCGGTCGCCGCCGAGTCTACATTCCAGCGGGTGGCCACCACATCGGGGACACCGTGACGAAGGAAAGATCTCGCCAGCGTCTCAGTGTTGCTGACGCTACTTCGCTCGTTCCTTCCGGTCGAGCAAGCTGATAGCACCGCCAGTTGAAGATGGCGCAAATCTTCGGCTTGAATCCGCTCTGCATTGAACACCGCCGATTCAAAAGAAGGACGAACGCCTGCTAGCAGCAGAGCCGGTTTGCCTCCAACCTCCAGGGCATGACCGGCAAAGTGGAAAATTGCAGCTTGGCCAAGGGCACGCTCAACCTTCTCTACCGTTGCCTGGGAGCCGGTCAGCAAGATTCCAGCGTCGAAGCGCGATGCAATGTTGGTCGCTTCCTGTGCCGCATCTTGCAGAGGTGCAAGGTTCGCAGCCAAATCGCCCGCCAGCGGAGGCGGCCCGACCACCAGGGCACGCAGATGACGAGAAAAACTCTGGGCGCGGCGCAGATGCTGCGTGTAAAGCAGCCCCGGAGAAAACACGATATCAAAGGTTTCGGAAAGATAGTGGCCAGCGTGATCCACAAGCGCTGTGATTGGGACTTCGGCAAGGATACCGTCGGGTTCAATCACCAAGATGCGTTGCGGCGACAAGCGATCGGCGATGGGAGCGATCAGCAAATCATAGAGGGCCTGCGCGTCCTGGCGAAGCATTGCCTGGCCGGAATCTGGGTGCGCGCACTCCTCGCGAAAGCGCCGCGCCAGCCTTTCTAGTTCCCTGGGAGCTGCGACAACCCATTTGGCAGTCAGGCCACGATCATCAAAAACCCAAATAGCGATTCCTTCAGGCAATAGCAGATAGCTGACCACGGTTTCATCAACAAGAGCCGAAGATGCTCTCGACACTTCTTCCATGGAGGGCAAAGCAGAAGCAGCCTCGAAATTTAAGGAGAGCGAATTCATATTGATGGCACGAAGTGGAGACATGCCCCGAACTGGAGCACCCAGATACCACTCCCAAATCTTCCACGCGCCCTCCGAGTCATGGGATTGCCATCGCAGGAATGCCAATTTGCGATATGCCTCGCTGGTCTCACGCGCCCAGTCGGACTTATCACGTTCGTCTGGCAAAGAGGTCAATCCCAATTCAGACATTTCCACCGCTAAAACCAGGGATTGCTCGGCCTCTTTCCGATTGCCCTCCCGAAGTTGAAGGTCGCTTAGCGCGTTATAAAACCTGAGAGTAGTGAAGTAGTTTCTAGTTTTGGGCAGCCGGTCTTGGGCACGCTTAAGATGCATCCACGCTTGATCAACTCTTCCATGTTCTGTTTCCAGCCTTGCCAGCCGGACTTCCTGGTTGACCTCGTAACCTCTGGTCACATCATTTTGCGGCAATCGAGCCAGCAAGATGCTGGCTTGACCGGATTCCGAATCAGCCAGGGCGCGATCTCCAATCATGAGGGCATATCGGGCCAGTTGATACCGTGCCAATCCCTCGGTCAGAGCCTGATCCCCTAAGGAGATGGCGCGCACCGCTTCACGAGCTGCCGCCAGCGCAAGGCTCCATCGACGCGCATCTTCAGCGGCAAATGCGATGTCGGAATAGAACTGGAACGCGCGCGCCGGCGGATAGCTACCCTCCCAATAACGGACTAAGCCTTGATGATCAAAAAAAATGGCATCGCCCTCCCCGCGATGAAGACTGGCTGCCATGCCAATGGCCCGCAGATAGAGCGTTCCATAACTCGATTTTTCCGCAACGGCAAAAGCTTTATCCAAATCCTCGCGAGCCTCATTCAGGCGCGCGAGCTGCCCCACGCATAGGAACCTTTCCAGATACAGTTGCGTCTCAAGCCAGGGATACCGGTGTCCTTGCAATCTTGTGATTGCAGAGTCAGCCTGTGTGACGCAATGCCTGTTCTCCTGATTGGAGCGCTGCAGCGCGTAGACGGTTTCAAATCGAGCCCGCAAGGCACCGGCGATGTTGCGGTTGCGTGCAAAACGTTGTTCCGCCTGTAAGGATAAATCTGCGGCCGAAAGGTAGTCGCCGCTGGTATTGGCCTTAGCTGCTGCGGATAGCTTTTCCACGGCAGTTGCTTGCTCTTTGGATCGAGGTGTACGCACGAACTCCAGGAGCCACTGATCGCCGTGCCGGTTGCTTAAGATTTCGGCGAGAGTCCGGAGCGCCCCAAGAGTTGAACTGTGGTCTTCTGCTCCATCGTGGAACGCCTGCGGAAGCCATACGCGAATCGCTTGATCGAGATAATCTTCGGCCCTGAGATCCACCACATTGGAAAACCCGTCGCCTCGCGCGCGGCTCTCACCCACAAACGCATCCGGACTGAGCAAGGGAGCTGCAACGCTTTGTTCTTTTCCATCAAGTTTTTGCTGTACTGCATCGCGATGCCGTTTTGCTTCTT
>DASZEU010000172.1:0-3604 GCA_035940535.1 Candidatus Angelobacter sp.
GGTGCGCTTACGCAAACGGCAATATAGATGCTCTTTGCCTGGATGTGGGGGAAGAGCTTGAGGATCGGAAATCCGATTGCAAGAAGTACCGCGGTGGACCAAGGTACGGAAGTTGTATCGCCTACCATGCGGCGCAGAGAAGAAGTGATTATAGTGAGTGAGCAAGCCAGCAGCGATCGTGCCGGCGAGGAGACCGACGCCAATTCCATCTCGCAGATCAAATGGGTTCCCAAACGGAATATAGGCAGCCACAAAGGCAGCAACGGCAATCAGAAATTTTGGATAGAGCGGTCAGTAGCGAAAATGGCGGCTTCGAGAGCTACCCACTCGGACTTATCTATCCATTGGCTCCAGAGTAAAAGGATGCCGTGGCTCCGTTTCAAGGCGGAGATCAGGAGCGCCTGTGGGTTAGATTCGTTAGTCGGCAACTGACGTGGCGCAAAGTAAATCCGCAAGCCAGCCTGATCGTGAAACAGGTTGGCGAGGCGCCTCGCCTGCGGCTCATCCTCCTTGGCATAACTGATAAACAAATCGAACTCTTTATCTACCTCAGTCGCATTCATTCCGCATCCACCTATTTGTCGTTTTGATCCGAAGTCCTTAAGAGTTGTGGCATAGGTCAGCACCCGCGACAACACGGAAGCACACCGTCTGCCGAGGACCAACCTTTGGCCATCACGTCATACCCAGTACTTCGTCACCAATTCTGTCGCCTTGGTGAAGTCAACGGTGTGCTCCGCTACTTCTTGAAGATAGTCGAGGACATCCAAGTTGTACTCGTTCTCGGGAATGAACCCTTTGAGCTTCGGGTTTAAATAAGCATACCGGGAATAAGATCCGAGTTGAGGATCGGCAAGCATCATCCCGGACAAATCCGGAACCAGGTTCGTGGAGGTGCCATTGAGGGAGATATTCAGAATGGGAGAGATGCTCCCATTCACCAGCAAAGGCTGAAGATGATAGTAGTCCGGATTAGGGTCGTCGGGAGTGCCGTGCTGCCATTGGTACGCCCCCCAATTCGCCGTCTCCTTGCCCAGCGAATTGCCCATGAATCCCGTACCAAAACAGATCACGACGATATCAGAGAGTTTATGTCCGCCCCTCACCGCCAGCGCAATGGCTGCCAGCGTGGGGTCATGATGGACGAACGAACCATCGACATTATCCTTATGGGACCCGAGCATCCCGGGCATGGCGCCGCTGGAAACCACAGCGTCGGCCAGGGGAGTCTCGCTTACCGTTGAGAATGGGAAATTATGGAAGAGAACTGGCTGCCAGTCTATCTTCTTGGCTGCGTCTCCTACGTTAAAAGCAGTCATCAGCACGCGCTGCGGCAGGTCTTTCAGCTTGATCCCAAGATATTTCAACTCCATGTCCGCCGCAATGTCCTTGACATCATAGCCAGGCTTGGAGACGAGGTAATTTTGGTTCTTGAAAAACTTCAGTTCGCTGGTGCGAAAAAAGTTTATAAGTTCCGCGGCGGTTTCCGGCGCACGGTCTTTCTTCCTTGCCAGCGCCGCGACGATACTGGAGCCGGTTGAGGTCCCCGCCAGCATGTCCGCATCCTGTGCGATATTGGCATTTCCAGTTTTTTGCTGCAACACGTTCAACATTGCGACGGAAGCCAGTCCGCGAATGCCGCCTCCACAAAATGAAAGTATCTTAAAGGCCATAGCTCGATCTCCTTGCTGTTAGTTTCAACATGATTATCTCCGATTCAAGGAAACGAGACATCTGGGCATCTCCCTTTTTATTCGGCACGCTATTGAGTCTGGTCGCGGCCTCCATATTTCACACGTCCTTGCAGGCGCAGTGTCAAGGGCGGCCCCGGCTTGATGCTCTATGACGGTACAAATCTCTGGGTTGTGTGTCGCAAGATCAATGCCGTGGCCAAGATTGTGGCTGCGGACTTGGAGATTGTGGGCATAACTGCGAACCACTGATGGATCTACCCTTGGGATGTTTGCTGTAGGTCCCTTCGCACTTGCATGCGAAAGCGATTTTTCGCCCTATATAGAAGAACACGCAGGTAGTCCCGGCTGACCCCCATTCTTCGGCAAACTTCATCTTTATTTCGATTGTCCAAGAACACTGCCTTCAGGACGGCCCGGTCAACTGCATCCATTTCAGAAAGTATTCGACGCACCTTGTCGCGGGTTTCCTTGGACAGCACCAATGAGTATGCGCTGGGAAGATCGTTGGCCGGCTCGGCTTCCATAGCGGACAGAGCCACTGTCCGGCGTTGTGCGCGATAGCTCTCGCGCACCACGTTATTGCACACGCCGATCACAAATACCTCAAAACTCTCCGGCTTGCGTACTCCACGACCTGAGTGGACAGCCCTCAGAACCCTCAGAAAAGTTTCCTGGCGGAGTTCCCTGGCCTGATCGGCGGAATGCACCTTGCGGCGTAGCGTCCGCAGCAGGATGGGGTTGAAGTGGTCAACGAAGTGCGCGTGTACCGCCGGATCTCCCTGGCGTAGCGCATTCACATAGTTGGAATCAAACGTATGTGGAGCTGCCGGCATAGTGAGATGACACCTTCTTTTCCGCACACCTTGCCCCCCTTTGCCTCGGCGGTCACCGATGTCTTGGAGTTAGCGGGCTCTGGGTGCAGAACTGAATTTACTTGCATCGGAAATAGCGCTTAAGATTGGGCATTTCCGCCAATCTGGCGGTAAAAAAGATGACTTCAGAGCAAGTTTGTCCAAAAAATAGAAAAATACTGGATTTCTTGCGATAGGATAGGTTGCAAAGAAGGAAACTACACAAACCTCTCAATAAGCGATGTCTGGACTTATAATTACCCGCCTAAGCCCAACCCGAGCAAACAGGTAACGCGTGCCAGATAATCCCCAGGACATTACGGTCTTGCTGCAGCGCTGGCATGAAGGCGACCAGGCCGCGGGGGACGAGCTCTTCCGTCTCTTACTGCCGGAGCTGAAAAAGATTGCAGCGCGTTTCCGCAGGCTTGAACGTCCTAACTACTCTCTACAACGCACGGAATTGGTAAATGAACTCTACTCAAAACTGCTGGACGCAAATCGTGCGATTGATTGGCGGAACCGCGGACATTTCTTCGCTATCTATACCATCAAGCTGCGTCGCTTCCTGATCGACCGTGCCCGCAGGAAGCTAACGCCGGAACTGTTGTCGATTGAGGATTTGCCCGAAGGGATCATGGCGGGACGCAACCGCCTGGAGGTGCGCTTGGCAGTGGACCAGTTGTTAGATGATCTGGAGAAAGAATCGCCCACAACCTGCGGCGTTCTTGTGGCCCAAATCTATTTTGGGTTTGAGGTCAAGGAAATCATGCAGAATTTCAACCTGCCCCAGCGTACCGTGGAACGACATTTGCACGATGGACGCAGATGGCTCTTTGAGCGATTGAGCAAGATATGATCATCGACCCTATCGAACGCGACGAGCGTGTCATGACGCTGGCCACTGAAGCGCTGAAATTTCCTCTTACCGAACGTGACAGCTTCCTGCAAAGCTCATGCCAGAATGACCCGGAACTCTACCGGGAGGTATCCCAGGTGGTGGCCTGGGAAGAGCGCATGAGCGGCTTTCTGTGCCGTCCCTTAATTGAATTCATTGATCTC
>DASZEU010000173.1:0-2457 GCA_035940535.1 Candidatus Angelobacter sp.
AAAAAAATGGCTGCCCTTCTCCAAGCTCAAGCTGCCAATGGACCCGAGCGGCCGATTTTGCTGCGCATTGATACCAAAGCCGGCCACGGTGTTGGCAAGCCGGTCGGCAAGTTGCTGGAAGACAACTTGGATCTTTGGAGCTTCCTCTTCTCGCAATTGGGTGTTGGAAAATAGGCGTCGCACTACCGCTGATGAAGGCAGAATGCAGATAGGTGTGCCCATGAAGATGCATACAACCAAGATTCTGGTTCTTTGCCTAACGCTGGTAGCGGGGGAATTCGCAAGTCCTATGCGAATCTGTGCCCAGACCACATCAGCCCAAACCAAGGCCGCAGGTCTGGGAGTACAGTTCACGAAAGAAGACTACGCGCGGGCCAATCAGATGCGCGGTGGCGTCCTCTCCTCTAAATTGAAAAATGGATTTGTGGTTCCGCATTGGATTGGACAGCGCGATGAATTCTGGTACAGGCGCGAAACAGCGAAGGGCCATGAATTTGTCTTGGTCGATGCCGCCACCGGAAGCTCCCGGCCGGCATTCAATCATCAAGCATTGGCTCTGGCGCTCTCCCAAGTCACCGGTAAGCAGGCCGCTGCCAATGAATTGCCGTTTGATAGTCTCACGTTCAGCGCGGACCGTAGTTCCATTCATATCAGCGTTGCCGGCAAAGATGAGTCCAGAGAATATGACTGCAAGGTAAACCCTGTTGCTTGTTCCCTGAGTACTCCGGCCCAGCCTGCTGTCATACCTTTTGAGATCACGATCTTCAACCGGGTGCCGCCCAACCGTCCCAGCCCCAACGAAGGAGTGCTGCCTTCACCCGACAAGCATTGGGGTATCTTCATTCACGAAAACAATCTTTGGTTACGTGACATGGCCGCCAACCGCGACCGCCAGCTTACCCGCGATGGTGAAGTCCACTTTGGTTACGGGATTTATATGGACGAATGGCAATCCGCGTCCATTCTGCGGGAGAAGGCTGTTGCAGCAGGACACTCCTTGCCGCCGATGGCTTCTTACTGGTCACCCGACTCGCGCACGGTCATTGTTCCACGGGTAGACGAGCGCCACATTGCAGACTATCCATATTTGGAAAGCGTGCCCGAGGATGGCAGCTTTCGCCCCAAGTTGCATTTGGTGCGCCTGCCCTTAGTTGGAGAAAAGCCGAGCATCGTAGAGTGGTATGCCTTTGACGTACCATCTGGCAGTTCGCGACGGATCGATTTTCCTTATGACAAGTTGCTCTTTCCAGAGGCCGACCTGTTTGCGATCTGCAAACGATGGTGGAGTGCCGATAGCCGCCATCTTTACGCAGCAGCCTACGGCGATAGCCTGGAAGCCGCTTATCTGTTCGATGTGGACATTTCCACCGGCTCCGTGCGCACCGTGATCGAGGAGCATAGCCAGCCGCGCATGTTGCTCAGTTCCTCGGCGTATGATTTGCCTAACGTCTGGGTGAGCCCCACCGGAAAAAATGTGCTCTGGTTTTCACAACGGGATGGCTGGGGACATCTTTATCTCTATGACGGCCAAACGGGCAAGCTAAGGAATCAGATTACCCAGGGCAATTGGCTGGTGCGCGATCTTCTTAAGGTCGACGAGGAGCGACATCTCGTTTTTTTTACCGGAGTAGGGCGGGAGAGTGGCAATCTTTATTATCGCTACGTTTATCGCGTGAATTTCGACGGCACGGACTTGAAGCTGCTCTCACCCGAGCCTGCCGATCACATGCTCATCAACCCCGACTCGATTTTTAGCTTCGATCTTTCGCAGCCTTATGATGTTGTCTCGCCGAGTGGAAACTTTTTGGTCTACAACTTCTCCACTCCAAGCCAGCCTACACAAACAGTGATTCGCTCTGCCAATGACGGGCGGCTTATCTCCACTTTTGAAAAGGCGGACGCAACGGAACTATTGGCTGCCGGCTATCACGCGCCGGAAGAGTTTGTAGTCAAGGCCGCCGACGGCAAGACTGATCTTTGGTGCCTCCTCTATAAGCCCAGTAGGCTCGATCCAAACATGCGCTATCCGCTGGTTGACTTGAATTATGCCAGCGGGCTGGTGGCAGTAGTTCCTCACAACTTTCCAACAGCAATTCTGGGAGCGGCCGCGCCCACCGCGGCGGTTTTGAATGAGCTGGGATTTGCCGTAGTTACCGTGGATGCTCGGGGAACAGCTTACCGCTCGCGTGAGTTCTCCTACGCCAACTATGGCAAGCTGAATATCATGGGGCTGGATGACCACGTGGCGGCCATCCGGCAGCTTAGCGAACGATTCCCTTTCATCGACATCAACCGCGTCGGTATTTCGGGCTCTTCCTTTGGCGGTTGGACTGCGATTCGAGCATTGCTCGAGTTCCCGGACTTCTACAAAGTAGGCCTCGCCAATGTTCCTGGAACGATCTTCCACGGCGAGCCGCCAGCCATGGATTGGTACGCGTTTCAGGGCCGGCCGGTTTA
>DASZEU010000174.1:0-17139 GCA_035940535.1 Candidatus Angelobacter sp.
ACGCGCACAAGGAGTGTCTGCCCAAGAATACGCCCAGGAAATCCTCAAGCGTGACTTGGAACATCCAGTGAAAAGGCCAATTTCGTTGAAAATTCGCGAACTCTGGAGCGACATGCCCACCGAGGTCCGTGCGAAGCTGCCGGCCGATGGAGCAGGCCAGGTTGATCACTACGTCTATGGCCTTCCCAAGAGGCCCTGACGAATGATCGCCATTTCGAGCAGGAAGGTCTCCGAGCAATCTTCCGGGATTCGTGAAACGTCATTCGCCTTACCTTCACGTCTTAATTACCTCTAACGTAAGGACTATGCCCCGGTGGTGATCCGCCATGCGGGTCGGTAAATCCAGGGTTGAACCAACATAGAACTTCTTGGCGGGTGCCCTTTGCAGAATATAGAAGGCAGGCATTACACAATAGTGACAGCCAAATAATGGTAGGCCCGAATGGACTCGAACCATCGACCTCTTCCGTGTCAAGGAAGCGCTCTAACCAACTGAGCTACGGGCCTGCAAAAACCAAATCCTAATCAGCGGTCCAGCCGTCTACGAACCTCTGACCTTCCCGGCAAGCCGGGACGCTCTAACCAACTGAGCTACGGGCCTGCAAAAACCAAATTCTAATCAGCGGTCCAGCCGTCTACGAACCTCTGACCTTCCCGGCAAGCCGGGACGCTCTAACCAACTGAGCTACGGGCCTGCAATGGTTGGCAAAATCATTTTACCGCACCAGGCGATTGTTCGCAGGGAATCCCTCAGTTTTTCTCCAGCTTGCAATTCTGCTGTCATCCGGCTGACAATCACTTCAGTGGGGGATGCGATCAAAATATATTCCGAAGGGCTTGGCCCGGGATCTGTGGTCCTGGTCACCTTGAATAATCCCAGGGAGAAATTTTGGGGGATGGTCCTCTCCTTGACTCAGGCTGGGGCTTGCCTGCGCGGGGTTGATCTGCGCTCGCTGGATGATTTTTCGCGGCTGGTAAAGTCAGGGGAGGCGGCCAGCCCCGAGGTCGTGTTTTTTCCCATGCACCGCGTCGAACGCATTGAACTGGACGCCCGAAACGGCGAGATACCTTCTTTGGCGGAGCAGTTCGGTGCGAAGTCCGGAATAGAGGCGGGAAAATTTTTTCAAGGGTCAGGCCGATGATCTCACAACTGGGTTCGGCTCCGAACCTGCTTACTTTGCTGCGCCTTATTTTTGTTCCGGTCACGGTGATCGCCGTCATCGAGGGGAAGTATGGCTGGGCCCTGGCGTTGTTCATCACCGCCGGAATCACAGATGGGCTGGATGGCCTGCTCGCCCGGATGTTGGAACAAAAAACAGTGCTGGGGCAATACCTGGATCCAATTGCCGACAAGCTGCTGCTCAGCACCATGTTTTTGGTGCTGGCCTCCCGGCACCGTATTCCCGCCTGGGTCACAGTGCTGGTCTTCAGCCGCGACATCATTATCCTTATTGTATGCACGTTGTTGTACGCCATTGGAGTCATGCGTGTGTTCCAGCCCAGCCTGTTTGGCAAGGCCAACACGGTTGTCCAGGTGGCGACGGTGCCATTGGTGATGCTGCACGAAGTGTCGAGCGCGAGTTGGGTCGCAGAAGCTAAGACAATTGGCATCTACTTGACCATTGTTCTCACCGTTTTTTCCGGGATCCATTACGTTGTACGGCTCGCCTTTGATCTTAAGAGCACTACCAGCCGCACTGCGAATACTGGCCGTTAAGCAGAATTGCCGCAATGCTTTGTGCAGGGGCTAAAGGCTAATGTCACTTACTTAGGACCATAGGTTTTGTCCCTCTTGTCTATTAGTTCTGCACCGATCAATAAGGCCAACCCGTAACGCTGGGTCTCCATTTTTCGATCCCCGACTGGCTCGGCTCTATCGCATTGACCGCTCCTCGGCTCCCACCTAGAATCAAAAGCTTGCTTCTTTTATGGCCTTACATCTCTACAACACGCTTTCCGGGAAAGTCGAAGAGTTTTCTCCCTCGGTGGATAACACCGTCCGCATGTATGCCTGCGGACCAACCGTCTATGACTACGGCCATATCGGCAACTTCCGGACGTTCGTCGCGGTGGACATCCTGCGGCGTTTTCTGAGGATGAGCGGCTTCAAGCTGCAGCACGTCATGAACATCACAGACGTGGACGACAAGATCATCCGTAATGCGGCGCGAGAGCACAAATCGGTACGCGAATATACCCAAACTTACGAGCAAGCTTTTCTGGAAGACATGTACACTTTGAATCTGCAGCAGCCGGAGCGCATCGTGCGCGCCACGGAACACATTCAGGAAATGGCCGGCTATATTCGCAAGCTGGAAGAGAAGGGTTTTGCCTACCGTGCGGAAGACGGTTCTTATTATTTTCGGATTGCCAAATTTCCCGAGTATGGGAAGCTCTCGAAGAAAGATCTCGCCGGCATAGAGGCTGGGGCGCGTGTCGACGTGGACGAATACGAAAAAGACAACGTGCGTGACTTTGCTCTGTGGAAGGCCCCCAAAGAAGGCGAGGAAGTTTGGGACACTCCTATCGGCAAAGGACGCCCGGGCTGGCACATTGAATGTTCGGTAATGTCGATGAAGTATCTGGGGGAGAGCTTCGACCTCCATGCGGGCGGCGAAGACTTGGCTTTCCCGCACCACGAAAATGAGATTGCCCAATCCGAGGCCCTTACCGGCAAGACCTTTGCGCGGTTCTGGATGCATGTGCGCTTCCTGCTGGTCGAAGGCGAGAAGATGTCGAAGAGTGCCGGCAATTTCTTTACCTTGCGCGACCTCCTGCTAAAAGGACACAAACCTTCTTCAATTCGCTACCTGCTCTCATCCGTCCCTTATCGCAAACAATTCAACTTTACTTTCGATGGTTTGAAACAGGCTGCACATTCCGTTGAGCGCCTCCGCAACTTTCAGTTACGGCTGCAAATGGGCCAGTTTCCTCCTGGTAAGTGCCAGCGAATCCATGATCAGGCAGCCTCCGCTATGCAGCAGATGCGCGAGGCCCTGGAGGATGATTTGAATACGGCGCAAGCGTTGGCGGCCATCTTCAACCTGGTGCGGGAAGCAAATACCGCCGCTGACAATAATGAATTGCGACAGGACGATCGGGCTCCCCTGCTGGCCGCTTTGCAACAGTTTGATCAGATCTTTGATGTCCTGAAAGATGACGATGCAGCGAAGACCAGCCGCAGTTTGGAATGGGCCCGTGCACAGGGTAAGCTCGCTGAGTCCGACCTGCCGCAACAAGCTATTACCGATGAAGAAGTAGAACGCCTCATGGCGGAACGTGCTTCCGCCAAAAAGGCGCGTGATTTCGCACGCGCCGACGCTATTCGAACGCAGCTCTCAGAGGCCGGAATTCTGGTGGAAGATACAAAGGACGGAATTCGCTGGAAACGAAAATGATGCCAACCCCCAGCGACACCCCAAGGCAATGAGCGATTTGACATCCTGCATTGCTACGCACTAGTTTTCTTAATAGGGAAATCTATTCAATTTGGGAGGCGGAATGCGTCGCTACCTCACTGTCTTGGCTCTTTTATTTACCCCGGTCTTCTTCGTGGGAACCCTCTTGGCCCAGGATGTGGCATCTTTTGAAAAACGGACCACCGTCAAGGTGCTTAAGAACGGGCTCACTGTTGTTTTGTGCGAGCGGCCGGAAGCGCCGGTATTCTCCTTCCTCACCATTGTGGACGCGGGCGCCGTGCAGGACCCGGAGGGCCAGGCTGGCATGGCGCACATGTTTGAGCACGAAGCTTTCAAAGGCACCGACCGCATCGGCACCACCAATTACGCCAAGGAGAAGGTTGCCCTGGAGAAAGTGGAGCAGGCCTGGGCCGCTTACGATCATGAAGATCGCAAAGAACTAGGGCGTGATGCCAAAAAAGTGGCTGAGTTGAAGGCAGCCTTCGATAAAGCGGTAGAGAACGCCAATCAGTATGTAATCAAGAACCGTTTCGGCGAGATCATTGACCGCGAAGGTGGTGTTGGATTGAACGCCGGCACCAACATGGATAGCACGCAATATTTTTATTCCATGCCAGTCAACCGCTTTGAGACCTGGGCCTATCTTGAGTCGTCGCGTTTTCGAGGCCCGGTGCTTCGCGAGTTTTACAAAGAGCGTGATGTGGTGCACGAAGAGCGCCGCCTGCGTACCGACAGCAACCCGATCGGAAGATTGATTGAGCAGTTTACCGCTATGGCCTACGCAGCGCACCCGTACCATCGTTCCCCGATTGGCTGGTCTTCCGAGATCGACCATCTCACGGCCACCGCGGCAGCCAAGTTTTACCATACCTACTACGTTCCCTCCAATGCAGTCATAGCCTTGGTCGGCGCCCTTAAGCCGGAGCAGGTCTTTCCCATCGTAGAGAAATATTTTGGATCGATTCCCTCCTCGCCCAAGCCTGAGCCTCTGATCACGCCGGAGCCAGAGCAGTTCGCTGAACGCACCATCATCATGCGCGATAGGTCTCAGCCTCTCTACATTGAGGGCTACCACCGGCCAAGCTACAAGGATCCGGACGATGCCGTCTACGACGTGATTTCTGACTTGGTTACCTCGGGCCGGACCTCCCGAATGTACCGCGCCTTGGTGCGTGACCAGAAAATTGCCGCCTTTGCCGGAGGCTTTTCTGGATTGCCCGGCACCAAGTATCCCGGCCTCTTCAGCTTTGTCGCTGTACCAGTGCCTGGACACACCTCTCAGGAAGTGGGGAAAGCGATCCGCGAGCAAATCGAGCGGCTGAAGAATGAAGATGTCAGCGACGAGGAGCTGCAGATGGTAAAGACTCGGGCCAAGGCGAACCTGATTCGCGGATTGGGAAACAACCAGGGCCTGGCCAGCCAATTGGCCACTTACCAGCTTCGTTATGGCGATTGGCGTGAGTTGTTCCGGAGCGTAGATAAGATTGACAAGGTCAGTAAAGCCGACATTCGCCGCGTGGCCAACAAAGTGTTTGTGGAAAAGAACCGCACTGTGGCCATGATAGAAAATGAGGCGCCCAAAACAGCGCCTGGCGCCTCTGGCGACATACAGAAGGACAACACGCAGAAGAAGGAGAACCGCTAATGTTCCGCTATAAGCTCTCGTCTACACTCGTCGTTCTCACGATTCTGATTGCCGGTGTGCTTGGAACCGAGGCGCAAACCGCAGCTCCTGGCAAACCAAAAACTCCCGCCATGGGCCAAGTTGAAAATAAAAAGGTTGCCGACTCGAAAGGGCAAGGGGGAGAAGACCAAGACTTGGCGGCCGCCGATCTGCGCGCCATCAAGAAACCGCCGCTACCGGAATTTCATCCCCAGCAGCCCAAACGGGTTCAGCTTTCGAACGGCATCGTGGTTTTTCTTCAGGAAGACCACGAATTGCCGTTGATCGATGGCGTCGCGTATGTCCGAGGTGGATCCTTAGCCGAACCTGCGGATAAAGTCGGTATGGTCTCCATTTATGGCCAGGCATGGCGCACAGGAGGCACCAAGAGCAAGACCGGTGATGATGTGGACGACCTGCTCGAAGCCCGGGCCGCCAAGATCGAAACCAATGGAACTGCGCAATCCACCAACATCTCTCTCTCCTGCCTCAAAGGAGACTTTGATTTTGTTCTAAATCTTTTCCAGGATTTTCTGCGTAACCCCGAATTCCGGCAAGAAAAAATTGATCTTGCCAAGAACCAGGAAAAAACGGGTATTGCACGCCGCAACGATAATCTGGGTGGCATCGCCGCGCGCGAGGCTGCCAAGATTGGCTATGGCCCCAACAGCCCTTATGCGCGCGAGCCGGAATACTCGACCGTCGCAGCCGTGACTCGCCAGGATTTGCTCGACTGGCACGCCGCCCACGGCCATCCCAACAACATCATTCTTAGCTTGACTGGTGATTTTGATTCCGCCGCCATGGAAGCCAAGCTGCGCGGGGTTTTTGAGAGCTGGCCCAAAGGACCCGATGTTGAGCCTGCGAAGATCCCGGTCACACCGCCCAAGCCGGGCGTCTATTTTGCCGAGAAGGATGATGTTAACCAGAGTGAAATTCGGTTCATCTCCGCCGGTATTCGCCGCGACGATCCTGACTACTATGCCTTGCAGGTCATGAATCACGTCTTGGGCGGCGGCTTTTCTTCTCGCTTGTTCGTTAGCCTGCGCACCAAAGCCGGCCTGGCTTATTCGGTGGGCGGAGGGGTTTCTGCCCTTTTCGATCATCCCGGATTGACAACCTTGGTCATGGGCACTAAAAGCAGTACCACGGCCCAGGCTATTGATGGCCTCTACAAAGAGATCGAAGGCATGAGGACCAACAAAGTTACGCCAGAGGAGTTGCAGCGCGCCAAAGATTCCATATTGAATTCTTTCGTCTTTGAGTATGACTCCAAAGAAAAGGTCGCCGCCTTCCGCACCAATCTTGAATTCCACCATTACCCTGTGGACTTCCTGGAGCGTTACCAGAAAGGTGTGGAAAAAGTCACAGCCGAGGACGTTGACCGCGTGGCCAGGAAATACCTGGAAAAAGATAAATTTGCCGTGTTGGTGGTAGGCAAATCTGCCGATTTTGACAAGCCGCTAAGCACCTTTGGTCAGGTGACCAAAGTAGATATCAACATCCCGCAGCCCGGGGCAGCAGTCGCCGGGGCTGCTCCTGCCGCCAGCAACCCCGAAGGCAAAGCACTGCTAAAGAAAGTGATCGATGCCGCCGGCGGGACAGCGAAGTTGCAAACGATCAAAGCTGTGCGGCAAAAATCCATGATTACGCTAAAGCAGCAAGGCGCGACTCTGGAAGGGGAGCAGACTGCCGTAGGCGATCAAAAGGTTCAACTCAAGCTGAATACGCCAAACGGCGATTTGATCATGGTTGCTACAGGACAGGGAGGCTTCGTGTCCATGGCTGCCATGGGAGGGCCCCAAGATATGCCGTCGTCACAGCGTGAGGATTTCCTGAAAGGTCTGCGCCAACAGGTTTGGTATATCGCGCAACACGCTGATGATCCGCAATATTCATTCACAGCGCAAGGCAAAGAAAAGATAGGTGACGTTGAAGCCGCAGTGCTCGACATCAACGACGCTGGTAACCAACTGCGCTGGTTCATCGATCCCCAAACCGGACATGTTCTCCGCGCTCAATTCCAGGCTAACTCGCCCACCGGACCGGCAACTCAAGTGGTGGACTCCTCGGAGTGGAAGACTGTGGATGGCGTGACGCTACCGTTCCATGAGGAGATCACAGCCAACGGCCAACCCATTTACTCTATAGCTGTAAGCAGTATCGAGTTCAATCCGACTGTAGATTCAAAGATCTTTGATAAGCCAGAGAAGTAGGCTTCTAGAGTCAGCGGAACAGAAGCGTAGCAAATTCGGCCAGATTGCGTCGCCACACCATCCACGTGTGGGCTCCGGGAGTCTCGATCTCCGTGGCCTTGATTCCTTTTGACTTCAGCCACCCGCGTAGATTTCGATTGACGGTGATGAGCCGGTCCTCGGTGCCACACGCGATCCACAGCAACTGAAGCTGCCGGTTTGCGCTGGCATCGAGCCCGGGAAAGTCCGCTGCAAAATCATCTGGAATGCCGCCTGAGCTGAACGCGCCGACCCAGGCGAACTTATCGAGAGTATTCAAGCCGGTCAGTAACGACTCCGAGCCGCCCATCGAGAGTCCTGCAATAGCGTGGGCCTTGCGGTCTTTGCTGACAAGATACTCGCTCTCAACTCGAGGCATCACCTCGGTCAGCAGCGCCTCTCGAAATTTGGCAAAGTTGCGATCTCGCAATTCCAGGTTACTCCACGCGCTCGTCCCACGCCGCAGCATCTCCATGGTGCCATAGCCAAGAGGCATGACCACAATCATCGGCTTGGCTTTGCCCTGTGCAATGAGGTTGTCAAAGATTACATTCGCATGGCCAACGGCGGTCCATCCGCTGGCATCATCGCTATACCCATGCAGCAAATACAGCACCGGATAGCTCTCCTTCGACTTGGCTTGATAGCCGGGCGGTGTATACACGTAATAATCGCGATCATCTCCCGCCACGGCCGAGCGGTAAAAATGATGGTGAACTTCCCCATGAGGCACATCATTTACCTCCCATGGCAGTGACGCAGGACCAACCACATGAACTGCGCTTTGCGGGCTGAGGAAATTCGGTTTGATCAGCCAGTTCGACGGATCGATCAGCCCCACTCCGTCGGCAACAAAAGAATAACCGTAATAATCAGGACTCAGCGGACTGGTTGTTGTGCTCCAAACTCCTTGATCGTCCTTTTCCATAGCAATTGATTTGGATTGCCCCTCCAGCCTGAGCACGACAGACTTTGCATTGGGATCACGAAAACGGAAAGTGACGCTGCTGTCGGGATGGACCTCAGGAGAGACGATCGGCCCCGGCGGCTGCGGAGGTGGAGTCTGCGCCGGCTTATCCTGGCTCCACGCAATGACGCTCAGCAAAGCGCAAACCAAAAATGGCACGATGAATCTCATAGTGTCCCTCTCAAGATGAAGTTGAGCTTGTTCGGGAGTATACATCACGGCGATTTTCTCCCGTCTTGCAATCGTGACTGGTTTCTCCCTATTACTATCAATCCAATTCTTCTCGCGCCACGTTTTTCTTTCCTTCCTGTCCTTTGGTATTTCCCTGCGTGGTTAAGGTATTGATTTTCCTTTGCGGCCTTAGCGCCCTTTGCGGTGAACGGGTTTTGATTGTGGCTCTGTTACGCTGTGTCTGAAATCGTTGATATGCATTTTGCTTTCGCAAAATTGGCAAAAGGTATATAAAACAGTGATTCAAGATGATGAATTATAGTTTCATATTATGAAATATCAAATGCGCTGAACTAAGGCAACACCGTCGTAGCGCTCGTGAAAAATCTTCAATTGGAGGGGAGTCCCATGAGGAAAACCAGCGTCTTGTTGATAGGGGCACTCGTGGCTTGTTGCTGCGTTCACGCTTCGCAAATAACGCGGAGGATGGGACACGCAGTTGTCGCTCGACTCAGCGCCCGGCCAGCCTCGCAGGATTGGTCCCGAGCTGTTGTCGAATCCACGATGAAGCGCTATCCCAACCCGGCTGATCTGGGCTCTTGGGCCTATGCCAAGGCGCTGTACCTGTTGGGCGAATATCTCGTGTGGAAGCGCACGGGGGACGACCGTTATCTCCAGTATGTGAAAGGCTGGGTTGATTCCCATGTCGACACTCAGGGCAACCTCGATCACAACCTGGAATCGCTGGATGCCATGCTCCCCGGCAATCTTCTCTTACTCTTGTACCAGGAGACCAAGGAGGAGAAATACAAGCTGGCGGCAACCAAGATACGGCAGCGGTTTGATACTTATCCGCGCACTGCCGATGGCGGATTCTGGCACGCAACCGGCGCGAGCCGCCAGCACCAGCTCTGGGGAGACGGCGTGTTCATGTCCATGCCATTTCTGGTGCGTTACGGAAGGCTTTTTGGCGATAGGGCTTATGCCAACGATGAAGCGGCCAAGCAATTGATCGTTTACGCCAGCCATCTTCATTCCTCTGACGGTTTGCTCTATCACGCTTATGATGAAAGCGGCGCATCCGCCTGGGCCGATCCTGCTAATCATCATTCCGCAGAATTCTGGTGCCGGGCGATGGGATGGTTTGGCATGACCTTGATTGATGTTCTGGATGTGCTGCCCGCGAATCACCCCAAGCGTCCGCAATTGATTGCCATCGTGAAGGATTTGGTTCGCGGACTGGCCAAGTACCAGGACCGCAACACAGGCCTGTGGTATCAGGTAGTGAACAAAGGCTCGGAGCCGGCGAATTGGCTGGAAACATCGAGTTCGAGCATGTACAGCTACTTAATTTCGATGGCGGTAAAGCGAGGCTACGTAAACAAGAGTTACGAGGCGGCTGCAAAAAAAGGTTACCAGGGGGTCCTCACGAAGATCTCACTCGATGGCGACGGACTCACCAGCCTCGCCGATATATGTGAAGGCACCAACGTCGGCGATTTGGCTTTCTACCTTGCCCGCAAGCGCAATGTAAATGACTTCCACGGCCTGGGCGCTTTCCTGATCATGAACGAATCTTTCTTGACCGGCGATTCGGCCATGCAACTCACCGATCCTCGAAGATCGACGGTCAAACAAGCAACAACAAATTCGGGCAACCTCACTCCGATAAAAGAAGTTGCTTTTCACGTAGCACCCAGCAACCCAAGCGGCACGGCTAATCCTCCAGCGCCCGACACGGTAAAGTATTTTTCCAGCGCAGACGTTCACGCAGCTTTTGAAAAAGGCTCTCCACTGCTGAATAAGGATGGCCGGACATATTGGGTGACCGCAGGGCGGCGCGATAAGCCCGGCCAGTCTGAACTGCACGAGAAAGATACGGATGTCTTCTACATCCTTCAAGGCTCGGCCACATTTGTGACCGGAGGCAAGATGCTGGAACCAAAAACCACTGCGCCCGGCGAAGTACGCGGCACAGGCATCGAGGGTGGCGAGGTCCGCACGCTTTCCAAAGATGATGTCATCGTCATTCCCGCAGGAGTGCCGCACTGGTTCAAAGACGTGCAAGGAACATTTCTATATTTTGTGGTCAAGGTGCAGTAATCGAATCAAAGGGAGATACGCGATGTCACTGGAACCACGCTCACGCCGGGATTTTTTACGGCTCACTGCCGCTGGATTGGCTGTCCCGGCTCTTGCGCCCGATCCCATGTTTGCGCAGAAGCGCTAAGAATTGTTCTTGATAGTTGAATTTTCGGTGGTGTTCTTCCTGATTGCGAATATAGTCCACCACCATCCGGCACGATGGACTTGCTCACGCTGAAGGCTCCGTATCCCAGTTGCCAGGGCAAACGACCACTGTATTCACGACATTCAACCTGGCCCTAACGGGCCGTTCTTCCACCAGTACTCGGAACGCAGCAGGTGGAATCGTCTATTCGTTACGCCCAGCGACCTTCGATGATTTTAAGAGGAGCAAGGGTTGGAATGATTCTCGTAACTTGCAAATTGGCAGACCGAAAGAGACTGCGAAACTCTGATTCGGTCCGTTCCCGCCCTCCCGACATGACCAGCATATTTAAATCAAGGAGTGTGCTGAACGATGGCTCCGCAAATTCAGGCACGATCATCTCCACTACCAGAATTCTGCTGCCCTCAACCATGGCATTACGGCAATTTCTTAGAATTATGATACTTTGGGCATCATCCCAATCATGAATCACACCACTTAAAATATATATATCGGCGCCACAAGGCACAGAGGTAAAGAAGTCCCCGGCAACGGCTGTAAAGCGTTCTCCTATCTGGGCAAGATGTTCTTTTGTGCCTTGAATTACGGCAGGCAGGTCAAAGACCGTTCCCTGTAGGTGGGCATTCATTCCCAAAATGGTCCGCAGGAATTTCCCGTGTCCGCCGCCGACATCCACAACAGATTGAACGCTTGAAAAATCGTAGGCCAGCGCCACAGGGTACGAAATCAGCCCCGAGAAATCCGACATTGCCGCATTGAATGTTTCTCCATCAGCGCCGTTTTCGCTCAGATGCTGAAATAGCCCTGCTCCAAATACACCATTGAAAGCCGGTTCGCCGGTTCGTATGCTTTGCGCAAGATCCCCCCACGCCTGATAGTGAATTTCTCCCAGCGTGAGGGCCATGGAACGCAACGAGCCATGCACGTTGTTTTGGAGAAGCCGGCCCTGAGCCGTCAATTCATATTTGTCTTTTTTCTTCGCGCAGATGTCTAGGTTCTCAAGAACGCGCAACAGGCGAAACAAAGAGTCCTCGTGCACTCCGGTGATTGCGGCGATGGCGCGGCATGATTTTGGCTCGCCCTGAATCGCGTCCGGTATGCCGAGCTTCGTAGCGGCGTAGATTGACTGGGAAACCCAATAACCCGCCATCATTTGAAATAGAACCGGAGGCTGTCCCGAACCGGCTCTGCTCCAGGGCAGTGACATCCTTCTCTTAGCCGAAAAGCTAACAGCCAGATTTTGCCAGAGAAGCTGTTTGAGGTCGCGCCACTGGGCGCTCTGGGCATTCCTCTTGGCACGGATCAATCCTCGCAAGAAGGGCAAGAACGGAATGTTTTCGGGGCTTACCATTTCAGCAAACAGACCTCGGCGGCCATCCCTGGGCCGAGCGCCATCATGACTCCCCAATCGCCCGGTCGAGGGTCTCCTCTTTGGATAACATCATCGAGGACAAAGAGCACAGTTGGTGAAGACATATTTCCGTAGTTTCGCAGCACATGCTTCGAGAACCGTGTCTGGTCATCAGTAAGAGCAAAGTGCTTCTGCACATTGTCCAGAACCTTGCGTCCTCCAGGGTGGGCAATCCAAAAGCGGATATCAGAACGCTGAAGCGAGTTTCGTTGCAGCATGGTTTCCAGCGCATTTTGCAGCATGGGCGCAGCCAAATTACGAACATCATTCGAAAGGACAATTCGTAACTTGCCTTGCCGGTGATGGAAGCCGACTTGATCGAGTTGGGCAGGGTCGAGAAATGACTGAAAATCTACGATTTCAGCCGGGCACCCGTCGTGAGAAGTATCGGTTCCCAACAGCACAGCAGCCGCCCCATCTGCGCAGATTGCGTTTCCGACTACAGTCTCCAGAGTGTCATCCACATAGAAACAGGCAGAACAAATCTCCACCGTCAAAGTCAGTGCCGTACGGTGTGGATACGCGCGGACAAAATCGTTGGCACGCTGCAAGCTGGGAATGGCTCCCGCGCATCCGAGGCCAACAACGGAAGCTCGCTGAACGTCGCGCCGAAAACCTATATGCCCGATCAGGCGGCTTCCAATATCCGGGCATACATATCCGGTAGACGTACACACAACCAATAAGTCAACATCTTCAGCAGTCAGGTTCGCGCTGGCCAGGCAGTTGCGAATGGCCTGGCATCCAGTCCTCATCGCTCCTTTTAGGAAACGCTCATTGAGCTGGGTCGAATCCTCAAAGCGGTTAGGGGCGCCCTCAAAATAGAAATGTCTGTAATCGATATCGCTATTCAGGAAAATCGCGCGTATCCTGTCGTTGGTATATCCGGAGAGGCTAAAGATTTCTTCTTGACTGAAACGGCATTCTGGAGTCGCTGTGCCGATTGCGCGGATTCTTGGACCAACACCAACGCTGCCCGAAGCCATTTCTACATATAACCAATTATTCAGGCTTCTATTCCCGCTTATTCAGGTTCCTGTTCCCGGACCATGGGCGTACCGAAGAAGTAAAGCCCTTGCGGTTCAGCTTATCCTTGGCCGCAAAGAGATCGGCGCTTGAAATTTTCGTATTTGATTTTCAAATTGCCTACTTACCAAATTACCTATTTACAAATTTCTTACCTCGGTCCACAAGTCTTCGTTCAACGGTATTCCCTTGGTCATGTTCTCTTCCTGGATCTTCAACACATGCTCACCCGGATAACGAACCTGCTTCCCGGTGCCCGATGAAAACTGAAGATGCTCAATGATCTGATCGACTCGGTTGGAAGAGTCTCCATCATTGAAAACCGACAAATCAAAAGCGATGAAGACTTGGGAGAGTTTACTCTCCAGTTCGGGATCGGCAGCGATCTGATAAGTGGCCAATCCTCCGGACAACAACGTTGCCAGCAGATCAAGCATCAAGGCCAATCCAGACCCTTTCCAATACCCAATAGGCAAAGGCCGGGCCGATGCTTCAATGGCGCCGGGATCACGTGTGAGTTTTCCCTGAGAATCAAATCCACCGTCCAGCGGCAACATCTCGCCCCGCGTTCGATAGGAGGCCAGTACGCCGTAAGAGAACTGTGACATCGCCATGTCCAGGACCACATGCCCTTGAGGTCGCGGAACAGCCACCACCAGCGGATTGTTGCCGACCCGGGGATCGCTCGCGCCCCAGGGTGGAAGATTGGGCATGGTATTGGTCCAGCAAATTCCAATCACGCCGGCCTCGGCCGCCTGCCATCCGTAGCTGCCGCCACGCATCCAGTGATTGGTGTTGCCCAGCGCCACGCAACCCATCGCGTGTGTGCGGCACAGTTCAATGGCCCGGGCCATGCATTGATGTGCGTTCAAATTGCCGGGGCCGCGCCGTCCGTCCCACCGCTCCAACGGCCCCTGAGCCGATACCAGTTGAGGCGTGGCATGGATGTCAACAAGTCCCCGCTGAATCCCCCGGACAAATCGGGGAAAACGCTCCACGCCATGCGAATACACGCCATCGCGGCTTGACTCGGCGAACAGTCGCGCACCAAGGCTGGCACGTTCAGCCCTAAATCCCAGCTTCAAAAGGACGCGGGTGAGAGTCTCGAAGACTTCTTGATAAGGAACTCGAATCATTTTTCAGTATTCAATACTAAATTGGTTAAGGGAAAGCCCGTTTGTGAGCTTTGTGTCAGGGCACGAGTTTACTCGTGCCGCAAGCCGTTTAAATCAACCGGGCTTCAGCCCCTGCAAACTCTCTTTCTCTGCCGAACTGATTTTTCCGCAGCCTGTTCGGCCCCTGAGGTCCCAGTTCTTGGGCACGCTGAGTTTTTCCGCAAGCTCTCTAGCCCCGGCGGCTGCTGATTGGAAAACAATTCCAAATCAAAAAAAGAACTAGCGGATTTTACTTAGCCTAGTTCCTTGAAACATTGTTAAGGATTGATTCCTCGTAAACGAGTTTTGTTCAGCACGATAACCTTGTTTCTTAAAGATTCGGGCATCTTAATTAATCCTTGACTGTGCTTGCTAAAGCGCAGTACCATTCGCACCCTGTTCGTGTTTTAGTAACATCGTTTCCACTTTGGGAACTGCCCAGAATCAGCTCTTAAAACTGCCTGGACGATTAGATGGTCACGGGCTCAGATCTGATTTGGGATCGATCAGATTAATGTCGGCACCCGGAGCCGATACATGCCGCGTCATCAAGTTTCAAGCCGTCTGCCCTATCTCTCAGTACAGAGGAAATGCAGGTCCTCTTTCACTCCAGAGGACCGTGCCTGGGCATCCGCACGTTTCTCGTTTGCTCGCGTGCTACAGCTCTTTGTATCAGATCCAATGCCGCCAAACGACCATACCTTATTCCGACAACCATTCCCTTCGGCAGAGACTTGCATTGCTCTGGGTCAAAAGCCGGAGTACAACCGATGCAAGTGAACATTACAACCGATGCAAGTGAACATAAGGAGAAGAATATGGGCCGTAAGGATCGCAAAGAAGGTTTTTGGCTATCAGAAAACTCTGACAAGGCACGACTCAGAGATGCAGAGAACGCGCGCAAGAATCGCCAGGAAATAACCAAAGCTTTGTCCCACGGGCAGGTCTCGCGGCGCGACTTGGTCAAGTGGGGTCTGTTCACGACCGCCGGTATTCTGGCGCCCATCGGAGGCTTGAGCCCCTTCGTCCGGCCCGCCAATGCGCGGCCTTTCGATTTCAGAAGCGGCGGCGGAAGCGGCATTCCCACAGGGTTAACGCCTAGTCCGCTGTTTGGGGTGCAGCCATTCACGCAGCCCATGCCGCGCTTTGATGTCCTGCAGCGGAACGCTGTTTCAACCTTGAATCCGGCGCCTCAGGCGCAGTCCAACCAGACCCACCAGCCCGTCGATCCCAAATTGGTAGGCGGGCGAACCGGTTTGACTGGACCGATCGAAGGACGTCCGCCAGGAAATATTTGGGCGCACCAGCGGTTCGACACCATGCCACCCCAGGTGGCAATCGAAGTCGCAACCCGAGGAGCCACCACCAATACCAGTTACAACCCTCAGGTTCCGTCGAGCCTCAATTCCGGTATTGACCCAACCCATTCGATCCCGTTGCAATTCCATCCTTCCATGCCGGTCCAGCAGCCAAACTCAGTATGGACCTTCAATGGAACCATCCCGCCCAAGCTGGTGATGGCGCGTTACGGAGAGCCTATTTTATTCCGGCACCATAACCAGTTGCCTACGGACGTGACCCAGAACAACGGCTTCGGGCGGTTTACGCTGACTACGCATGAGCACAACGGCCACCATGGCGCAGAGAACGATGGCTTCACCGGCGCTTACTTTTTCCCCAACCAGTTCTACGACTATCACTGGCCGTGGGTTCTGGCGGGGTTTACTACAATCAACACCGGCGCCACCGATCCTCGGGCGGGCAGTCCCAATGGAAGTGGCGGCATCAATAAGCTGCCCGGTGACTGGCGCGAGACCATGAGCACCCACTGGTTCCACGATCACATGTTCAGCTTCACGGCGCAGAACGTTTACAAATGCAATGCCGCCATGACGAACATCTACAGCTCCCTCGACCGTGGGAATGAAGCAATCAACGACGGCGTCAATCTTCGGCTGCCCAGCGGCACCGCCAAAGACTGGGGCAACCTGGATTACGACGTCAACCTCATGCTCGCCGACAAAGCGTGGGACGCCAACGGCCAGCTCGCCATGGACATCTTTGCCTTCGATGGTTTCCTGGGTGACGCCATGACCGTGAATCTTGCTTACAAGCCGTTCTTCCAGGTGGAGAGGCGCAAGTACCGTTTCCGCATCCTCAATGCCAGCGTCTCCCGCTTCTTCGTGCTGGCGCTGAGCGACAGCTCGGTCATGGTCCAGATCGCCAACGACGGCAATCTGCTTCCGACCACGGTGCCTCTCACTCAGCTTGACCAGCAGGGCATCGCGGAGCGGTATGACATCGTGATTGACTTCTCCCGCTACAACATCGGGCAAACCGTAGACCTGGTGAACCTGCAAGAGCACCAGGATGGAAAAGGCCCCGGCCAGATACTCTCGGTAGCGGCGGCCCTCGGTGGCCAGTCTTCTGACCCGTGCGTAGGCGCGTTCATGCGGTTCCAAGTTGTCCGCAACCCCGCCTTGCCGGACCAGAGTATATGTCCAAACACGCCCATCACTCTCATCCCGAATCCTGACTTGTCGCAGATCGCGACCGCCCGGCAGCGGCAGTTTGTGTTCGACGATAACGCCAACCAGACCACCAATGACCCAATCACCTCGTACACTGGCGGTGGCGGCTGGGGCATCGGCGTTGGGAACACCGGTGGCAGCAGCCGGCGTACAGGAGGATCTGCGCTCAAGGCAGATTTCGGACGCATCTCCTCTGCGCCCGGATTCGGCACCAAAGAGATATGGACCCTGGTGAATGCCCGCGATAGTTGGGACCATCCGATTCACATCCACTTTGAAGAAGGCCAGATCCTCGCCCGCAATGGCAGCGCC
>DASZEU010000175.1:0-7320 GCA_035940535.1 Candidatus Angelobacter sp.
TCTCGATGGGGCGCGCATCTTCAATGCCGCCACAGCGCTGGGCAAACCAGTGGCTGAGATTGCCCGCAAGTTTGACTCAGTAATGTTTTGCCTTTCCAAGGGGCTGGCCGCCCCGGTGGGGTCCATGCTAGTGGGCAGCAAGAAATTCATCGACAAAGCCCGCGCCTACCGCAAGGCGCTGGGTGGTGGAATGCGTCAGGCAGGAATCCTCGCTGCTGCTGGACTGATCGCGCTGGAAAAGATGCCCGCTCGACTGCAAGAAGATCATGACAATGCCCGGATACTGGCCGAAGGGCTCTCTCAGATTCGGGGAATCAAGATTGATCCAAAGAAATCTCCAACCAACATTCTGGTTTTCGATATCAGTGGCACAGGCATGAATACGGCGGAGCTAAGCCAGAAACTCGGAGCAAAAAACATCTTGGCCAACGGAATCAATCCCGAACAGATGCGCTTCGTCACCCACCTCGATGTCAGCCGCGAAGACTGCTTGAGGACGCTAGGGGCGGTTCGGGCAATCTGCGCAGGATGAATGCTCCACCATACCGAGACTTGGAAACAAACGATCAAGAGCTGCCCAAGTCTCTTTGCCGAATTGTCAGATGTTATAAGAGATCATCGGGCCGTTTTCCAGTGATACCCCAGATTAATCGCTGTAAAGGATGGGGATCATCAATGCGGAAATCCACCCAAGTCATGGCGCCGAGAAGAACTGGCACTTTCGGCACAGAAGGAGCGTTCGGGAGCACTACAGGAATAATTGGCAGGTTTCGCTTGCTGAACTCCTGGAGGAACCCCCATATTTCCTGTTCCTGCCATGGACCCACTCCAGCAGGACCGACAAAAACTGCAGACGCTCTAATTGTACTAATCTGCTGTTCAAGCTGCCGCTGCCAAGGCTGTCCTGGACGCGACTCCCATTCATCAAACCATGGCAAAATTCCGGCTTGACGCAGTTGATGAGCAATGCGCTTTACTGCGGGCCGGTCTGCGCTGTTGTAACACAAAAAAACATCGAAGACGGGTTTACGCTTGTCTGAACGGGACTCAGCCGTTGCAGGCACGGATGATACTTGCGACAAGTCAACCGCAGGTTTCACCACGCGAAAATCCAGCAGTACTTCAGAAAAGCGCTCTGAGCGTCCATCGAGCCTCAAGCTTATGGAATGCAGTCTGATTTGAAATTCTCCAGGCCGGGCACGGAATCGCAATGGAAGGCGGGCTGAAGTATATGGTTTGAGAGTAATGCCTGATACGGTATCGCTGCCCAGAATTTGTAATCCGTCGCCAGTAGGAAAAAGCTTCAAACATAGATTCGAAACCCAACTCTCAGACTGGTTCTTCACAATAAGATGGACGCTAATTTCACCCGTACCCGTCACTGCGGATGGGTCGATAGCATACGTCAGGACTTCAAAGGGAGCCATCACAGGTTTTAGCGTAAGATCTCCGGGTCAACCTCACGATGTACCATGGTTGCTGGTCGTGCCGGCAGGGCATCATCATCTTTTTTGGGAGCGGGAATTTCCTTAGCTACATACATGGCAGAATTCAATCCATATTGTACGGCACGCTCCTCACTACGCAGCAGCACCTGTCCGGTTAAAGGACAGACAATTGCGTCTTGAACCGGTATGAAACGATCGCCAACAAGAATCTTCATTAGGTTTTGTTGCCCACTCATATCTTATTTCCTAACCTGGCCCATCTCGGCCATTTGAATCATGCCTTCGAACCGCTCAAGCAGGTTCTCCAGTTTCTTTACAATCGCGTCCAGATTCTGTGATTCTGGAATCGGATCAGAAAACAATGCTGGGTCAGGAGTTTTTTCCTGCTGGCGGCTTGTAGACGTATAGCTTTGCCTGTGGTCAAATGCCACTACCTCGTTGAGCGCCCGATTGACTGCTCTTTGTACCTTCTGTACGTCGTCATGATCTTCCTGCAAGACACCTCGCCCCAGCACCGTGATTTCGAATTTGGCTAGCGAGGAACCGGAGCTATTCTCGGAGCGGATAGCTATATGCACATCTGGACCAGCCATTGACTTTTCATACCTGCCATGGAGGTCCCAGCTTATGTCAGTTTTTTTCCCATCTCCATAGCCACTTGATTGTCCTTGGAGCGCCTGCCGGATCTGGATATGCTCAAGTGACAGCCGCTCTACAATCGTTCTGATGAAAGCCAGATCGACAGCGGACGCCGGCCCGGCTGGCTGTACCTCGGCTTCACGTTTCACGGTCGGAAACTTCAGACCATCCAGCAGGACTTCACATGCCACATCGATCCGAAGTGAAGCCATTCCGACGTTAATCCTCTGTTGAGCATCCCCAAGGCGGCCGCTCCTTGGTATCAGTCTGCAGTTTTCAATGCCGCTCAAGGGGCGATCATATTCAAAACCAAGATGCAAAGAAGCCAGCCCTCCTTGATTGACAATTCCTTTACCGCCGCTTCCTTCATCGCGAAAAGTGAGCGATACGATCATCGACTCGCCGGGACTGAGAGGGCTATTGCAGGTCATAGAGAGCGATATTCCCGAGCCGACTTCCGGCATGACTCCTGTCGTGTCCGGCGATTGTGTATGCCCTGTGATTCTAACAACGGCATTTTCAACCGGTGGATAGTAATTCGGTAGCTTGATTTCCAGTTTCGCCGGGAACAGTTGAGGGAAGCTGGGCTTCTCGGCATCCGGGCGCAAGGTGATCGTGAAATCCAAGCGTCGGACCTCTCCTTCCCCCGGAATACTCGCTGCAATCATGAACAGTTTGCCGAGCCTCGACTTGTCAGCCTGCAACGCCGGCAGTTCATACTTGAGCTTTGCTTGGAGAGGCATGCTCACTCCGCTGATCGCCCGATTCGAAAGAGCATCAGCTTTGAGTTCGGCGAAGCCAGGATCGCAAGTGAGGTCTTCCAGGGCAACAACATGTCTGCCGATGGTTCGGCCCAGCCGCGGAGATTCAGAATCCGGAGTCCATTCGAGACCGAGGCGTCCTGAAAACAGAAGGTAGCCTGCCGAGACCACCTTTTTAGAAGAAATCTTCTTCAGATAGCGCCGGAGAGCAGCTTTGGTAATAGAGCGTTGCACCCCCATTTTTATGGTGATCTGTCCGGAAGCGGTTAAATCCGGATCGGTTCCAGGCTGACGGCATAGATTGAGGATGACATGTTCACGAACCGTCACGATTGTTTCACCAAAAAGTGCTGCGGGAGCCGGAGGTAGCAGAGCGTCGATAATCGCGAGCTTTTGCCGCATAGCGCTGGTTTTCAACAATGGGCGTACCAACATAGGAGGGAACCATGACAGGATTCGCGCAACCAGTGCTGTCGAGGTTGTGACCTGAGTCGTTATCTCATCATGCCCGGCTGCGGGTATTTCCCCCTTTAGTTCTCCAATGCCAGCGTGGCGAGCTAGTTTCCCAGCCAAGGCAATCACGCCCGAAGTCTCTGGTTCAATCTGAGAGCTGGAGAGTAGCCGTCCGCTCAAAACCGATAAGCCTTTGACTTCAGCTCCATCCAGTCCCGTCCGGAAGTCTGGATCACGCAGCTCAACAATACATTCCATTGCAGACATTCATCGTGCTCCTAAAATGGATTCTATGCCGGGTTGAAGGTCGGCCATAAGCTTTATGGTGTCTTCATAGTTTGGACCGACGGCCGCTACATCGACGGTAATGTCATCCAATTCTTCGTTTCTAGTCTCTTTGGTGCCACTGAGTGCGTGGGATTCCAAAGATACATTCCTTTTCTCCGAAACAATGTAGAAAACAAGGTGTTGCTTGTCTCCGCCTACCGTCCGTTGCGTGCAGAGCAAATGACTGCCCGAGCCAGTCTTATAATGGACAGGATCGGGGAATGCGCAGTCACGGAACAAAGTCTTGACTTGTCTTATCTGGTCTTCTCGAAAACGCCGGCTTGGAAACTGCAGGCGGGTTTGGTGTGCTACTGGCCGGCCTCGGAATTTCGCCTCAAGGTCTATTTTAAAGTCAGCGGTAAGTAGGGTGCGCTGGCGCAGTGCTGATCCATTCTCTCCCAGCCCTGCAATGATCCGTCCCGAAACATCCGCCATAAACGGACGGAGGCCGCTTGCTAACCCTTCCAACTCAACCTCGATAACTCCCTTGATGGGTTCCATGCTCGAGAAAACTGTCGGGTCACGCATCTCGATCACAATGCCAGGATATTGGCTATCAAGGCGAAGTGATTTTGAGCGGGCTCCTGGCCACAGGAACTCTACCCGCTTCGTGTTAGGGTCATACCGCCCAGAAATCTCCTGCGATCGGTCTTGCTCGAAGACTCGCTCAAGAGTAATGTCACTTCCGTCTCCACCGGGTGGCCAATCAAGCGCGAATCGGACCAGATCGGCGATTGGCGCTACGCCTTCCAACCAAGGTGCTATGCTAATCCAGATGATCAGGCAGAAAACGCTGCGGTCGCTCGTCGGGCGCAAAATCGCCTGCACGACTCTCTTCGTAGTCTCAGATATTTCTGCCTGCACTTCTTTGCTCTGGACCAACCCCTTTAGATTGTTAAGGCGCTGCAAAGCAACGGGCAGATCATCGTCAACGATCTGGAGTTCAGCCTTAATTGTTAATGGATAGATTTCAGGCGGCGAAATCGGAAGGCACACCTTATAGACACAAACTTGGTCCTGATCTCCAGGTGGGCGTTTGGCCAAATTCGCTTCTAGCTGTACAGGAATGTCGAGCGGCCATGTAATCAGACTGTCATTGCTGGCGAGGTGGTTCGATTGAGCAAGACCTTCCTTGAAGGTTGTTTCGATAGTTCCCCGCCTTCGGCCACGCCCTGGTGCAACCTGGCCTTTCAGTTCTGCCGCAGCCAGACCCACTATGCCCATCCGCGCCTGGTCACCATCTTTTTGCGCAAGGGCGGCCCGTATCAAGGAACGCTGCCTCAAATAACGATCACCATCGACCGGAATGCGAAGGAATGCCTCCATCTGGGCACTGCGTTGTTTATGACTATCGTTGTTTCCTATATCGAATTCCAGCCAATGTTGCTCTGTGACTTCGAAGCTTTCGGGGCGCGCCTCAATGAGCCAGGTATTGGACACTCAATCAACCTCCGGGCAACTCAAAATTTCCACATCCGTAATGACGTAAACGTATCAAGTGTTTCAAAGAATTTATTGAGATTCATGCCCCACGGCCAAGAGACTTCTAATCCAATGAAAATTCAATAACTTGGAACGCATCGTTGGAATTCATATTTGATACACTTTTTGCTTGCATTTTTATCCGGAAAGATAAGATCAGATACAAAGGACCGCTATGCCCACAGTTTCAGCTCCTCCGTCAGTTTCTCTGGCTGAGTTTCAAGAGGCCGCCAAAGTTGTCTCATCCTTTGCTTACCACACACCTTTGCTTACCTCCAGGTTGCTAAGCGAGCGTACAGGATTCGACGTGCGGCTCAAGGCCGAGATGTTCCAGAAGGGCGGATCGTACAAAGTCCGGGGGCCGCTGAACAAGTTCCGCCATCTGACACCTGAGCAGCGCGAACGCGGAGTGATCTGCTCCTCTGCCGGCAACCATGCCCAGGGCGTGGCCCTGGCGGCGGGCGTTTACAAGATGAAGGCCGTGGTGGTGATGGCCAGCAATGCCACCCAATCCAAAGTGGATGCCACGCGCGCATACGGCGCTGAGGTTGTGCAGCATGGAATGATATGGGACGAGGCCAACGAGAAGGCCAAACAGCTCACCCAAGAGCGCGGATTAACCTACATTCACCCCTTTGACGATATGCAACTCATCACTGGTCAGGGAACGCTTGGCCTGGAAGTCTACCAAGACTTTCCTCAGGTTGAGATCGCGGTGGTTCCCATCGGCGGCGGGGGGCTGATCTCCGGCGTCTCCATGGCCCTCAAGGCTCACAATCCCAAGATCAAAATCATCGGAGTGGAATCCTCCGACGGACCCGCCATGAAGAAGAGCGTGGAAGCCGGACGCGTCGTGACGCTCGACAAGATCGATTGCATCATTGATGGCTTGCGCGTGAAGCGCGTCGGTGAAAATACTTTTAATGTCGTACAGCACTACGTAGATGACATCGTGACCCTGCCCGACCGCGATATCTTCGATGCCATGATTTGGATCATGTCTCACTGCAAGCTGGTGGTGGAGGGCGCGGCGGCGGCCCCGGTCGCTGCGCTTCTGCACGGACTCATCAAGGCCCCTTCAGGCACAAAAGTCGCCTGTGTGCTGAGCGGAGGCAATGTGAACCTGGACCAGCTCAAAGGACTGAAATGGAACTGAAACAGGCTTATACCCAGCAGGGCCAGTGAATCACTATGGGCTACGTTGAGAAATACCTGCTTTCTGGTGAAACGGTTGCCTATCGCACCCGGCCGCATTGGATCGTCTCGGCGAAGCCGTTGGCTGGCGTCCTGCTTCTGCTGGCCGCTGTAGGCACGTCCCTGGCATTACTTGGCTCCAAGCTTCGTCCCGATGCGACGCGCAGGCTTTATATCTACATAGCACTTGGCGGTTTAGTCCTGGCCCTGATCGCCTATATCGTGCCATACATCAAGAGAAGGTCAGTAGAGTGCATCGTCACCAACCAGCGCATCATCATCAAAACCGGAATCCTGCGCCACAAAACGACGGAGATGTTCCTGAACCGCGTCGAAAGCGTCTCCGTGGACCAGAGCGTGTGGGGCAGAATGCTCAACTATGGGAATCTGACCTTGCATGGAGCCGGGGGAACGCCCGAGCCTTTCAACAGAATTGCCAAGGCCCGCGAATTCCAACGCGAAGTGCAGGAGCAGATCAAGCTGGCCAGCCTCCAGAATCTACCTCCGCCGATCAAGTAACGAGAAACCGTAGCGCGGATTGTACCGCGCGGACTCTAGATCAGTTTGGGAAATACTACTGCCTGCTGAAATTGTCTCAGGCCACGACGATTCTTCAGTCGTCCCCCTTTGGCTGCACCTGAGGACAGGCTCTGAAGGGGGACTTGGCTTATCTGCCTACCTTTCCCACCGTTGAAACGGTGGGCTATTTTCATTCGTCCGGCTAGCGCCGGACTGGCACCCATCAACGGCAATCAGTTCAAATCAGCGTTCATCAGCGTTGAGCTTTGGTTGCGGCTATGCCCCTTTGTGGTCTTAGGTGGCTGCCTTTTTTGCGTGTCCTCAATGACGTTGGTCTTCTCCGCGTCTCTGCGCCGCCGCGGTGAGCTTTTGATTTTCCCTTGCGCCCTTTGCGGTGGAATGCTTTTGGTTGTGGGTAGAATTAGTTTTCACCACCAAAGTCAAGCTTCCCGTATCAGGCATGATTTCGATCTTTGTTCCGGCTGGGAATGTCAGGG
>DASZEU010000176.1:0-7745 GCA_035940535.1 Candidatus Angelobacter sp.
CTATTACCATCATTACACCGGAGGAAAATAAATGGACCAACTCATGCACAATGTGACCAACGCCCTGGTGTTTGCATTTGTGGGTATCTTCATCTTCGTGATCGCGTTCTTCATCATAGACAAGCTCACGCCCTACCATCTCTGGAAGGAGATTGTGCAAGAGCACAATCAGGCCTTGGCCATACTGGTAGGCGCGATCTCGCTGGGGATTTGCATTATCATCGCGGCGGCCGTGCATTGATTTCGCTACGTGTAACTGAGAATGCCTCAGCCTCTTCGCCCCGAGAGACGCACACGATAAGCCTGCTCACGTACAATGAGCCTCCCGTTGAGTTCGCTGGCTCGTGGTACCTCTCGCGATTTAGAATGCTCAGCATAAGCTCATGAAATCCGTATCAAAAAGGGAAAGAGAATCGAGATATGAAAACTAGGCTATGGGCCTTGGCTTTTGCTTTGCTCGCATGTCTTGGATGGGTGAGCGCTCGCGGCCAAACTTCAACTTCGGCCCAATCGCAAAATCAGCAGATCAAAACAGTAATCGACAGTTATAAAGCCATCGCTTCTCCGTACAACCAAGCGATGTTGAAGGCTCGCGATCCAGAACGGGTAGCAAGAAGCGCGCGCTACGACGAACCTGCGCCAGGTGCGCCACAGATATGGGAGAATTCCCCTGCTGAGTTGTTGTCGCTCACCAACCATGTCACCAGACCTGCCCTGCCGCTTGCCTCAAGCGATGCTATCGTGCTGGGAACCGTTACCAATGCGTCCTCGTATCTTTCAAACGACCAGAAAAACATCTATTCCGAATTCCAAATCACCTTACAAGAAGTTTTGAAAACGCCAAACACGCTTGTTCTTTCTCCCGGACAAATGATTATTGTTGAGCACCTTGGCGGAGCGGTGCAACTACCTTCTGGCAAAGTTGTGGTGCGAGGCGTCGCAGATGCCCCTCCGCCAGCCGTGGGCAGCCGTTATGTGCTGTTCCTAAAACATCTTGAATCCACTGGAGATTTTGCAATAGAGAATGGATATCTGCTAGAAGGCCAAACAGTTCGATATCTTAATGACTGCTTCACCGGCGAACTTCCTCCGTCCATGTTTGACCCATCTGGAAAAACACCCCATGCCGTTACCCATCGCTCAGGCAGCCAATATGCTGGCAGCGAGCTTCAACTCTTGAAACTAATTCGTGAAGCGGTGGCAAACGAAAAGAAGGAAGCAAAATAAGATGCGCTCCACATTCCTATTCCTTCTTTTTATTGCCATTTCCGTTCCTTCTCTCATAGCGCTTACCAACTGCGTGAACCCTGATGTCAATGGGCCTTCTCAGGCGTGGGTGCCTGGCGCACTCATTACCGTGATTGCTTCCAAATTTCCTCGGCAGCTTCAAAGCTGCGTACAATCAGCATTCGATAACTGGAATAAAGCAAATCAGACCAATGGCTCAGGCGTCAAATACAACGTTACCTTCAACGATACGCCAATTGACCCCAGTACCAACAACGGATATCAAGTAACTTATCAGACAGTCACCCTAAGGACTGCAGACGGCAACGCCCCTTTGCCTGGCGAAACCGGAGGCAAGACAAACGGCCAGAATCGAGTCACAGGTGTCACCAACATTGATCCACATGTAACTAATTGCGCCGCGGTGACAGAGACTCTGGCCCACGAGATTGGACACACAGAAGGACTAGGAGAATGTAGTCAATGTAAAGCGCCCGGGACTTCAGTGATGATTGGCGTTCCGTGTGTGCCAGACAGCACTGGCACAAAGTGCGCTTCGCCACAGGTCCCCGACTATAACAACACAACTGCGGGGTTACCTAGCCCTACCACTTGTGACAACAGCACTATAAACAACCAGGTCTATTCCCCACCCGGAGGCGGTGGGGGGGGGAACCCATGCTTAAATGGTGCCACTGCTACCCCCACAAGCAGCACTATTGGATCCGGATCTGGCGGTTATTTCATAGCTCCTGTCTGTAGTCCGATTATTATCGATACTAAAGACGAAGGGTTTCTATTAACCTCTGCTCAGGCTGGCGTAACATTTGACATTACTGGAACCGGCCAACCGATCCAGTTGGCCTGGACAACACGCGGTTCGCACAATGCGTTCCTATCGCTGCCCGGACCGGATGGACTGGTCCACAACGGCAAAGAACTTTTTGGCAACTTCACTACTCAACCTGCATCTGCCCATCCTAACGGATTTTTGGCGCTGGCTGAATTTGACAGGCCGGAAAACGGCGGCAACAGCGACCGTGTGATCGACGAAAAAGATGCGGTGTTTTCCCGCTTGCGTTTGTGGATTGACGCGAACCATGACGGCATCTGTCAGACCGAAGAGCTTCACACACTACCAGAGTTGGGAGTGTTTTCCTTGGCCTTGAAATATTCTGAGTCCCGGCGGACCGACGATTTTGGCAACCAATTCCGCTACCGGGCCAGACTCAACCCTGGTCCGAACGATGGCGAGTCAGACGTGGGGCGCTGGACCTATGATGTTTTCTTGGCCACCACAAACAAATAGTATTCAGTTATTGGTAAAGGCGAGGCGATCCAAGCCAAATTATAAAATCGGAGATTAGAAATTTCCGACTGGTGAACAAATTCCTGAGCGTCGAAACGGCGCCCATGCCACACTCATGGCTATCCTTCTATTTATCTCCATCCTCTTGATCGCAGCCTGCGGGCTGATCTATGAGTTGATCGCCGGCACCGTAGCCAGCTATCTGGTGGGGGACAGCGTTTTCCAGTTCTCCACCGTGATCGGCAGTTACCTGTTCGCTATGGGGGTGGGCAGCTTTCTTTCCCGATTCATCCGCAAAGGCCTGGCCTATCGCTTTGTCTGGATCGAGTTGCTGGTGGCCGTAGTTGGCGGATTTTCCTCCAGCCTTCTATTTCTGGCCTTCGCCTTCACCCAGGGTTTTCAGGTCTTCCTGTATTTCATTGTGATTGTTCTTGGAATCTTAGTTGGTCTGGAAATTCCGCTCCTGATGCGGATCATCCGCGATCGCTACCAGTTTCGCGAGGTCGTCTCCCACGTCCTTACCTTTGACTATATCGGCGCTCTCTTCGCTTCCATACTGTTTCCGATTGTGCTGGTACCGGCGCTGGGACTGGTGCGCTCCGCGCTGTTCTTTGGGATCATCAATGGAGCAGTGGCCCTTTGGAGCACATTCATTTTTAAAAACCAGCTTGCTGCCCCTCGACGCCTGCAAGTGGCCAGCATCATCATCATGGCTATCCTGGCAGTGGGATTGGTGGAAGGCAAGCGGATCACTGGACTGGCAGAAGAAAACATCTATTCCGACGAAATCATCTTCTCTCGTGATACTCACTACCAGCACATTGTCCTGACTAAATGGAAAGATGATGTTCGGCTATTCCTGAACTCCCACCTGCAATTCAGCTCCCGCGACGAATACCGCTATCATGAGGCCCTGGTGCATCCTGGCCTGTCTGCAGTCCCAGCGCCCAGGCGGGTACTTGTACTTGGTGGGGGTGATGGATTAGCGGTGCGGGAGGTCTTGAAGTATCCGCAGGTGGAAAATATAACCTTGGTCGATCTTGATCCGGAGATGACTCGGATTTTCTCCACGCACCCTTTTCTCATTTCGTTGAACCAGAAATCATTTCTATCTCCCAAAGTCCACATCATCAATGCAGACGCATTCTTGTGGCTCAATTCCTCCCAGGAGATTTTTGATTTCATCATTGTTGATTTTCCCGACCCGACCAACTATTCACTGGGCAAGCTCTATACCACGGTCTTCTACTCCACTTTGGCGCATCATCTCAGCCAGCAGGGAATGTTCGTGGTGCAAAGCACGTCGCCCATGTTTGCTCGCAAATCGTTCTGGTGCATTGTGGAGACCATCAGGCAATCGGGATTCAAAACCAATCCTTATCATGTCTACGTGCCGTCGTTTGGCGAGTGGGGATACGTGCTGGCAGCGCAGCATGATTACCAGCGTCCATCGTCTTTGCCCCCGGATATGCGTTTTCTTACGCTCTCGGCCCTGCCCGGAATGTTTGACTTCCCTCCCGATATGGCCCAGGTCGCCATGCCTGCCAATCATCTGAACGATCAAGTGCTGGTGCGCACCTACGACCGTGAGTGGCGGGAGATCAGCCATTGAAGACCACACGGCGCGAATTCTGCGCGCTCGGCGCGGCTGCGCTAGTAGGGCTAACCGTCAAGGGCGACCGTCCGATAGAAGGCGAGTTCGTGAACGATGCATTCCAGATGGGCCACCTTCTTCGCGACCACGCTCAGTTCCCTGTCCCCAAACAACAGATCCGCATACCGTTGGTGATCGTAGGCGGAGGCATGGCTGGGCTGAGCGCCGCCTGGAGATTGCAGAAGCGCGGCTTCACCGACTTCGTGTTGCTGGAGATGAACCGCCAGGCTGGCGGCAACGCCCGCTGGGGAGAGAACCACATCACTGCGTATCCCTGGGCTGCCCACTATGTTCCGGTGCCGGGCAAGCAGGCCGAATATGTGCGCGAGCTGTTTACCGATCTGGGAGTCTACAAAGATGGCAAGTGGGATGAACGCTATCTCTGTTTCTCTCCCCAGGAGCGCCTGTTTCTTTACGGACGCTGGCAGGAGGGCATCGAACCCGATATTGGCCTGTCGAACAACGATCGCGAACAGTTCAAGCGCTTTGCTGAGATGACTCACGCTTTCCGCACCAGCGGCGGCTTTACCGTGCCGTTGGAATTAGGACGTTCTGAAAAAGACGCGGCCCTTGACCGCATCTCCTTTGCCGATTGGCTCAAGCAAAATGGTTTCAACTCCAAGCCATTCCTCTGGTATATGAACTATGCCTGCCGCGACGATTACGGGGCGCTAGCTTCCGATACATCAGCATGGGCCGGCATTCATTATTTTTCTTCGCGTGAGCCGGAGGAAAAAGGTCCGCTTACCTGGCCAGAAGGAAATGGATGGATCGCCAAACAACTGCTCGCCCGCGTAGGCAAGTTCGTTCGGAGCGACCAGATGGTCCACCGCATTCAACCTGACCGTAATCAGTTCCGTATCTTTGCCGGAGACGTTGAATATCACTGTGAGTGCGTGATCTTCGCTGCTCCAACGTTTCTTGCTCCCTATCTGATCGAGGATGGCCCTTTTACAGGTTCGGCAATTGGTTCGCAACGGCTCCGTGACTTCCAGTATTCGCCCTGGCTAACCGCCAACCTCACACTGGAAACAATGCCGGACTTCCATAGCGTTGAGCCAGCCTGGGACAACGTCTTCATGGACTCGCCCACTTTAGGTTACGTGGATGCCATGCATCAGAGCCTTCGCACCTTTGCGGACAAAACCGTCTGGACCTTCTATTGGGCATTGGCGGAAGGTTCTCCCGCTGCCAACCGGCAGATGCTTTTGCAAAAAGATTGGGCCTATTGGAAGGAAGCCATTCTTACTGATCTCGAACGCGTCCACAAAGACATTCGCAAATGCGTCTCCCGCCTAGATATCATGCGCAACGGCCATGCGATGGTGCGGCCGGTGGTGGGTTCAATCTTTTCCCATGAACGCCGGATGTTGCAGAACCCGAAAGACCATCTCTTCTTCGCCAACTCCGACCTCAGCGGAATTTCTATTTTTGAAGAAGCGCAGTATCACGGCGTAAAGGCAGCGGAGAGAGCATTGCACGCTGTGGGCGCATAAAGGTGGAGTTCATTTTGGTGAGGTGCCGTGACCTGAACTCCAGGAGATAAATCTTGCTGTCCGGCGGATCCCTGCCGAAGATGCCGGCCTTCCGTCATGATTGTCCCAAATTAGGAATTATTTTTCTGCAATTTCTGGCGGAGTTTCATATATCAAGCTATAATGCGCGCTGCTTTGCGATCGTTAGGAGACGAACCATGTTTGCTGGAAAGCTAAGAATAGCAGTTACGCTTTGTTGCTTCGCGCTCATTTTGACCATGCCTGTCGTCAAGGCCCGGTCGACGCGAGCGAATGCCGCCACCACAATCACTGCCCAATCAGCTCCGGACTTCATCTTTACGATGGACCGGTCCAACGTCAAGCTCAAGAGGGGAACTGGTTTTCTCGTAACCAGAACCATTCAGGCAGTGAACGGCTTCAACGGGACCGTCACCTTCACACTTTCCGGAAATCTCCCCGTTGGCGTTCACGTTACCGGCGATGATGGCCCAGTAACCGGCTCAGGGTCTTCAGCGTTCGACCTTCAGAGCGACAAGCACAATTTTGTGCTCAATCAACCGGCCACTTGCATCGTCACCGCCACGAGCGGGAACATATCGCACTCGGCAAACCTGACTATCACCATCATATAGTTTCTAGTCTCCGCCACACGCAAAAACCGCGTGTGGCGGGGACTTATCAGAGGGCACAATTAGCTACCGTCCGTTGAGAAAATGGTAGTGCATCAGTTTGCGTAAAGACCCGTGTCAGCCCCAACCATCCCTGGCGGGATGGTTGCGAGAACCAGAAGCTCTAAAAATATAGATACGGAACTCAAGGAATGTGGAGATGCGGGGAACACCGAAGGTCCAGTCCCCGGCAGGGGACGAATGAGAGTAGCCCCGTCACGTCGATACAGAGTGCGCGCGTCTCTTGCGCGCACTCTGTATCGTAAGTGCGGGGTAAAGAACAAACGGGTCCTTTTTCCTTACGCCGTAGGCTTGCGCGCAGCGAAGCGGAGCCGCATTAAAAAAAAGCAGGGAGTTTCTGGAGAGGGCATGAGTTTTACTCGTGCCGCAACCGTTGAAATAAAGCTGGGCTTTAGCCCAATGTCACTTACTTTTCGTCGGGTGAGCATCAGTTTCTCCCTCTAAAACGCGCTGTCATCCTGAGCGAAGCGAAGTGACCCCGGAAATGCATAAATATTCCACGTCAGATCAAGAGGCAACTCGGCAATGCTCGATTTTTCCAGCCAGAGTCGGTCCCTCGCAGCCGAAGCTTACATAAATCAAACGCACGGCTGGTATTCCTTGTTGCAAAGTAAGTGACATTGGGCTTTAGCCCCTGCACAATTACGCTGACATCATACATTGATTATTTCTCTCCGCTTCGATACTGGGTGGGCGTAGTTTTGCTGATTTTCTTGAAGACCCTACAGAAATAAGCGGTGTCGCTGTATCCGCACTTCGCGGCAATCTCTTTTAGAGTTGTTCCGTAGTTTTGCAGCATGAACTTGGCGCGGTTTACGCGTACCAAGTTCAGGTAATCGTTGAAATGCATCTTGCCCTCTTCCCTGAACAGGCGCGAGACATGGTTGGGAGCCAGGCCAAAGTGCTGGGCAACCGTATCGCGGCTGATGGGGTGTTGAAAGTTTTCCTGTACGTAGAGACACAAAGACTCATAAGTATGAACGGCCTTTCGAGACCGTTGGGTTGGAGGAGCTTTCAGCAAGCGTAGACACGAATGCAGCAGTGCTTCAGCCAGCAGATTCGCTAGTGGACCTTTTGTGGTCTCGGTCGCAAAAAGCATGAGTGCGCTGAGAATCGTCGGAGTCAGCCCATCGTAGGCTCCGTGAATGCTGGTTTTCAACGCGCTGGTTGGAATGTCGGTCTTGCCGTTGTGGCGCACCAGGCTGATTCCTAGTTGCTTGGCGCCAAAGAGAAATGTCAGAACCTGCACCGGACTGGACCAATCGGGATTGTTCCATGCGTTGTCGGGCACGAAGACCGCATGTCCACGAACGGGCTTGATGGTTTCGCTGCGCCCTACATGGGCAACTTCCATCTTGTGACATCCCTTG
>DASZEU010000177.1:0-8960 GCA_035940535.1 Candidatus Angelobacter sp.
AGGACGAGTCTATGCGCCCAGCGCAACACGCTTCAACGACCACAACATCACTGTTGTCTTTGCTGGTTACCATACCCAAAAACCCAAGAATGGCCTGGGGGACTACCGGACCATTGGGAGATTCAGCCTGCATTCAGACCAGCGTCTGATCGCCGTAGGACAGGATGCAAATGACGATGGTGATCACGATCGCGATGATCATTGATGAAACTGCTTTAATTCTAGCTACCACTACTAAGCCGGCGACTTTCGCTGGCTTTTTTGTTTGCCCAGCGAGATTTTAAGAGGGATTTGTTTTTGTTTGTCGTTTTTCAGGCAGCGGCTTCATTCGCTAAGCAACCGCGCTAGAGGAGATGGACAATGCAAGCCTCATCCAATCGCATTTCGCTCAGGAGACTTCGTCAAGGTCTGCTCGCGACATCCTTATTAGCATCTGTCACGATGCTGATCATGTGTGGTCCTGCAAAGCAGGAAACACACCAGGAGAATCATGAAAACGTTTTCCCTCAGCACCATACATCCGGCTCATTGACATTCTTGAATCAGGGCTGGCAAGAGGAACAGCGTCAGCGGTTTTACACCACCAGTCAAGGATCACAGATGATGCCTCTCGACTGGTTCTTGTCGTTGGAACGGGCCGATAGTGAACAGCTCTTCATTAGTGATGGGCTTGATCGCTTTGGTTACTTGCCCAATCCGAAGAGCGATAAAAATCCGTGGGGATTACCGGTGGGTTTTGTTCAGGACCCTGCCGATCCCTCTCCCGGGCAAGCGCCTCCAGGAGGCCGTTGTGTGGGAATGACCTGCGCCGCCTGTCACACCAACCGGATCGAATACGGCGACAAGACCATGCAAATTGATGGCGGCCCTGCCGACGCCGATCTCTATAAGTTTCTGGCAGACCTGAGCCTGGCGCTCAAGGCAACGCTTGACAATGAGGCTAAGTTTACCCGCTTCGCCGACAGGATAGGCGCAAAAGATGAAAAAGCGCGGCTTGATCTCCGTAATGAGGTGATCCGGTTTTCCGGCTATTTCACTTCTTTCGTAAATGGTAGTACGCCGCCCCATGCGTGGGGACCTTCGCGCACCGATGCGTTTGGAATGATCTTTAATCGCGTCTCGGCGATTGACCTGGCACAAGACGTCAAATGGGAATGGTTTCGTCCTCTGGAAGCCAACAACCAGCCACCCAATGCTCCTGTCAGCTACCCATATTTGTACAACGTATCCAGGCTTGACAAGGTACAGTGGAACGGCGTTGCCAAAAACTCCACAGTGGTTGAACGTCTGGGCCGCAACGTAGTCGAAGTTGTGGGTGTATTTGCCAAAGTCAATCTGAACAAGCCGTCTCTTTCGTTCCCTGGATATCCTTCAACCATTGCGTTTCTTAATCAGCTTGAGATCGAAGAGCTATTAATTAAGCGTCTCAAATCGCCGCAATGGCCTGCTGGTATCCTGCCTCCAATCAACCAGGAAATGGCTGCCAAGGGATCCGTCCTGTACCAACAGCTCTGCGAAAGTTGCCATGCCACGATCAAGCGCGACGATAGTTCAACCGTCAACGGGGAGGAGCGAACAAAGAGGCAATCAAGCAGATCCAATCCGATCCGGCGTTCCCAACCTTGAAGGCCACGGCTGGAACCTGTGATGCGACCCCGGAAGTCTACATCGGGCGTCCCCTGGCAGGCATCTGGGCCAGCCCGCCTTACTTGCACAATGGATCGGTACCCAACCTATATCAATTGCTGCTTCCAGGTTCTCAGCGGATCAGTAAGTTCAAAGTAGGGAGCCGAACCTTTGATCCGGTCAATGTCGGCTTCGATCTTGCTGTGGGCAACTTCGAATTCGATACCAGTCTTCCAGGCAACGGCAACAAGGGCCATGAAGGGCACGAATACGGCACCGACCTGAGCGATGATCAGCGACGCCAGTTGGTGGAGTATATGAAGTCACTGGGATCTGAAACAACGCACCCCTGATTTTTCATCAGGGGTGCGTGACTAAGACAGCTCAAGAGCGGGAGTTTATTTGTGGGCCGTCAAACGGTCGTAGATAAAACCGGCTACGCCGCCTGAGGCTGCGCCAATTGCAGCACCTTTACCGCCGCCTGCCAGCGCGCCAATGGCAGCCCCTGCTCCCGCAGAACCGGCCACAATCGCCACCGATTTTCCGGTGGAGCGCTGGTGATGGACAACCGGCTCACCATAGCTGCTCCGCACAACCGCTGGCCTGCTTGCCACATGGCTAGGGCTAGGACGTTGTGTCAACACAGGTCGCGATGACTGAGAAGTGGCGCCGTTGGAATCCGTGGATTGCGATTGCAAGGTTGCGCCCTGGTCATTAGCCTGGACTGTGCTGAGCTTGGGCATGCTGTAGTAAGCCAGCGCTGAAACTGCCAGCGCCGTCAACAGTGAGGTAATGACTGCGGTACGAATTAAGGTGTTTTTCATGGCTGGTTACCTCCTCGCAGCTCCGGCTGCTACTCTCCACAGTGCAAATCCAATGCCAATTTCCAAGTGATTGAAAAAATTGAAAAAAACAAAGAGAGCTGGTGCACAGAAAAAGCCGGAGCGTAATTCTTACAATGCAGGACGTAACTTGAACAACTGAACTGATTCCAAAGCCTGCAGAGTAACGTAAAGATGCGTGAAGGAGTAAAAAGCAGGTTTTGAGAATTTACTCAATTGCCAAATTATCCAACCCCATTTCACTTGATCATCGGCAAGTTGCGCGTAGCTCTGCGAATGGTTTCTTTTTGCCGGTCAGTGGGGTTCACAAAGCGAAAGCCATATTGAAAACCCTGGCGATATCGCACCTCTGCATAGATCGTCATGGGGTCGTCGGCGCCTGGCAGTTGGAACTCCAGTTCGACGATTTCGCCTACGGGGATATCACCGGCTACAGTGGCGCCGAGACCTCCATCGCCGAGGTCTTTAGTGCGGCCATAGAGTTTCTCTGATGTCCTCACTACCAGCCGCAAATCGATCACATAGCGCAGGTATTCACGGGTGACGGGCCAAGGTTGTGAGGAAGCGTTGGACATGCCGCAATCAAAACCTTATCACATCCCCGCTGGTTCGCTTTGGGAGCGGAGTTTCTTTATGGCCCACTGAGCGTGCTCGGCGATAGTTGGGTCGGTATCTACACATATTTTTTCTAAAACAGGAATGTAGGCAGCGTTTCCGCTATTGCCCATAGCGATCGCTACGTTGCGTCTGAGTCCAGCATATTTCGTTCTCTTGACTGGAGAACCTCGAAACATTTTTCTGAAATCTTCTTCGTTCATGCCCGCTAGCCAGCTCAATTCAGGATGTACGAGCTTGGGCTGGGGCTGGAACTCGGGAGCGGAGGTCATCGGTGCGTTGCCGCTTTTATTGTTCCACGGACACACGTCTTGGCAGATGTCGCAACCGAACACATGATGGCCAACCGCCTCACGAAATTCAGGCGCGATCTCGCCCCGCTTTTCTATCGTCATGTAAGCAATGCAACGGCGCGCATCCAGTTTTCCGGGAGCAGTGAACGCCTGAGTGGGGCAGGCCTCAATGCAACGGGTGCAGCTTCCGCAACGGTCAGGGGCTGGCAGGTCGGGAGCGATGTCTAGTGAAGTAAGAATCACTCCCAGAAAAAGCCATGAACCAAGTTTTTGGTTGATGATGCAGGTGTTTTTGCCAAACCATCCAATCCCTGCGTACTTTGCATAGACTCGCTCCACGATCGGTCCGGTATCGACGTAGCAGCGAGTTTCAACCTCAATGCTGTGCTGCTCTCCAAGCGACTGCAATGCTGCTTCGACTTGCTTCAAGCGCAAAAGCACGGAGTCGTGATAATCCTTGCCACCCCAAGCGTACCGGGAGATCCATCCTCGCTCCGGGTCGCGCACCTCGGTGGAGTAAGGTCTTCCGCCGTTGTAATTCAGAGCACACACAATCACCGATCTCGCCCAGGGCGCAGCGTTCTTTACCGAAGCCCGGCGCAAGTCACCAGATTCGGACCGTTTTTCCAGATATTTCATCTCGCCCGCATGACCCGCCTCAATCCACTGCGAGAAGACGCCCAGCTCAGGAAAGTCTTCTTCTCTCACTGGAGCGACGCCTGCGAGATCAAAGCCCGCTATTGCCGCGGCCCGTTTGGCAACACGAGATATTTCTTCGTTAGAGATCACCCTTTGTATTATCGCCTAATAGCGGTTAGCTGCAAGAACTGGCTCGCTCCGCCGAAGGAATTACGCAACAGAAAACACCAGACAAACTGAATCGCACTGGCTAGTTTTGCTGAATAGCCCCTTTTGCGTGCAGATGGACTGCATAGATGGTTGATTCTGTTGGATTTAGCTGATCGCGGGTGAATGGCTACGTCACAATTACGGCACACAATTTTGCGCCGATCCAGGTCGGTGAAATAAGGTTTAGACCTACTGATCCTGGATCAGTAATCGAGATTCCATCTCAACAACGACGGCAACGCAAACGCAAGCAAGGTCGGCGATGATCGTTTTCGACTAGAGCGTGTTTCAAAATAATATGACCAGCACGACCGAAGGCGCAAAATGAGAAATCTTTAACCGGTTACAATTTTTGAAACACGCTCTAATTACTTTCGTAATGAAAGATATTCTAAAGAATGCGTTCTATATGGGAAGTAAAAATTTCTCAGGAAGGAGAAGTTATGGCAACTTCGTCAATAACTCCCATTTTCGTATCACCTCAACTGTCCACATGGATACGTCAGCACAAAGCGGAAATTGCCAGTAGGGTTCCGGCTTTGCAGCAGATTCAAGGAGGCTCTAAGCGTCAAGAAGTTCTGAAACATATCATTAAGTCCTCTACGTTCATTTTGGATGTCTGGTCTTCGGTCCTTAAATCTCTTAAGGAGTCTAACGGACCAGAGGAGCTGAAAGCCGAAGCGAATCGAATCGAGTCGCTGCTAACAGGAAAACACAACCATCTTTCGCATCATGATCAGGCAGGTCTTTTGGAATTGGCCGACGTTACCCCCAAGCCGGCATCCGCGCACGAGGCTCGGCTACTCGTTGAGCAATTTGTCGAAAGCAAAAAGCTATCTAAAGATGTAGGCGACAAGGTCATTGAGGCCATAGAAGCCTCCAGAGCTAAAATGGCACAAGGACCATTGGCTGCTATCGATCAATTCAATTGGGGCGCGTGTGCATTCATCGGAGCCTTGGGGCTTGTAGCAGGTGGCCCAGCCGGAGGCGCTCTTGGATGCCTAATCGGCGGATTGTTTGTTGACTGATACTGATCGCATTCCGGTCGGCTGCTAAAATGTCAAACAGAGCAGCCGACCGAAGAATCTATTTCCAAGCTCCTTGCTCTCTTCCAAGTTTCCGACCCAGTTTGAGAAGTCTTAAGGAAAACTGATCAATTGATCCAAGATCAGTTGTTGTGATTCTTAGCCCTTGATTTCCATCCAATAACCATCTAAAATTTAGATGGTTAATCTAAAATGCAGAGTCTTACATTCAAACTTAAGCAGGCCAGTGCTGTGCTGGGAGTGCCGCCAAAAGACCTTCAAAACTTGGTACAACTGGGGGTCATCCGACCTACGCGCCGTAAAAGTGTGTGTTGGTTTGACACGAACCTCCTGTTAGAAGCGAAGGTGGCTTTTTATCTCAAGGAAACCCTCGGCAGTTCGAGTGATCTCCTGGCCAGATTCACAGAGGCGTTTTCAAAGAATCTCAGCAAAGCCAAAATGGGCGATTTGGGAGACATCTGCCTGCGCTCTCGTCCGCTCAACGGTACCGATGCCGTGGAAATCAAGATTCCGGTTCGCTCTCTGGCGCGAGAGCTGGAAGACCAGATTCCTCTAGCTTCGGCTTACAAAGACCTTCCCAAGGGCCGCAAGAGGGCTGGATGGAAGAAAGATTTCCTGCAGAGCGTACAGAAAGCTGCCGCTGATCTGGGCGACATCTCAGAGGAAAAGATTCTAAAAACCGTTCGTGGCCATCGCTCGGGACGAAAGAAGCTGCCAGAGATCACCGTCGTTGCCCGCTCAAAAAAGAAAACGGCCTAGAGACGTCGTAAGCCGTCATGCGTGTCAGCCCGCGTGTGCTAAATTTTTACAATATCTGCATGATCGGTTCGCATATCATCCCGAAATTTTACCTGGAGCAATTCGCGAATCCATCGAAGCGGAAGGCCAAACCTGGGCGCATTTGGGTGTATGAGAAGGGAAAGCAGCCCGATCAACGCGCCACATCCGTCCAAGGAGCCGAAAACGGCTACTTTGGTTATGTCCGCGACGACGGGACTTTAGATGGCATTTTAGAAGCCGCATTTGAAGAGAACTTAGCCCAGCGTGAAGCCGAATGTAACGAGGTTCTCGTTTACTCAAAGAGCCATCTCTATTATTGGCCATTTGCATCGCGTGAGAAACTTGCTTTCTATGCTGCACTACTTTATTCACGAGCCACTCAGCGTCGTGAGCACAGTGCTAAGAATTCCCGGTACACCATTGATATCTTTGAAAAAGCTCTTAACGAAGACAAAAGGCTGCTGACGGACATAGCCGCTTGCTATCGGGAACGATTCAATCAGGATTTCACGGAGCATGAGATCCGCGATCTTTTGCTAAAACCTGTCCTGGACAGCCGAGGTCCTGGCGCGGAGAAAAACCAGTTTCTATCTGATCTCCTTGAAAATGCCGAATCAATAGCCAAGTTAATTCTCAGCAAACCCATTTGGGAAGTATGGCAAGCCCCTGAAGGTGTGGAGTTCATCACGTCGGATAATCCCCTAGTGAGCGCGGTGCAGCTACCACATGGGAAATTCCATCCTGGATACGGTTTTGGAAAATCGGAGATTATCGGGCTGTTCCCGTTAGCTCCGACTGCGTGCCTGGCGGCAGGGGCGTTTACGTCAGGCACAAAGGGAGCAGTGGGTTACCGTTCAGTGACGGCGTCGATAGTAACGGAAGTCAATGAAGCTGTGCTCAGCATCAGTGATCGGTACGTTTACTCAAAGACACGTTCTGAGGAGCTTCAGAAAACGGTTGATTTATATGGCGGCACATTCCGTTATGGCGTTAATGCTCTAATGCCTGTCGGAATAAAAATGCCATCGGTGGCGGAGGCAGGCGAGGCCCTGCGTAAAGCATGTGGCATTAAGTAAGGACATTCAGTCCGTCAGAGTAGCCCGGGATACTGTTGTTGGTCCGCGTGGGAATACCAGCGCTGCTATTCGATTGGCGGCGCCTCTTTTGTGTCTTTATTGTACCTTATATGGTACAATAATTGGTGGTAGATAAGCGCAAGCAGTCCCAGGCCGATGAGAGTGAAGAGGCGGCCAGCCTCAGACACGGCAAGCGGGTACAAGCCGTTTTCTACCGGACAGAGGCCGGCGGGGAGCCGGTGCGGGAATGGCTGAAGAGCCTCCCTTCCCGTGAGGACCGCAAGCGGATCGGCGAAGACATCAAGACCGTTGAGTTTGGCTGGCCGGTGGGAATGCCGGTATGCAGCTCTGTAGGCGATAGCATTTTCGAGGTGCGCTCAGACCTAGCGCAAAACCGCATTGCGCGGGTGCTGTTTTATTTAGATAAGAATGGCCGAATGGTGCTGTTACATGGGTTCATCAAGAAGACCCGGAAGACGCGTGAAGAAGACTTAGAACTGGCGCGGCGGAACAAGAAGAAGCATGAGAGGTTGCAATGAAAGCAAAGAACAAGAATGGCGTTGTCGAGCACACTGGTTCGACTTTTGACAGTTTCCTGGAAGAAGAGGGCATCCGAGAGGAAGTCGAGGCAGTTGCGGTCAAGCGTGTGATCTCATGGCAGCTTGCAGAAGCCATGCGAAAGAAGAAGAAAACAAAGCAGGCGCTCGCAAAAGAACTCAATACGAGCCGCTCCCAACTTGACCGCCTACTTGATCCGCAGAATGTTGCCGTTTCTCTGGATACGATTAGCCGCGCTGCGAGGGCCCTCGGCAAGAGATTGATTATTCGGATTGCTGATGCGAAGGCAGTCTGAGAGATTTCTGTAGAGATGACTTTTAAGGGCGTCGGAACTCCGGCTAGAGAAAACACACTCAGCCGCCAAAAGAAACGTCACTGAAAAAGAGGACAACGAATTCTGGGCGTTGCCAATGCCAGCAGCGTCTTTTTTGTGCTTTTCGCATTGAGACCTTGTATGGATCCCCTCTAATTTGTTTCTTTCATTTTTCCCATAGCTGGAAGCAAACAGGAGCGCATAAGGGAGGTTGGTCAAGGTCGCGCGTTTTGTGTGCGCCGCGCCAGCGGTCGGAGCGAAGCGGAGAGACTTGGCCCGCAGGGCGAAGATGGTTGGGTTGCCAACAATTCGAAGCGTCATGGCACGACGTCAATGATCCTCCGCGTGAAGCGAACTCCGTTGCAATCCGTGAATTGGCCGGAAGCCATGGATTTCGTTATCATAAAAGTTCAAACCCTATGGGCGAAGCCAGCGGAGAAGATCTAACACCGGTTCCTCAGCCGGTTCTTGCGCCACTGACCAGCGCAGCGATATTCCTGGTGGTCTGTATTAAGCCAGACCCCGAGAGCTACGCAGCCGTGCGCTCGCTCTGCACAGATCTCCCCGGAATTTTTCGCGCGGTCGATTTTCGTCGTATAGAGGGAGGGCTCTCGTGTGTCGCAGGATTCGGGTCGGATGCCTGGGACAAGCTCTTCGGAAAAACGCGGCCGGCTGAACTCCATCCCTTTCGTGAGATCCGATCGGGAGAACGCCATGCCGTCTCTACCCCTGCTGATGCGTTGTTTCACATTCGGGCCAAGAGAATGGACATGTGTTTCGAGTTGGTTACTCAAATCATGGAGCGAATTGGAGGAGCAGTTTCTGCCATTGACGAGACACATGGTTTCCGCTACTTCGATGATCGTGACCTTCTTGGATTCGTTGACGGGACAGAAAATCCACGTAATGAGGCTGCTTTTAATGCCGCGCTCGTCGCTGGAGAGGACTCGCGATTTGCGGGC
>DASZEU010000178.1:0-23086 GCA_035940535.1 Candidatus Angelobacter sp.
TATGAACGCACTGAAAGCTTTGTGTCTCCCGGCGGCGCAACTTTTGACAAGCGCCATATCTATGCCGATCCCGCGCAACTGAAACTGAATCAATGGGCTCTTTCGGGCGATTGGACAATGCAGAAACAATCCATCGTGCTGAACAAAGCCAATGGCCGCATCGTGTACCGCTTTCACGCCCGCGATCTTCACCTGGTCATGGGACCGGCAACGCGAGGAAAGTCTGTGCGATTTCGCGTATCGATCGACGGACACCCGCCGGGCGCAGCTCACGGCGTTGATGTAGACGACCAGGGCTACGGCAGCGTTATGGAACCGCGAATGTATCAGTTGATCCGACAGCAAGGCCCCGTCGTTGATCGGCAGTTCGAGATCGAGTTTCTCGATTCCGGTGCGGAAGCGTTTTCGTTCACGTTCGGCTGATCAAAGACCTTCGCTGGCCACTACCAAAGTATCGCCAATACCATCGTCCAATTGTTTGGCCTTTGCGTTTCTGTTGTGATGATTTTCGATTCAGGTGAACGAATTAGGAGCAAAGAGGGTCAGTCTTTATGAGTAAAGCTATTTCATCGCAAGCGACAAAGCGCATGGCAAATCCCATTCTGGTCACCGGCGCGGCAGGACGCGTCGGCGGGGTAGGGCGTACGGTCGCCGAAAGGCTGCTAAAGCAAGGCAAAGCCGTCCGTGCGATGGTGCGAAATGAAGACGAACGTGCGCAGGCCTTGCGCGACATGGGTGCCGAGGTCATGGTCGGCAATCTGCTCGACCTCGACTCGATGCATAGGGTGATTGCCGGTTGCGAAACGATGTACTTCGGCATGTCGGTTTCGGATGACTATCTGGCTGCGACAGTCAATACGGCGGCGGTGGCGAAGCATCACGGCGTGAAGGCGTTCATCAATATGTCGCAGATGACGCTCTCACAGATGAGCATTACCGAAACCACCGCGAGCCCGCAGCAAAAGCTGCACTGGCTGGCTGAGCAGGCGCTGAACTGGTCCGGTCTGCCGGTCGTGCATGTGCGGCCGACCGTGATGCTCGAAGGCTCCTTCCTGATTCTCACTCCGGATACCGTGAGGGAATCAAATCAGATCAGGCTGCCGTTCGGCGAGGGCAAGACCTCGCCGGTCGCGGTGGAAGACGTTGCAGATGTGATCGCCGCGCTGCTCGCCAATCCGCAGCCGCACATCGGCAAGATCTATCACCTGACGGGTCCGCAGTCCGAGAACATGCATTTCTATGCGCAGGAGTATTCGAAGGCGCTTGGCCGCACGATCACCTTTCAGGATATTCCGGTCGAGCCGTGGCGGGACGGGTTGCTCAAGCGCGGCTGGCCAATTCATTTGGTGAATCACCTCGCGACTATGGCCGATCTGCACCGCGCGGGACGCTACGACCGGATATCGGACGACGTGCTCACGCTAACGGGGCATGGACCGCTGAGCCTACAGGAGTTCGTCAGGAAGAATGCGGCGACGTTCACCGCATCGCCTAAAGCGGCCTGAGTGTCCGCGGATGCTGCACTCAACAAATCCGATTTTCGCCGCTCTCAAGGTCAATATTCCAAACTACGCCACTGCGGTTGCTGACCACAAATGAAGTCGTCGAAGCAATATCTTCTCTCGCAACCGTAGGAATTAGTGTGCGGCACTGATTCCAATACGAACGTATCGCCAATACCATAGTCCAATTGTTTCGCTTCCACACTTCTGTTGTGATGCCTTCATCGCATCCGATTCACTCGGACATGCGCAACAAACGAGTTTTCAGAAAGGGAATTCATCATGCTTCTCAAAGAAGTACATCACACCACCAACGTCCCGACCACGGGCACCTCGGGGGGTGGCGCTTCCCTCACCGGTTGGCGCGAGTTTGTCGCAATCTTGCTCGCCGTCGCTGCACTTACGCCTGTACTTTTCGGCGCTCCTTGCCGCGCCCAAACTGTCAACCCAAAAAAGACAACCGTGACTCCACAAGACACCAACATGACTCAACTCGCGACAGCAAAGCTCGACCCGTCGTACTCCACCGAGACAACGGCAATTCGCCCATTCCATATCAACGTTCCGGAAGTGAAACTTGTTGAACTCCGTCGCCGCATCGCGGCAACGCGGTGGCCAGAACAGGAGACGGTCGCAGATCAGTCGCAGGGCGTGCAGCTCGCGACGATTCGTGAACTCGCGCGGTATTGGGCGACAGATTACGACTGGCGTAAGTGCGAGGCGAGGCTTAACGCCCTGCCGCAATTTATCACCACGATCGACGGGCTCGACATCCACTTCATTCACGTCCGTTCGAAGCATGCGAACGCTTTGCCGGTCATCGTCACGCACGGGTGGCCCGGATCGATCATCGAGCAGTTGAAAATCATCGGCCCGCTCACCGATCCTACTGCCTATGGTGGAAAGGCGGAAGACGCTTTTGATGTAGTAATCCCTTCGCTGCCGGGCTACGGGTTTTCAGGAAAGCCGGCCGCGACCGGCTGGGACCCCATCCACATCGCACGCGCCTGGATCGTGCTGATGAAGCGCCTCGGATACACGCGATTTGTGGCTCAAGGCGGCGATTGGGGAAACGCTGTTACGGAGCAGATGGCTCTGCAGGCGCCTCCGGAATTGATCGGCATCCACACCAACATGCCGGGCACTGTCCCAGCCGACGTTGCGAAGGCTCTCAAGTTCGGCGAACCGCCGCCTTCCGGCCTCTCGGAGGAGGAGAGGGGCGCGTGGGACCAGCTCGATTTCTTCTATAAGCATGGTCTGGGCTATGCCCAGGAGATGATGAACCGCCCACAGACGCTGTACGGGATTGCGGATTCACCGGTCGGCCTGGCCGCCTGGATGCTCGATCATGACACGCGCAGCCAGGCGCTCATCGCACGCGTTTTCGATGGTCAGCCCGAGGGCCTGACGCGAAACGACATCCTCGACAACGTCACGCTCTACTGGTTGACGAATACGGCGGTCTCTTCGGCTCGCCTCTATTGGGAAAGCAAGCTAGCCCTTTTCGCCCCGAAAGGTGTCCCGATCCCGGCTGCCGTGAGCGTCTTTCCCGATGAGATCTATGCAGCCCCGAAGAGCTGGACAGAGAAAGCGTATCCCAAACTGATTTACTACAACCGGCTCCCGAAAGGCGGACACTTCGCGGCATGGGAGCAACCGCAGCTTTTCTCTCAAGAGATTCGTGCTGCTTTCAGGCCACTACGCTCAGGCGAAACGAACACGGCAAGTGCTCTTCAACGATAACGAACGAGATTCAATGTCGAAATGATAGGTGGCAGCCTGATGGCGCAGCACTACATATAGTTTTTGATACGAAGGTATCGCCAATACCATCGGCTGATTGTTGTGCCTCCACACTTCTGTTGTGATGCGATCATCGCATCCGATTCCGGATGGCGCATTCGGCACAAAAGGTTTTAGAAAAGAAACCAAAGGAGAACACCATGACCCCAACCACTCCAGCACAACAAACCAGCAAAGACTCTGACAAAAATGCGATTCGTCCGTTTCACGTGAATGTTCCGGAAGCGGAACTTACCGAATTGCGCACGCGCATCAAGGCGACAAGGTGGCCCGAACGGGAAACGGTCGCGGATGCATCGCAAGGCGTGCAGTTCGCAACAATCCAGGCACTCGCGCGCTATTGGGCGACAGAGTATGACTGGCGCAAGATCGAGGCAAAAATGAACGCCCTGCCGCAGTTCATCACCGAGATCGATGGACTGGACATTCATTTCCTTCACGTCCACTCAAAACACGAAAATGCGTTGCCGCTGATCGTTACGCACGGATGGCCAGGTTCAATCATCGAACAGATGAAGATCATCGATCCGCTGACCAATCCTACCGCACACGGCGGAAACCCATCCGATGCATTCCACTTAGTGATCCCGTCAATGCCCGGCTACGGATACTCAGGAAAACCGGCCACCACCGGGTGGGATGTTCCCCACATCGCGCGTGCCTGGGTCGTGCTGATGAAGCGCCTGGGGTACAAGAAATTCGTGGCGCAAGGCGGCGATTGGGGCGCGGTCATCAGCGAACTAATGGGCCTGCAGGAGCCTCCGGAGTTGCTCGGCATTCACACCAACATGCCTGGCATCTTTCCCCTCGACATTGACAAAGCGGCTTTTTCCGGGGCGCCAGCGCCATCGGGTTTGTCAGCCGATGAGAAGGTCGCTTACGAGCGTTTGCAGTTCGTATATCAAAAGGGAATCGCCTACGGGTTCCAGATGGGGCTGCGACCGCAGACGCTGTACGGAATCGCGGACTCACCCGTCGGCTTGGCGGCTTATTTCCTTGATCACGACGCGCGCAGCTACGAGCTGATCTCACGCGTCTTTGCGGGAGAATCAGAAGGCCTCACGCGCGACGACATCCTCGACAACATCACGATCGCCTGGTTGACGAACACGGCGCTTTCTGGCGCCCGTCTCTATTGGGAGAATTGGGGCAAACTCGGGTATTTCAATGCCAAAGGCGTCTCCATCCCGGTCGCCGTGAGCGTCTTCCCTGACGAGCTCTATCCAGCCCCGCGGAGCTGGACAGAGCGGGCGTATCCCAAACTGATCCATTACAACAAGCTGGACAAAGGCGGCCATTTCGCCGCCTGGGAACAACCACAGCTTTTCGTTGCAGAAGTACGCGCGGGGTTCAGATCACTGCGCGATGCTGGCCTAGCCAAAGCTGTCTAACTGTTGGTGAAGCAGCAGGAGAGCTTCGATGAAAGAAGCTCTCCTGTTTCGACTCCCTGCCGCTTCCACTGATACCAAAGAACACGATTGAATGAAAGGAGCACACTATGTCCACGATCCACCTCCACCAGACAACCACTTCGACGCCGGAGCAGTACGTCGCCGGCCTCACCGACTTCGGGCCTGGCCGCTCGAAGCTCTTTGGCAACAGCGCCGACGAGTACCTCAAGGTGCATCACCGGGACCGCTCGCAGGCCGACGTTACGGAAGGCTCGGGCGGCATCTGGGAACGCCTGCACTACGACTGGTCCGATCCCAACCATGTCGTCCTCACGACGACCGACTCCAACGTGTGGGGAGGCAAGTCGGGCCACACCTACACCTTCACGCGCCAGCCCAACGGCACGACCGGCATTGACGTGGTCGTCGTACGCGACGGCAAAAACCTCAAAGGGCGGGTGCTCGGCTTCGTGCTCGGGACCATCGGCAGGCGCGTTTTGGAAAGGGCGTTTGAAAACTCCGTCAAGGCCATCGAAGTTCGGAACAGCGCGGCAAGAGAGGCAGGCGCATTAAGAGCCGGATAGTCCTCATTGCGGTAGGCGGGCGTGTCCAGGGCTCCGCCGGCGGAGGATTAGAACTGGCGATGCCCTGAGAAATGATAGTCGGGCAGCACTATGAAGAAACCGCTTACCTTGCTTTTGCCCTGCTCGGAGTGATCCGGGGAAGCAATTTCATCTTTATGAAATGGGCTGTCAACGACATAAACGATTTCTCAGGGTTCCACTGCGTTTCACCCTGGTCTAACCTCTTGCCGCGCCTCCGGCGCTGATCGTTTCGGGGTCCACCGTTTTTCATGTCCTAGAGAGCTTTTCATTACCAAGTCCGCGACCAGGTCCGCGCTGTGGGAGTCTTTCGTGCGCTAGTCAGAAGAGTTCGGGCCCCGCAACTCCCTCCCTATTATTGTGTTGACACCAGTAATGCATAATTATACATTTACATGTATAATTATTCGTTCGGGTCATCGTCATGTCTAAACTCGCGCGCCAACAGGTCATTGTTGAACTCGCTCATGAAGGGCCGCTGCCCAGTCAGCAGGAGCTGAGCAAGGTGCTTTCGCGGCACGGATTCCCTGTGACTCAGGCCACGCTCTCGCGCGATTTGAACGAGTTACGGCTGGTCAAGACTCAGGAAGGCTATGTTTTGCCTAATGGAGATGCGCCGGCCGAGCCGGCGCCTTTGGCCTCACGCGTGGTGCGGGAGTTTGTCCGGGAGGTGCGCCGGGCGCAGAACCTGTTGGTGATCAAGACTGTGGCCGGCAGCGCCCAATCGGTGGCCGTGGCCATTGACAGCGAAGCCTGGGACGAAATTGTGGGGACCGTCGCCGGCGATGACACCCTGCTGATCATTACCCCGGACAACAAGAAGGCCAAGCTACTGCAATCGCGGTTGGAGGAGATGCGCGCCTGATGCCTCCTATCATCCAACCCGCCATTGTTGGGGCCACAGGCTACGCCGGATTTGAGCTGGCGCGGCTGCTTCTGCGCCATCCGCAGGTCAAAAAGCCTGCGCTCTTTACCCGCGAGGGTGAAGGCAGCTCTCCGGCCCAGTTGGACCAGGTATATCCGCACCTGAGCAGCAATGGCGGCTATGGCGTTTATCCCTTGGAATCGTTTTCCTGGGATGCATTGCAGAAAAAGGGTGTGGACGTATTGTTTTTGGCTACACCCCATGAAGTTTCTCGTGAATGGACCCCTGAGGCCCTGCGGCGGGGCGTGCAAGTGGTGGACCTGAGCGGCGCCTGGAGGATCAACACTCCTGCATACCGCGAGATCTATAAGTTTCACGACTCTGATCCGGAGCTTGCCGACGAGCTCACGCAAAAGGCGGTCTATGGCATTCCTGAATTGCATCGCGGCAAGCTGAAGCAGGCATCTCTGGTGGCCAATCCCGGATGCTATGCGACCTCGATCATTCTGGCGCTTGCGCCGCTGGTCCACTCCGGCTGGCTCGATCTTTCTTATGGGGTGATCTGCGATTCCAAATCGGGCGTCTCCGGAGCAGGAAAGCAGCCCACGCAAAAGACCCATTTCGTGGAGGTGGCAGAAAACCTATCGGCCTACTCGGTGTTTTCGCACCGGCATACCGGCGAGATTCTGGAGCAGCTCGGCCTTACGCCGGAGCAGTTGGTGTTTACGCCGCATCTGCTGCCGATTCCTCGGGGCATCCTTTCCACCATTTATGTAAGGCTCAATTCGGCCCTCGAGGCCCACAACATCGAGGACTGCATGAAGCAGTTTTATGCAGGCTCGCCCTGGGTGCGGATCTTTCCGCATGGCCAGATGCCACAGATCCAGTATTCGCTGCATACCAACTACTGCGACATAGGTTTCACCCTGGCGCCGGAGCGACGACGCATGGTCATCGTTTCCTGTCTCGACAACCTGATGAAGGGCGCTGCCGGACAGGCCGTACAAAACATGAACCTGATGTTCGGATGGAATGAAGAGGAGGGTCTGAAATGAAGATCGTGGTGAAACTCGGAGGCGTAACCCTGGAGGACACCGACCTGCTCCATCGTGCTGCCCTGGCCATCAAGTCACTGGCCACAGAGCACCAGGTGGCGGTGGTCCACGGCGGCGGCATGGCCCTGACCCGCGTATTGTCAAAGGTAGGAAAGACCAGCGAGTTCATTGATGGCTTGCGCGTGACTGACGCCGAGACCCGCGACTTCGCCGTGATGGTGCTGGCCGGGCACATGAACAAGATGCTGGTTGCAGCGTTGGCGCGTGTTCACCAATCGGCGGTGGGGCTGTGCGGCGGAGACGGTATGGCCTTCCGCGCCCGGAAGAAAACCCCCAACGGCCACGATCTTGGTTACGTTGGAGAGATTTCGTCGGTTGATCCGAAGTGGATTGAAGCAATCTGGCAGCAGGGCTGCCTGCCGGTGATCTCGAGCGTGGCACTGGGCAACGATGGCCAGTACTACAACGTGAATGCCGACCAGATGGCCTCGGCCTGCGCGGTCGCCTGCCACGCCAACGCCCTGATCTTTCTTACTGATGTCTCGGGCGTGAAAGATGCCGATGGGCTGGTCATTCGCTGGCTGAATCTTGATCGAGCTTCTGAACTCACGCAGCAATCCGTGATTTTCGGCGGTATGTTGCCCAAGCTCGAAGCCTGCAAGCAGGCCCTGCTTCAGGGCGTGAACCGGGTTCGTATCCTTCCCGCAGCCGAAGTTGAAATCTTGCCGCAGTTTTATTTTTCCAAAATCGAATCCGGAACGGAGGTCTCGGTAGCGTGACCCTGGAGCAAGTAAGCAAACTCGAATCTAAGTTGCTGCTTTCAACTTATGAGCGCTATCCCGTGCTGCTTCGCAAAGGACGCGGCGTATACGTCTATGACGACAAGAACCAGCGCTATCTTGATTTTCTGAGCGGCATTGGCGTGAACGCTCTGGGCTATGGCCATCCTGCGATTACCAAGACGATTGCACAGCAATCCAAGCTGTTGATTCATACCTCCAACTTGTTCTACCACGAGTATCAGGGGAAATTGGCGACGGTGCTCACTCGCATCTCCGGTCTCGATCGCGCCTTTTTCACCAATAGCGGCACTGAGGCCTGGGAAGGCGCGCTGAAGGTAGCGCGCGCCTATGCCCATGGCAACGGAAACTCGTCCAACGGCAAGGAACCCAAATGGCGCATCCTGGCCCTGGAACATGCCTTCCACGGACGCACCTTTGGCTCGCTGGCCACCACGCACAAGGAGAAATACCGCGCTCCTTTTGCTCCCGGTGTCCCAGGTGTGCAATTCGTGAAGTTCAATGATGTGGAAGATCTGGAGCGCAACTTCGATGGGACTGTCTGCGCCATCGGCTTTGAATTCATTCAGGGAGAAGGCGGGATACGCTCAGTAAGCCGGGAGTTTGCTGAGACCGCCCATAAGCTTTCCCGCAAACACAACGCTTTGCTGATCGCCGACGAAATCCAGAGCGGCATGGGGCGCACAGGACGCTGGTTTGCCTACCAGCATTACGGCATCCAGCCTGACTTGGTGACTATAGCCAAACCTCTTGCCGGCGGCCTTCCTCTGGGCGCGCTGCTGGTCAGCGAAAAGGTAGCGGCGTGCATGCATCCCGGAATGCATGGCACCACGTTTGGTGGAGGTCCGCTGGCCTGCGCCGTCGCCTTGCAACTCGTCAATCTGCTCGAAAAAGGAAAGGTTCTCAAGCACGTGCAAGAAGTCGGCAAGTATCTGATCGAGGGGCTCAAAGAACTACAGACCAAATATGAGGTAATCCATGAAGTCCGCGGCCTGGGGCTCATGATCGGTATGGAAGTTGAATCTGCCGATCTGGCCAAAGCAATCGTGCAACAAATGTTGGAGCGGGGCGTGGTGTTGAACCGCACTGATGAAACAGTCGTGCGCTTCCTGCCTCCCTACATTATTAAGAAGCAACATGTGGATGCGGCTTTACGCCAGTTGGAACAAACGCTGCAGAAAAGCCTTGACCATAGCGTAGAAGAGCCAGAGCCAAAAACATTGCACCGCAAAGGACGCTAAGGGCGCAAAGGAAGATCAAAAGCTCAACGCTGATGACGCTGATTTGAACTGATTGCCGCTGATGATGCCAGTCCGGCGATAGCCGGATGAATGAAAATAGCCCGCCGTTTTAACGGCGGGAAAGATAGGCAGATAAACCAAGTCCCCCTTTAGGGGGACGACTGAAAATCGTAGTGGCCTGTAATGCTGTGCCGTTTCAATCTACAAGGGCAGCCGGTGCCCTTTCAAAAGCAGGACGGAGGAACAGATGATGGGAGCAAGAATTTACGACTACGCGGCGCTGGGAGCGCCGTTGGAGCAACCTCGGACCTGCCGTGATTTGGTCTCGGTGCAGGATTTTTCTCCGGAGGAGATCAAATCTCTATTTGAGCTCACCAACATCATCAAGCACCGTCCTGCGGACTTTCGCGCCGCTTTGGCCGGCAAGCAACTGGTGCTGTTCTTTGAGAAGGCCTCTCTGCGTACCCGCTTGACCTTTGAAGCTGGCATGGCCAGCCTGGGCGGGGCCACTTTCTTCGTGGACCAGACTCGTTCCCGCATGAAAGATCGCGAGCTCCTGCGCGATATCGCCCACAACGTTGAACGCTGGGTGGATGCAGTTGTCGTCCGCACTTTTGAGCACGATACCGTGGTGGAGATCGCCCAGAACTCGTGCATTCCAGTCATTAACGCCCTGAGCGACATGGAGCATCCTTGCCAAGCATTTGCCGACTTCTTCACGCTTCAGGAAAAGTTCGGCGACGTGAGCCAGTTGCATCTTGCCTACGTCGGCGATGGCAACAATGTGGCCCATTCGCTGATGCTGGGCGCAGCCAGCCTGGGCGCAAAATTCTCGATTGCAACGCCCGAAGGTTACGCTCCGCATCCGCAGATCACCTCGGCTGCTCTCGCAATTGCCGCAACTACCGGCGCGCAGATCAACTTCACCCATGATCCGCTGAGTGCAGTCAGTGGCGCTGACGCTGTTTACACCGATGTGTGGACCAGCATGGGATCCGAAGCAGAAGCCGCCGAACGGGAAAAAATCTTTGCCGGCTATCAAGTGAACGACGAGCTCTTCAGTCACGCTGCTCCCAAGGCGGTCTTCATGCACTGCCTTCCGGCACATCGCGAGCAGGAAGTCTCAACCAGCGTGATTGACTCGCCCCGCTCAGTGGTTTTCGATCAGGCTGAAAACCGGATGCACGTGCAAAAAGCCATCCTGCTTTTATTGCTTGGGGGAGGAATCCGCCGGGCATCTTCAAGGAGCAATCATGCGTGAAAAAGTTGTCTTGGCATATTCAGGAGGGCTCGATACCTCCATCATCATTCCCTGGCTCAAAGAGAACTACAACTGCGATGTAATCGCCATGATCGCCGATGTCGGCCAGAGCGATGACATCGATGCGGTCACAGAGAAAGCCCACAAGACCGGCGCTTCCAAAGTGAGCGTTGTGGATTTACGTCACGAGTTCCTGGGCGAGTATGTCTTCCCTGCTCTGCGTGCCGGAGCTGTGTATGAGCACAAGTATCTGCTGGGTACCTCTCTCGCGCGCCCGGTCATTGCCAAGCATCAAGTGGCCGTGGCTCTGCGTGAAGGCGCTACCGCTCTTGCTCACGGCTGTACCGGCAAAGGAAACGATCAGGTCCGGTTTGAGCACGCATTTCAGGCGCTCGCCCCGGAATTGAAAGTCATAGCTCCCTGGCGGGAATGGAATTTGAAGTCGCGCGAAGACTGCCTGGATTACGCCGAGCAGCGCGGTATTCCTGTAGCCGCCAGCCGCGAGAAGATCCATAGCCGCGACCGCAATATATGGCACTTGAGCCATGAGGGCGGAGAGCTGGAAGACGCTGCGAATGCTCCCTTCGACTCCACCTGGCAGATGACGCGTTCGCCCCAGGAAGCTCCTGACCGCGAAGAAACGGTCACCGTTGGCTTTGACGCTGGAACGCCCGTATCTGTGGATGGTCAAAAGCTTGAGCCCGCCTCCCTGGTGGAATTGCTCAACGAGATGGGAGGCCGCAACGCCATTGGGCGCATCGATCTTGTAGAGAACCGCTTTGTCGGCATCAAGTCCCGCGGATGCTACGAGACTCCTGGTGGAACCCTGCTACTTACAGCCCATCGCGAACTTGAAGCGCTTTGCCTGGACCGCGATCTCATGCACTTCAAACAGCACGTGGCGCTCAAATATGCCGAGTTGGTCTACTACGGCTTGTGGTTCACGCCCTTGCGCGAAGCCCTCGACGCTTTTGTAACCGAGACCCAGAAGGAAGTCACCGGGACGGTTACACTCAAACTCTACAAAGGCAACATCTCGATTGCCGGACGCGAGTCTGACTTCTCGCTGTACCGCACTGACCTTTCATCCTTCACCATGAGCGAAAGCTATGACCAGAAGGATGCCGCCGGGTTCATCCGCATCCTTGGCCTGCCGGCCCGCTCCCGCGCCCGCATTCGCCAAGAGGTCACGAAGTGAACATGTGGTCAGGCCGGTTTCGGCAGCCGCTTGATCGGCAGTTCGAGCAGTGGCAGCGGTCGTTTCCATTCGACCAGAAGCTGCTGCTTTACGAACTGGCGGCCAGCCGTGCTCACGCGCAGGCCCTGGGAGCTGCGGGTGTGCTCTCTGCCGAGGAATGGGACCGCATCCTTACCGGGTTGGACGACATCATGCGGCGAGGAGAGACGGAGCCGAACTTTTTTCGCGATGATGATGCCGAGGACGTGCATCATTTCGTCGAAAAGCAGTTGACGAGCTTGATTGGTGAGACTGGCAGGAAGCTTCATGCCGGAAGGAGCCGCAACGAGCAGATCGCCACCGACCTGCGGCTCTTCGTTCGTGACACGATTGATGAGCTACGCATCATCCTTCTGGATTTTCTGGAAACACTCCTGGTCAGGGCGGAAGAAGCAGAAGGTGCGGTCATGCCTGCTTACACTCACCTGCAACGCGCTGAACCGGTGTTGGTGGCGCACTGGTTGATGGCTTACTTTCAGATGTTCTTCCGCGACTTCGAACGCTTGCAGGATTGCCGACAGCGTTTGAATGAATGCCCACTTGGCTCCGGTGCGGTGGCCGGCGCAACGCTGGCGCTGGACCGCACACTGGTCAGCCAGCAATTGGAATTTGATCGCCCCACGCTCAACAGCATCGATGCCACCAGTGATCGCGACTTTGCCATTGAGTTCGTCAATGCACTCTCGCTGTTGGCGATACACCTAAGCCGCTGGGCAGAGGAGTTCATTCTGTTTGCCACCCAGGAGTATGGCTTCATCCAGTTGCCCGAAGCCTATTCCACCGGAAGCAGCGCCATGCCGCAAAAGCAAAATCCGGACGCGTTGGAGTTGATCCGGGGCAAAGCGGCGCGCATTCTGGGCAACCAAGTGGCTTTGCTGACGACGATCAAGGGACTTCCGCTGGCTTACAACAAGGACATGCAAGAAACCCAGGAGCCGCTGTTTGAGGCCGCATCCACGGTTCGGTATTGCCTGGAAGTAGCTACAGGATTCATGCGCCAGGTCGGGCTCAATTACGACCGTATGAGGTGCGCCTGCGAACGCGGCTTTATGAACGCGCTGGCAGCCGCGACCTATCTGGTCAAACACGATGTCCCCTTTCGCGAAGCCCACGAAATTGTTGCCCATGCGGTGCAGAAGTGTGTTGAAAAAAAATGTGAATTGCAGGGACTTTCATTGACGGAACTGCGGGAATTCAGCCCGGCATTTGGCGAAGACATCTACGACCATTTGACGGTTGAAGCTGTGCTTGCCTGTCACGATGTCCCGGGAGGTACTGCGCCCTGCTGGGTACAGCAGGCCTTGAAGACCGCGCGCCAGAGACTCACTGCTTTACAGGAAACCGAAAGTGCACACGCGTAACGCCACACTGCCGGATGTCGAGCATATTCACGGCATCATCGAGCCTTATGCTCAGTCGGGCACCCTCTTGCCTCGCACCATCTCTGAGCTTTGCGAGAACGTTCGCGATTTCGTGGTTGCGGAAGACCAGGGCAAGATTATCGGTTGTGGCGCTTTGCACCTTTATGGTCTTCACTTGGCGGAGATACGGTCCATCGCGGTCGATCCGGTTGCAAAAAAACGAGGTGCAGGACGAAAGTTGGTGGAGGCCCTATTACAGGAAGCCGAACGCCACAGCGTAAGCTGCGTCTGTCTTTTTACACGTATTCCTGATTTCTTTGCCCTCATGGGTTTTAGTATCGCCCGCCGCGAAGAGCTTCCCGACAAGATCTACAAAGACTGCTTACACTGCCCAAGCCTCTACGCCTGCGACGAGATCGCCATGGTGCGCGGGCCATTGCCTGAGAACATGGCGGCATATCGCGAGACTCGTATACCGATACCATTGGTGAGGCTGCAAGTTTGAAGATCAAACCCATTCCACCGCAAAGGATGCTAAGGGCGCAAAGGAAAATCAAGAGCTCACCGGAGAGGCCCCAGCGCAGAGGAAAATCAAAAGCTCAACGCTGATGACGCTGATTTGAACTGATTGCCGCTGATGGGCGCCAGTCCGGCGCTGGCCGGACGAATGAAAATAGCCCGCCGTTTCAACGGCGGGAAAGATAGCCAAATAAACCAAGTCCCCCTTTAGGGGGACGACTGAATATCGAGCGCGAGTAACTAACTTATTAAGTTTCAAAGTACCGTAGTTATCCCACTTCTGTGAGGCTTGCAAGCTTGACTTTGCATATACCTGAAGGTTTTTTGTTTTCTGCCGGCACGGCTGGGATCAAGGCCAGCGGCCGGCCTGATCTTGCGCTGGCCCTGGCGCCTGAGGGTGCTTCGGCGGCGGCGGTGTTCACGCGAAACCAGGTGGTGGCTGCGCCTGTGATTGTTGGACGCGAAAACCTCCGTACCTCTAACGGGAAAATTTACGCCCTGATCGTGAACTCTGGAAATGCGAATTGCGCTACGGGCGCACTGGGCATCAAGGCTGCAAAGATGGTCTGCCGGGGAGTGGCACAGAACATCCGGTCAAAGCCCGCTCAGGTATTTCCATCGTCTACTGGCATCATCGGCGTGCCTCTGCCGGTGGAAAAAATCCTGGCTGCTCTTCCCAACCTGATTGCCACAGCGCAAGCCGGAAACGATGCACTCCATTCGTTTGCCGGCACCATTCTCACCACCGATACTCGCTCCAAGCTGGCTTCGGCTGAAGTGGGTCACAAGAAACTCAAAATCAACCTGGTGGGAGTGGCCAAAGGCGCAGGCATGATCCATCCCAATATGGCGACCATGCTGGTTTATCTGTTTACCGACATCAGAGCCACGCCACGCGAATTGCAGCAGATGCTAAAAAGTGCCATAGATCGCACTTTTAACAACATCTCGATTGATGGTGATACCTCTACGAACGATACCGTGCTGCTTTTGGCCAGTGGCAAAAGCAACGTACAACTAAAGCTGCTTCGCAGCGAATTTGAATCGGCGCTCTTGGATGTTTGCGCGTCGCTGGCCCAGCAGATCGTGGCTGATGGAGAAGGCGTAAAGCACGTGGTACGGCTCAAGATCGAGCAGGCCCGCAATGCCAAAGAAGCAAGGCAGATCGCCACTACGATTGCCACTTCGGCTCTGGTAAAAACTGCGTGGGCCGGAGCTGATCCGAATTGGGGAAGAATCGTGGCTGCCATCGGCCGCTCCGGAGTAACAGTGAATCCCGAAAAGATCAGTATCTACTTAGGTGACCAGCAAATCTTCCGCAAGGGAGCAGCGTGCAAGTTTGATCACGAGCGCGCTCATCAATATATGTCGCAATCAGAGTACGACATAAGAATTGCTTTAGGGATGGGTAAGACCAGCCTGGATTTCCTCTCCTGCGACCTTACGGCTGAGTATGTGCGTATCAATGCTGATTATTCGACCTAGATCACCGCTGATCAGCCCCGACGGAATTATTGAGCCTCCTTTCGGAGATGCTTTGGAATCTGTGATGGAGTCCCGCAGGGACGTTTGGCAGTAGCCCCAATACGGTTCACTTAAGGAATTCGAAGTTGTCAGGGGCTCAGATGGTCAGCGCCGTAGGCGCGCTAAGAAGTTAGCCCAGCGTGTGAACGCTGGGAAAAGATTACAGATAAATGACAAGCCCCAGAGGGGCGACACAGGTTTTCTTTTACTCTCTCCGACAAATCTGTTAATCGAAAAGGTTCATCAAAAGCTTAACTGAACAGTATTGGCAGTAGCCCAGCATGGTTCGGCGCTGTCAGGCGCCGAACCCAATGCTGGGTTACCTTCCAAACCAATGGGAGTCCCGTTAGGGACGGCTGAATTTGATGTCTCACAGCTATCTGTGCTGTCTGTTCCACATCGTCTTCACTGCCGCTGAACGCCGGCCCTGGATTCGGGATGAGATGCGAGACAGGACGGTAACCTACATCCGGCGACCACCAGAACATCACAAGCGGATCAGCTTTGAAGAGGAATTCAAGAGATTATTGGCGGCTTACGGAATCCAGGAAGAATGATTCAACCGTCCCTAACGGGACTCCGTTTTGTTTTGAACCTAACCCAGCATTGGATTCGGCGCATGACAGCGCCGAATCATGCTGGGCTACTGTCAGAAGTCCCCTTCGGGGACTTAACCGCGTTGCCGAGGGCTTCCTCTATGGTCACGCAACGAAAGGAGAGAGTTTAGGAAGTTTTTTTCTTGTATACAATTTTCTTCTTGCCGCCTTCACAACTGCCGACGACCTTCTGATCTTTTACCTCTTCGGTCGCTACGACATCCAACTGATAATCCTTCACGCCTTTGGCGTCTAGCTTCTTGGCAATTTCGGATTTCAGTTCCTCGCATGGCTTCTGCGAAAATGCTGGAGCAGCGGTCAGAGAAAGAACCAAGGCCGCGACGATTTTTTTCATTTTTTCTCCCCCTAACGAACATCCAAACGAGCGTTTATGGTAGCACGAATGCGCGGCCCAGACCGGTGACTATCGTTCAACATGGGTGTAGGCGGCCTCGTCTTGAGCACCTGTGTTTGCGGCTAGAGTAGAGAGGTGAGCCAGCAACGGATCATGGGCTTCTGAAGCTGCACGAAGCCGTGATTGCGAGATCAGCGGCGACTCGCGTACACTGAACCGCTTTTGATCTCCGAAAAATCATCTACGCCGAGGAAGAAACATGCCGGTACGCCTGCCCTCCATCGACCAGCTTTTAGAAATTGCCGGATCATTCGGCATGACTCTGACTTCCGAAGACGCCGCCTCCTTCCGAGGGCTTATGGCCGGCTCGATTGCTTCGTACAACCGGCTTGACCAGCTTGCAGAGCCCAAGCTGCCGGTGAAGTACGCGCGGACTCCTGGCTATCGTCCGGGGGCCGAAGAGAACCCGTTCAATGCCTGGTATTGGAAGACGGAGATCAAGGGATCAGCCACAGGCGTCCTTGAGGGAAAGCGCGTTGCGGTAAAAGACAATATCTGTGTAGCTGGCGTGCCGATGATGAATGGTTCGCAACTGCTGGAAGGCTATGTACCTGAGGTGGACGCCACGGTGGTCACGCGCATCCTCGATTCTGGCAGCACGGTTGCGGGCAAGGCAGCCTGCGAAGACCTATGCTTCTCGGCGGGCAGCCATACCTGCGCCACTGGACCGATTCGTAACCCTCACAATCCCGAATACAGCACCGGCGGCTCTTCCGGCGGCAGCGCGGCGCTGGTCGCAGCCGGAGAGGTAGAGATGGCTCTGGGCGGCGATCAAGGCGGCTCCATCCGTACACCTTCCTGCTGGTGCGGCGTCTACGGAATGAAACCCACATGGGGACTGGTTCCTATGACTGGGGGCATGCCTATTTCCTACTCGGTGGACCATTGCGGCCCTATCTGCAATAGTGTTGAGAACGTGGCCCGCCTGCTGACAGCCATTGCTGGTCCGGATGGCTATGATCCGCGCACCATCAACGCCCGCGTTGGCAATTACATGGGAGCTTTGGAGAAAGGCGCAAAAGGATTGAAAATCGCCGTACTGCGCGAGGGATTCGGACATCCCACGGCTGATCCGCGTGCTGCGGCTACAGATGCCAAAGTCCGCGAAGCTATCGACGAGTTCAAAAAACTGGGAGCTACTGTTGAAGAAGTCTCCGTGCCTATACATTACGACGGCCCTCATATATGGACGGGCGTGATCCTGGAAGGCGCAGCCGAGATGATGATCAAAGGCTACGCTATGGGCAACAACTGGATGGGGTATTACACCACATCGCTCCAAGAGGCATTTGCTCGTGGCTGGACTTCGCGTCCCGACGATGTCTCAGAGACCGTGAAGCTGGTTCTGCTGCTGGGTGACTACATGCATCGCTATTATCACAATCGTTATCATGCCAAGGCCCAGAATCTGCGCGTTCTGCTGCGCAACGCCTACGATGCGGTGTTCAAGAATTATGACTTCATGGTGATGCCCACCATTCCCTTCCCTGCAACCCGCATTCCGCCCGCCGATGCGCCCCGCGAGGTGTATGTCGATGCCGCACTTAACATGCAGCACAATACCTGCCCCTTTGACGTGTCGGGGCATCCGGCATTCACCATTCCGTGCGCCAAGGTCGATGGATTGCCAGTGGGCATGATGCTGGTGGGAAAGCATTTCGAGGAGACCACGCTCATCAGCGCCGCCAAAGCTTTTGAGGGCGCAGCAGATTGGAAGGCGCGGTGAAAACCAACCCGGTAAGCACACGTCATCTTCGAAAAAGGTCGTAAAATAGAATGTATTTCAATCAATGCAAATGACCTATCGAATCGCACTTATCCTGTTGCTATCATCGCTCGCCTTTGGCGGGATTATTGAAGATGTACGCGGCGCAATCGCGCAAAACAACTTCAGCGCGGCCAGCTCTGAACTGCAGGCTTACCGCGTGCAACACGGCGTTGATCCTGAATACCTCGAAGCGCTTTCCTGGATGGCGCGCGGCTCCCTGGCCTCGCGCCAGTTGGAGCAGGCTTTGTCCTATTCCAAGCAGACTGAATCGCTGAGCCTGCAACAACTAAAGAAGGTCCCGCTCGACTCATCGCCACATTTGGCAATTGCCTTGGGCGCAGCCTTCGAGGTTCAGGCGCAGGTGTTGATGGCAAAGGGAGAGCGCAGGCAAGCCGTCTCGCTACTCCAGAATGCGCTCGCCAAGTATGGCAAAACCTCGATTCGCCCGCGCCTGCAAAAGAACCTGAACCTGCTGAGCCTGGTGCACCGTCCAGCGCCGCCACTCGACGTTAAGGAGCATCTAGGGTCCGCGCCTGCGCTGCCCCTCAGCAAGCTCCATGGATCTCCTGTGCTTCTCTTTTTTTGGGCGCACTGGTGTGGTGACTGCAAAAACGAAGCTCCGATCATCACCCGGTTGCGGTCGGAATATGCGGGCCAAGGGCTGGTCGTGATGGGGCCAACCCAGCTCTACGGCTATGCAGCCCGTGGACAAGAGGTTTCGGCACCAGAGGAACTTGGCTATATAGAAACCATCCGCCAGCGGTTTTACCCGGGATTGCTCGACATTCCAATCCCTGTCAGCAAGGCCAACTTCGAGGTCTATGGAGCCAGCACCACTCCGACGCTGGTCTTGATTGACCGCAACGGACAGGTCGCCCTCTATCATCCGGGGGCAATGTCTTACGATGATCTTCGCACCGCCATTGAATCGGTCATCAAGCCTGCTTCCTGATAAGTCTATGTCAGCCTGGGATGCCGGACTCTATTTACAATTCGCATACGAGCGGGCACGTCCGGCTGTTGACTTGATCTCACGCATTGAGCTGCACAATCCAGCGCACATCGTTGACATCGGTTGCGGACCAGGCAACAGCGCCAAGATGCTCCATGAACGCTGGCCGCAGGCCACGATTACCGGCGTGGACAATTCCGCTGAAATGCTGGCGGAAGCAGCCGCCGCCCATCCAAACTGGAGATGGGTAAAAGCAGACGCCGCAAACTGGAGCAGCCAGCAGCGCTTTGATCTTGTTTTCTCCAATGCCGCCTTGCATTGGCTCCCCGGCCATGCCAAGTTATTCCCGCGCCTGTTCGAGATGGTGTCTGGGGGAGGAGCATTCGCTCTCCAGATGCCTGCCAATTTTCATGCGCCCGCCCATCGCATCATGGGTGAGGTCGCGCAGGAACCTCAATGGCGGGACGCCCTCCAAAATGCAAGCGCCGGGATCGGTGTGGAATCCTTGTCGTTCTACTATGATCTGCTGCACCCTTTGGCTTCATCATTGGATCTGTGGGAGACGGAGTATCTTCACATCCTCGACGGCCCGGAAGCCATCCTGGAATGGATTCGCGGGACCGGAATGCGGCCCTATTTGCAAGCATTGCCTGACGATCAACAGAGAAAAGACTTTCAGGATCTATGCCTGGAGCGTCTAAGGAAAGCTTATCCCCAACGCCCAAGCGGCAAGGTGCTGTTTCCCTTCCGGCGTATCTTTGTGATTGCGTATCGAGCGGCGTAGCCTCTAGCTGCTAGCAGAAACCTCAACCAACCCCTCAACGCTGATTTCGACTGATTGCCGCTGATTGAGTCCTTGGTTTCCGCTCACCTGATCTCCCTATTACTCGATCTCCTGATTGCCCGATGCGCACCTGTTGATCACTTCTCGGAAGCGGGAGTAGATCGTTTCGCAGGGAATCATCATGGGTTTGTCGGTGACCTGGAAGGTAAGGACCTGGGTTTCGAGGTTGCAATTCCAGGTGACAGTAAAAGCGCTGCGCGTGGTCGTTCCGCTGTCGGCGTCGATGACGATGCCCGTCTTCTGCTGCACGGTCTGCTTGATACAGCTCCATTTTTCCTGGGTGATTTCGTTAAATACAATGGCCTCACATGCGCTCATTCTCTCTGCTCCCTCGAAGTGATTTTGTAAGTTGAATCCTCATTGATAGCCAAGTCCCCGCGCCTGGGGCATCATCCACATCACCACTGCCAGGCCAAGCAGCACGGCTATAAAGTAGGCGGTGATGCCTGGATCGGAACGCGGTGGAGCGTCCTTGGTGAAAAGACGCCAAGTCGCACCCAGCGCCACCAGCAGAAAAACGTTCTGTTTCGATGCAAACCAGATTGCAACGCTGATAGCAAGCACCACCAAGCGCTCGAGTTTGCTCAAGGCAAACGCAGCTTGCCCTCCGTCGAGCATCCAAACGGGAGTCAGGTTGATCACATTGAGCCACGCTCCAGAAAAGGCGAGGGCCGCCCAAAGCCGATCGCCGCTCTGATAAAAGATCATGGCGCACACAGCGGCCGCAAACCAGCCCGCTAAAGGCCCGGCCAGGCTGACAGCAGCCCGAGTCGCCTGGGAGACGCCCAGTGCCTGCCACTTCACATAAGCGCCAAGTCCTGGCAGGAACACCGGCATCTCTGCCGGCAATCCTCTGCGCTTGATGTCGATAAAATGGCCCATTTCATGGATGAGAATCAGCACGGCAAAGCCAATACCGAATTTTGCTCCCCATATCGACCAATAAAAGCCCATGAAAGCTACCAGGCTGAAGAGGAACTTAAACTTGAGCAGCTTCGCCAGTATCAGCCCGATTCCGCCCAGCGGAGCCAGTTTGCCCGCCCATCTTTTCTTCTTCTCGCGGCCCTCCAAAGCAGTGGCCGCTTCTTCGAGCGTGCGAATGCGCTCACGCACCCATTTACCTTTTGCTGACTCTTGGGGGAGCAGTGGAACTGCCCTGAGCCAGAGATCTCGCGCAGCTAATAATTCGCCGCGCGCCTCCAGGGCGTTCGCCTCTCCCGCCAGCCGTTCCAGAGTGTCGACATGGACCAGCGTCAGACACTGCTCGCACTCCAGCGCGCCTGGATCCAGCTCGTGCGAACAGCGCTTGCAAATTCCCGTTGATGCTGTATTTGTAGTGAAATCCATCCCGATACAGGCCGTAGGACCAACCGGCTATTGCCCCTAAGAGAAATGTATCAGACTTCGGGCGATGTGGGACGTTGACGATTCTTCCAGAGTCAGAGAGAATAGAAATCACCAACCTAATGGGCCTGTGGCGCAGTTTGGGAGCGCGCTTCCATGGCATGGAAGAGGTCGTCGGTTCGATCCCGACCAGGTCCACCAAAAATCCCTTTGTATGCCAGCCGTTTACATTCTACAAAGTGAGCGTACACAAAAGTTCTACATTGGCTCTGGGACGGACGTGCTTGCCCGAGTTGCGGAACACCAACGCGGACAGACGATTTCTACGCGCGCTCGAGGACCTTGGGTTCTCGTGTATCAAGAGGATTTCGATACTTTGGCCGAGGCGCGTCGGCGCGAGCGGCAGTTAAAGAGCTGGAAGTCGCATCGTTCGATTCAGGAATTGATACGAGCTTCGAGGCTCCAAGGTTGAGCGCGTCCCGGCCTGCCGGGAAGGTCGTCGGTTCGATCCCGACCAGGTCCACCAATTTAATCGTCTAAAATCAATCACTTCCAGATCATTTGCGCGAATCGTACAACAGTCGTACAACCGATCCGTTAATGGTCTCGAAAAATGCTCTCTGTTTACAGTCGTCATTACCCACCTTGTTCGCACGCCGATATCAATCACCGGCGCTGCCGTTGCCCCGTGCCCAGAAGGATTCGCCCACTGAAGTTCTTTCCTTCCCCCGCACTCTTGCCCTTCAAGAATCCGATCACCGACGCCACCGGGTGCTTAGGCGGTATCTTGATACAGATATACACGTGGTCCGGCATCAGGTGTCCTTCTACGATCCAACATTCCTGCTGCGCCAAGGCGTGAAAAACCTTGCCCAACTCCCTGCGTACCGGACCATAGATGGCCTTCCGCCGTTGGAACTTTGGTGGATATCGCTAGCAGAGCACAATGTTGGGTGCGTGAATGCCTCGTGTCGCATTGCGGGTATCGATCACCAAGCGTGACTCGCTTACGATCTTTTGGTAATCGTAATCCGAATGGTCGGTCACAATGATCACGCAATCGTATTGTCCTAGATTCTCCAGCGCCGTGTTGCGCATTTGCAGGTCGTATTTGCGGCCGCGCCCCACAAAGGTGAAGTAAGGATCGTTGTAGCAGACTTTTGCTCCTTCCTTCTGCAGCAGTTCGATGATGGTCAGGGAGGGCGACTCGCGCAGGTCGTCAATATCTTTCTTATAAGCGATGCCTAATACCAGAATGCTGGCTCCGTTCAGGGATTTCTTCTCCCGATTGAGAGCGGCTGCCGTGGATGCAACTACATGGTATGGCATGTTTTGGTTGATCTCGCCAGCCAGTTCGATGAAGCGCGTATGAAAGTCGTGCTCCCTGGCTTTCCAGGAAAGATAAAAAGGATCGATGGGAATACAATGGCCTCCCAGCCCCGGGCCGGGATAAAAGGCATGAAAGCCAAAGGGCTTGGTAGAAGCCGCTTCAATCACCTCCCATATATTGATGCCCATGCGCAGGCATAGCAATTTCAACTCATTCACCAGGGCGATGTTCACGCATCGGTAGATATTCTCGAGCAGTTTCGTCATTTCCGCGGCTGCCGGGCTGGAGACGGCGACTGTGCGGTTGAAGATGCCGGCATAAAGTTCAGTAGCCAGCCCGGTAGCTGCGGCATTTAAGCCGCCCACAACTTTAGGTATATCCCGCCGGGCCACCGTATCATTCCCGGGATCTTCACGCTCGGGCGAAAAAGCCACATAGAATTCGTGGGCTGAAGCCGCTCCATTGCGTGCCGCCCGCAGGCCACTTGGGTTTCTTTCCAGGATTGGAACGAGCAGTTCTTCGGTCGTTCCAGGGTAGGTAGTGCTTTCCAGCACGATGAGCTGCCCTGGACGAAGATACGAAGAGATATTTTCAGCCGTGGTCGAGATAAAGCTCAAATCAGGCTCATGATGATCGTTGAGCGGAGTAGGGACGCAAATAATGACCGCATCCATGC
>DASZEU010000179.1:0-8538 GCA_035940535.1 Candidatus Angelobacter sp.
CTTCGCCGGTACCGGGATGCTCATAAGATGATGCCCGGCCCCCCACATAAGGACGCCGCTCAAAAAGCATGACCCGAAAACCGGCATCCGCGAGAGCGCAGCCAGCAGCCAGACCAGCCAATCCCCCGCCGATGATGCCTGCTGTTTTCATGCAATCCGCAGCAGCAATCCTCGCGAGAGCACTTTCAGTTTTTCGAAGAGTGTCAGATGGACGCGCTCGGTCAATACATCGTAATTGCGGTCCGTAATCTTTTTGAGCAGGCGGCTATAGATTTCCACCAGGACCCATAGCGCCGGGCGGCTGTCTTCCTCGATCAGTTCCATGAGCCATTTCGCCGATGCGTAATAGCGGCGTGCGCGCTCCGCTTCAAATTCGAGCACCGGCCGCAACTGTTGGGATTTTGAGTCGCCACTCAGGCTCTGATGAGCTAGCTGGTCCGGAGAAAGCCCGAAGCGGGTCAGGTCTTCTTCTGGAAGATAAATGCGGCCCATGCCTGCGTCTTCTTTGATATCTCGAATGATGTTGGTAAGCTGGAAGGCGAGGCCACAATCTTCCGCCAGCAACTCCGCCTTGGAGTCCTTGTAACCGAAGATGCGGATGCAAACCAAACCCACCACCGAGGCAACGTGATAGCAATAGTGGCGCAATTCTTCGAAAGTGCGGCAAACCACCGCGGGAGAATCGGAGTGCGCGGGTATCTCTAGATCGAGCGCGGTGCCGTACACCAGCTTCTCGAAGAGATCGACAGGAATCTTGAAACGCTTCTGCGAATCGGCCAACGCCATCAGCACGGGATCGTCCGTGGACTTGCCCTCGAACACCTGCTTGGCAGCTTCCAGCCAGGCGCCGAGCTTCATTCGTTTTTCATGCAGATTTAGTTCCGGGCCATCCGAGATATCATCCGCGTGGCGCATGAAGGCATAGACAGCGCAGAAGGCATTGCGCTTCTCCGAAGGCAGCACTACAAAGCCGTAATAAAAGTTCTTGGCTGACCGGCGGGCAATACCCCGGCAGACCGCATAAGCATGGGCCAGTTGATCGCTCACAGCAGCTTGCCTAAGGCGGCGCGGGCCACCAGCCAGAGCTTGCGCGGCTTGGAGATCGCCGGCCTGCGGCTCAGGACATCGAAACCCTGTCCCTCAATGGCGTTCAGTATTTCCTGGCCACCGCGGCTGAAGAGTTCAAGGTCAATAGCCAGCTCTTTGTTCACTTTCTTGATGAGCGGAAGTCCTCGCGCAAACCATTCGCGTGCTTGCTCCACTTCAAACTTCATCATGCCGATGAAATGGGTGGTGGCGCGACGTTGGGCAATATCTTCGGGCGAGACCCCGAACCGCCGCAGGTCTTCGAGCGGAAGATAGATTCTGCCCTTCTCGTAGTCTACGGCGATATCCTGCCAGAAATTGGCGAGTTGGAGCGCCGTGCAGGTGCAATCGGACAACTGCTGCCTCTCAGCATCGCTGTAGCCGCACAGATACAGCACCAGATGACCAACGGGGTTCGCGGAATATTTGCAGTAGCCAAGAAGATGATCGAAAGTTTCAAAACGAGTGACGGTCTGGTCCTGGCGAAAAGCTATCAGCAGATCAGAAAACTCATGCTGCGGAATACTGAACTGTCGTACGGTCTCAGCCAGGGCCACAAAGACCGGATGGCGCGGCGCACCGGCATAACAGGCGTCCAACTCTTTCTCCCATTGGCCGAGCAGTTCGAGCGATTGCTGCGGGTCGCCTACTTCATCGCTGAGATCATCGGAAATGCGGCAGTAGGCATAAACGTTGAAAAAGTGCTGGCGCAACAGCTTGGGCAAGAACCAGGTAGCGACGGAGAAATTCTCGTAGTGGCTCCGGGCCAGTTGCGCACAATAATCTTGGGCCTCCCGCAGCGAAGGCGCAGATTCCGGAATGCGGTATGAAGCCGGGAGGGCGTTCCAGCCCACCAGGCTGCTTGTTGGAGAAACTGACATGATTCGATCAGTGGCCCGGAATAATTGCGGTCTTGATCTGGCTTCCGCGGTCGAGCATCTGCTGCAAGACCTGTTTCAGTTTAGAAAGCGGTGCCTCTCCTGTAACGTAATCTGTGCTTTTGATCTTCTTTTCTGCAATCAAGGTAAACGCTTTGCGTACGGTTTGCGGTGTATGGTGGAACGTGGCCTTCAAAGTAACTTCGGAATAATGTAGGCGATTGGTATCGAGTTCCACCTTGGTGCCGTTGGCGCATCCACCAAAAAAATTCACAACCCCACCGCGGCGAACCATGTCCACGGCCCACTGCCAGGCCTGGGGACGTCCGACAGCCTCAATCACTGAATCGGAGCCGCGTCCTTCGGTCAGATGGACGACGGCGGCCACCGGCTCCTTGGCTTTTCCGATATGGACAACTTCATCTGCGCCAAATCGTTTCGCAGCCTTGACCTGCTCATCGCGTTTGACTACCGCAATTACGTTGCAGCCGGCCAGCTTGGCCACCTGAACCAGCATAAGCCCCAGCGGCCCAGCGCCGATGATTGTGACCGTATCGCCCAAGTCCGAGCCAGTTTCCTGCAACCCGCGCAGAGCACAGGCCAGAGGCTCAGTCATGGCAGCGGATTCGAAGCTCACATCGCTAGGCAGGGCGAGCATGTTGGACTCAACAATACGCCGGGGAATTTTGATGTACTCGGCATAAGCTCCGTTGTTGAACAGAAGATCTTCGCAAAGATTCTCCTGGTGCTTGAGGCAATAGAAGCAGGAACTGCAAGGGGCGGAGTTCAAGGCCACCACGCGCATTCCTGGGCGAAAGTCTCTTACGCCCGGACCGACTTGTTCTATCACTCCAGAAAGCTCATGGCCAAAGAGCGCCGGAGGAACGATCATGCGGGCATGATAGCCGCGCTGATAAACTTTTAGGTCGGTGCCGCACGTCAAAGCGACATTCACCTTGACGAGCACTTCCCCGTCATCCAGCCCGGGGATTGGCACTCGCTCAATTTTTAGGTCTTCTTTGCCGTAGAGAACGGCCGCCGTCATGTGTGATTTCACTAAGCTGTCTCCCACTGCATTCCAGGTTGTATTACGATCTTCATGGATTCGGCCACCGGATGGGCTGCCAGTTCCAGCGCATCCACAGCCTGCTCCAGACTAAAACGGTGCGTAATCAGCCCGGCAAAATCAACCTCACCACCAAAGACCAGCCTGACATTCTCTTCTTGTAAATCTACCGATGCACTATAAGAGCCTAAAAGCACTTTCTCATCAACACAAATAGAGGCTGGATCAATGGACACCTCACTGCGCTGCGTCTGGGCGAACAACATGATCTTACCGCCGGGCCGGGCTGCATCTATGGCAGTGCGAACCAAGCTGTTAGCTGCAACTGCCAGAATCACGATGTCGGCCCCACGCCCGCCTGTCATCTCCCGGACAACTTTGACCGGGTCTTCGCAAGCGGAATTCACATTTTGCCTGAGCCCGTAGGTTGCACCTATTTTAAGGCGTTGGGGGTACAAATCGGAAGTCACGACCTGGGCTCCCGCTCTTTTTGCGAGAATCGCAAGTATCAAGCCAATTGGCCCTTGGCCTATGACCAAAAGAGTTTCCCCAGATTTGACGTCGAGCGACTCGATGGCCTTCATGCAGGTATTCACCGGCTCTACAAAAGACGCCTGCTCGTACGAAACGTGATGGGGTAGCTTGACCACCCCATCGCGGACGATCCAATCCATCACCCGAACATATTCGGCAAAGCCTCCGCCACTCGGCTCAAAACCGGCAGTAGCGCCCACCTTCTTGTACACCGGGCACTGAGCAAAGACTCTATGGCGGCAGTAATAACACTCACGGCAGGGAATGTGATGAAAGATCATCACCCGGTCGCCGATACTGAAGTTCTCGACGCCTTCTCCGGTGGCCACAACCTGGCCAGCGGTTTCATGCCCAAAAATCCGAGGAGCGGAGTGCGAACCGGTTGCGATCTTCTTGAGATCGGTCCCGCAGATGCCACAGGTATGAACGCGCACCAGAATCTCACCACGCTCAATCTCAGGCACAGGAACGGTTTCCAAGCGCACATCCTGTTGCCCGTGATAAACGGCAGCTCTCATCAGTTTCGGAATCACCGAACGACGGACGCCAGGATCTGTTTGTGCAGCTATTTGCATCAACCCTCTATTTTCTCACGGCGACGCCTTTATCCGCCAAATGCTATTTTGTTTTCAATGATTTGAAGACGTTAAGACTAATGTTCACAACCAATAAAAGCTCGAGCTTATTCCTGGGCATTCGCTGAATTTAAATGGTTTTTACGAACTTTAAACATTCGTCGCTGGTTCGAGCCTGATAACTTTGCCGGGCTGCAGACCTCTGGCCACGTGCTCTTTCAACCAATCGCAAAGCGCGCGTGTTGCATGACTGCTGTTCCGTCCCAACGCAATCACCCTGCCCCAAGTCCACGGACGCAACATCGCCCAGAGCACAAATTTGCCGGTGAGAAAATCACCTGCTGGGCTTACGAATTGGTTCAGCGGCAGCATGGGAAAACCGGACTCATCGGAGATGGCCTTCACGCAGCAGAAGCCAATCCCGGCATCTCGGGCGACCTCGGCTACGGCGGCTGCCTCCATATCTACGGCCAGAGCGTGAAAATCTTCCACCAGTTTTTGTTTCGATTCCTGCCCGGCGATTTCACCAGCACTGACCAGGACTCCTCCGGCAATGAGATTGTCGCCAAGTGTGCAGCGGTATTCGTTTCCGCTGTTGCTGTCCATGATCACATTGGGCGTTACGATACAGCCAACTTTCAAACTGCGGATGAGCGCTCCGGCCAGCCCGGCTGAAATCAGCGCCTCTGGGTGATACTGAGCAATCACAGCCCGGGCCGCCAGTTCCGCCGCATGAGATCCGATTCCACCGGCTACGGCAATCATCCCGTGCTGTTCCGGGTTCTGCCGCTCATAGATGAGGAAAGTCTTTCCCTGGAATTCAACTGCAGACTTCTTCCAGCCTTCCACCAAGGGTTTCAACTCGCGATCCAGGGCAGCGATGATGGCGATCGCATTCATGCTCTGACCGGAGCCACTGCGCCCGATGCTTCGACATAACCGTGGGTACTGAACCAATTGATGGCGCGGCGCAACGCATCTTCGATGGGCAAAACTTTAAAAGCAAGGTCACGCTGGGCCTTGGCCGATGACGCGAACATCTTTTTCCTGCCCATCCGCACTGCATCGATGGTGGCACGTGGTTCCTTGCGGAAAATCATGCCCGTAAAGAACTGGTCGAAAGCCGCGAACCCAAGAGCAACCCAATGGGGTACGCGCACCGTGGGCGCAGGCAGATTGGTTAGAGCGGATAGCTTGTCAAGAATCTGCTTCAGCGTGAGGTCTACGCCACCCAAGATGTAACGCTGGCCGGGTACAGCCTTTTCCATGGCCAGCAGGTGTCCGCGCGCCACCTCGGTAACGTCAACGAGATTCAGACCAGTATCCACATAAGCGGGAAACTTGCGTTTTAGGAAATCGACGATGATGCGTCCGGTAGGCGTTGGCTTGATATCGCGTTCTCCAACTGGCGTTGTTGGATTAACCACGACGACGTTAGCGCCCTTCTGTCCTGACTCCAGAGCCAGTTGTTCAGCCAGGAATTTGGAACGCTTGTAGTGACCTACCATGTCGCGCAACGATACTGGGGAATCTTCGTTGACGATCTGGCCGGTCCTGGTGAACCCCATGGTGGCCACGGAGCTTGTATAGATCACACGCCTCACGCCAGCCGCTTGGGCAGCGCGAATGATGGCGCGTGTGCCTTCCACGTTGGAGCGGTACATCTCTTCGGGATCGCGTACCCACAGCCGATAATCGGCAGCTACATGAAAGACAAACTCGCAGCCTTGAACAGCTTTCTTAAGTGATTCGGCATCGCGGAGATCGCCAGCCACTCGTTCAGCCTTAAGCTCGGAGATGTTGCCGGTATTGCTCGAAGCTCTCACGAGGAGCCTGAGGTCGGCGCCCTGAGCGGCAAGAAGCTGCGCAACATGGCTGCCCACGAATCCGGTGGCTCCGGTAACGAGTACCTTCATAAAAATATTCGTTTATGCCGCTTTGACTCCTCCAGCGCCTCGCGCCGCCTGCGCAGCAATTCTTGGCCAAACTTCTTCATCCTTGCACGAAAGGCCAGGAGGTCCTCGCGTTTTTGCTTCTGCATCTCTCTCTTGGCTTTTTCAGCAGATGCATCAGGTGCAGTCTCTTTTGAGCGACGGCCCTTTGTCTTTTTCTTGGAAGTCTTTTTTCTTGTTGTAGTCATACTCAATTGCCTCGATGGTAGCAATTAGTTATTCCAACGCTTCTGGCTTGAGGCCGATGTTTTGCTCGCCAGCGGCCTTTTTCTGCCAGTATTTTTTCACCCATGCTTCAAAGCTCTTGCCCGCGGCCGTATCGCGGCCTGTGAACGCCAATGCTGCAATGTCTGAATATGCAATTGCGGTCTTTTGATTGCCGTCCTTGGGAAGCAGGCGGACGACCGATGCCGGGAGCGTGTTGCCGGTACGACGGTCAAATATATAGCCCTCGATCTTGCTGCCGTCTTTGCGAGTAATGGTTACGTCCCCGCGATAATCGAAAGCTTTTTCCAGGGCATCCCGGATTTCATCTTCGGAGGCAAGCTGGGGTATCCAGCCTTCCAGATTTTCATGCCGTGTACCGGGAGCAACTTCCAGAAGGTCAGGAGTCGCAACCGCAGCGCTGGCAGCCGCTTTTTCTGCTGGGCTTTTTCCTGCTGAATCAGAATTGCTCATGCCCTGGTTTCCTCTAACTCGCTTGGAGACTCGCTAATCTGCACCAGAGGATTGTAGCTATGGACAGGATTGACTGGCTCATTCAAAAGCTTGAGTGCGCCTTCATCCTTGTAGCTGCTAAAGAGCGTAGCGCGAACGGTGGCTAAAAGGCCGCGCCAGGAACTAAAAGTGGCGTTTACCGCAGACGCTTCGTAACCACTGTGCACCATGCAATTCGCGCATTTCGGATTGCCGGATTCAGTTCCATATTGGCGCCACTCGGTAGCAGCCATCAGTTCGGCAAAGGTATCTGCGTATCCATCCTGAAGCAGGTAGCAGGGTTTTTGCCAGCCGAAGAGGTTATACGTGGGCATGCCCCAGGGAGTGCAGGCATAGTCGCGCTTGCCCATCAGGTATTCCAGGAACAACGGAGAAAGGTTGAACCGCCACTGCGGCTTGCGATTGGAGAGAATAGCGCGGAACAGGCGGCGGGTGCGCGCTTTGCCAAGAAAGTGGCTCTGGTCCGGCGCTTTGTCGTAAGAGTAGCCGGGCGAGAGCATCATGCCCTCTACACCGAGCGCCATCATCTCATCAAAGAAGTCGCGTACACTCGACGGATCGGCCCCATCAAAAAGAGTGGTGTTGGTGGTGACTCGGAAACCACGCCGAAGCGCTTCCTTGATTCCTTCAACGGCGATGTCGTAGCCGCCTTCACGGCAAACGGAAAAATCGTGGTGCTCTCGCTGGCCATCCATGTGGACGGAAAAAGTCAGGTACTTGCTGGGACGGAACAGGTCGATCTTTTCTTTAAGCAACAAAGCATTGGTGCAGAGATAGATATATTTGCGCCGCGCCACCAAACCTTCGACGATCTCCGCGATCTGCGGATGCATGAGCGGTTCGCCCCCAGGAATGCTGACCATGGGAGCGCCACATTCTTCGACGGCACGGAAGCACTCTTCCGGGGATAGATGCTTTTTGAGGATGTGGGCCGGATACTGGATCTTGCCGCAGCCAGCACAGGCAAGATTGCAGCGGAAAAGAGGCTCCAGCATCAGCACAAGCGGATAACGTTTGCGCCCGGAAAGCTTCTGTTTCAGGACGTAGCTTGTAACCGTCCACATCTGGGATATGGGTACCGACAATCTTCTTTCCTCCGAGTCGTTTCGCGAACTATGCAGCCTTCTCGTTGTTCGCAATTTCTAATTTCTAATTTTCAATTTCTAATTTGAACCCCTTTTGCCTCTGCGGTTAGCTCTTGGTTTTGCTGTTCAATTACAAATTAAAAATTAAAAATTTGAAATTCTTCTTCATCCTCTTGCGTAGCCCACTGAGCCTTCCCCATATAGCGCGGAAAATTCACGCGAATATGTGGAGAGGGCGATCAGCGGGAAGTAATCCCGGTAAAGATGATAGGCCAAATAAAATACTCTGGGGAAACCCGTACCGGTGTAGTTGTCCTCGTCCCATGATCCATCGGGATTCTGAGTTTCGAGCAGGTACAGGATGCCGCGCTGCACGGATTCGCTGCGAGTGTCACCGGCGGCCAGCAAACCCATAATGCCCCAGGCGGTTTGCGATGGCGTGCTGGGACCAATGCCACGCATGGTCGAATCATCATAGGACCCGCAGGTTTCGCCCCAGCCGCCATCGGAGTTCTGCACCATGCGCAGCCATTCCGCGGCTTGCTGGACGTAAGGCTCATGGTGGTCCACGCCGATGGCCTGCAAACCGCGCAGCACCTGCATGGTGCCGTAAATATAGTTCACGCCCCAGCGACCGAACCAGGA
>DASZEU010000180.1:0-9356 GCA_035940535.1 Candidatus Angelobacter sp.
ATCACTAATGAGAGCGTGACCGAACGCTCCGCCGGAATGCCCGCAAAGTCACGGCTCTCTGAAGGAGAGCAAGGGCTTTGGATGCTGCAAAGACTCTTTCCCGAGATGGCTGCCTACAATGTTCCAGTTGCCTTCCGCATCGAGGGATCGCTTGATCCCCAGGCATTCAAATCCGCCTGTGAATTTCTGTTCAAGCAATACCCAATATTGTCGGCGCTGATTCGAGAAGAAGAGGGAGTCCTTTACCACATCATTTCTGAGAGCGAAGAGCTGCCGTTCGGGCAACAAGACGTTGCCAATCTCCGTGAGACAGAGATCGTCTCGATTTTCAGAAAGCTCGCCAGCGAGCCGTTCGTTTTTGAGTCTGAACCGCCTATTCGCGTCCATCTGCTCACTGGGGCAACACACCACTATGTTCTTATAGTTCTTCATCACATTGTTTGTGATGGCATCTCGACCATGCGCATTCTGCGGACGTTATGGCAGGCATACAGTGAATATCTGGCAGGGCGTATTCCTGATTTGCAGAAGGAAGAAGCAACCTATTCCGACTATGTGACTTGGGAAACGGCGATGCTCGCCAGCCCCCAGGCTGCGGAACATTCTGAATACTGGAAGCAGTGTCTCCAAGGCCCAATTCCAATTTTGGCTTTGCCTCTGGATCGCTCGCGCCCCTCTTCCCCGAGTTTTCGAGGCGCTACCTACACCGTGGCGCTGCCGCCGGAAACAGCAGTAGCCGCCCGATCGCTCAGCGTGGCACAGCGGACCAATCTGGCATCTCTATTCCTCACGGCCTTCAAAATGTTGCTCTTCCGATACACGGGGCAGGAAGACATCATCGTCGGCATGCCGGCCATTACCCGGCCACAACGCCGTTTTCAGGAGACGGTTGGTTACTTCATTAACATGGTCTCGATCCGCAGCCGAATTTCAGCTTCGGATAGAGCGAGTCAAATCTTGCCCAGCCTGCAAAAAACTCTGCTGGGGGCGTTAGACCATGCCGTGTACCCGTTTTCCAGAGTGATTGGCGACCTTAAATTGGGGGGAGACCATGCGCTGGCGCCCGTTTTTCAAGTGGCTTTCCTGTATCAGAACTTTCTCGAAGGCAGGAGCATTCATGATCTGAAGTTGCCGGAATCAACCGGCGCTGCCTCTGAGCTGCTGCAAGAAATTCATCAGGAGGGTGAATACGATCTTGGGCTGGAGGTATTTGAAGAGAAAGCCGGGTTTGTCTTCAACCTGAAATTCAATCCTGATTTGTTTGATTCGTCGACCATTTCAAGGATCTCCGGACATTACTTGGCATTACTGCGGGAGATTGTTAAAGATCCTTCTTTGAAGGTGGCTGATTGCGAACTGATGAGCGAGAGTGAGCAGCATCAGCTTCTTGTGGGCTGGAACGAGACTGCACGCTCCTTTAATTGGTCGCGCCTTATCCATGAGCTATTTGCGGACCAGGCAATAAGAAACCCAGGCAAGGTCGCCGTGCGCTTCGAGGATAGTTGGCTTACTTATGAGCAACTCGATGAACGCAGCAATCGTCTGGCGCTGCACCTTCAGCGATTGGGTGTGCGCCCCGACTCCCTGGTCGGTATTTGCGTGCATCGCTCCCTTGACATGGTTGTTGGACTGATTGGGATTCTCAAATCCGGGGCCGCTTATGTTCCGATCGATCCTGACTACCCTGCGGAGCGGGTCCGGTACATGGTGCAAGATAGCCAGATCAAGCTCATGGTGACCGAGTCTCGCCTGGAGCAACAGGCAGCGGAATTTGCCGGCTCCGGTGATGTTCGCCTGGTAGTTATCGACCGGGAGTGGCATGAGATCGAGGCAGCGACAGGCGCTTTGTTGTGCGCGGTTCAACCCGAGCATCTTGCGTACGTCATTTATACCTCGGGTTCAACAGGCCGGCCCAAAGGTGTAATGGTTGAACACCGCAGCGTCGTCAATTTTCTTCTTTCCATGCGTGAAGCGACCGGCTTTGGTGACGACGAGCGCCTGTTTGCCGTGACCACCTATTGTTTCGACATCGCTGGATTGGAGATTTACCTGCCCCTAACCTGCGGCGGCGAGGTGTGTCTCTGCCGCAAGGAGAAACTTCAAGACGCTGGACTACTCCAACAAGAGATCGGCAAGCTGCGGCCAACTGTAATGCAGGCTACTCCGGCTACCTGGACCATGCTCTTCCAGAGCGGCTGGACGAATCAAGAGAGAATCAAGATCTTCTGCGGTGGCGAAGCTCTTGGAGAAAAGCTACGAGATGAATTCATCGCCAGCAACAGCGAGGCATGGAACCTCTTTGGACCGACCGAGACTACCATTTGGTCTACCTGCAAAAAGATCACAACACGCGACAAGATCACGATTGGCAAGCCTATCGCCAATACTCAAGTTTATGTTCTGGATGCCCAACTCCATCCTGTGCCGATTGGAGTTGTTGGTGAGTTGTATATCGCTGGATCGGGACTGGCGCGCGGCTATTGGAATCTTCCTGAACTCACGAGAGAGAAGTTCATTCCAAATCCGTTCGATCCACCCACGAAGATGTACAGAACCGGCGATCTTGCCCTGTGGCTGAGCAATGGCGAGATAGAGTTTCTTGGGCGCATCGACCATCAGATCAAGATCAGGGGTTTCAGGATCGAATGTGAAGAAATTGAAGCTGTCTTGCAGGAACATCCTTCGATAGCGAGCGCTGTCGTCGTCCCCAAGGACATCAATGGTATGCAATTGGTCGCTTACTATGTGGCGGCCACAGCAGAAACATCTCTTGAAGCAGCCGACCTCAAATCACATTTGCGGAACAAGTTGCCGGAATACATGGTTCCGGCTATCTATGTGACGATCAAGGCGCTTCCGCTGACTCCAAACGGTAAGGTGGATCGCACTGCCTTGATGCGCAAAGAGGTCACCGTTGCCCGGATCCAGCGCTTCGTCCCCCCACAAACCCAGATCGAAAAGAAGCTGACCCATCTCTTTGAGCAGGTACTCAAGGTCAAAAGTGTAGGCATCACCGACAATTTCTTCGAAACTGGAGCGCACTCTCTGCTCCTGGTCGAAATCGCCTACAAGTTGCGCAAAGAGTTTGGCCACGAGGTAAGGGTCACCGATCTGTTCGCCCACCCTACGATCGAAAGCCTGGCTCATTTCCTTCGTTCTAACTTTGGCCTCAGCGAAGCTGCCGAAATACAGCCTTCCATTCGAACGGCTGAGATTGGGAGCCGGATCGGCCTGTCCGTCGATAACAACAAAGATGCACATGACAGTGGTTATGCGCCCATGGACATTGCAATCATTGGCGCTGCCTGCCATTTTCCCCAGTCCCGAACAGTCCAGGAATTTTGGCGGAATCTCTGCGACGCCAGGGAGTGCATCCACTTTTTCTCCGATGAAGAGCTTCAAGCCGCCGGTGTGCCGCAGTCGGAATATGGCCACCCCGAGTACGTGAAAGCCAAGGCATTGATCGAAGACATTGGATCCTTCGACGCATCGTTTTTCAAATACAGCCCGAAGGAAGCCGAGGTCATTGATCCGCAGCAGCGCCTGTTCTTGGAGGTTTGCCACCAGGCCCTTGAGGATGCTGGGTATGTGCCCAATGAATATTCCAAGCGGATTGGAATTTTTGCCGGTAGCGGAATCAACGTCTATCTGCCGTACCACATCATCGGAAATGCTGATTACCCAATCGATCCATACCAATGGATGATCGGGAATGCCGCCGACCATCTATGCACGCGCGTGGCCTACAAGCTCAACCTCAAAGGCCCAGCGGTCACTACGCAGACGGCGTGTTCAACTTCGCTGGTTGCAGTTCATCAGGCCATCGAGAGCCTGATTCGCGGTGAAGCGGAGATAGCAATCGCCGGCGGCGTCTCCATTGAAGGCGGGTTTGAGAGGACCGGCTATCGCAAGTTGGTTGTACTCTCTCCCGATGGCCATTGCCGTCCCTTTGACGCCAAGGCTTCCGGTACGGTGATTGGGCAAGGCGCGGGGGCGGTGGTGTTGAAGCCGGTTCGCCAAGCCATTCAAGACCACGATTACATTTATGCCGTAATCAAAGGTAGCGCAATTAATAATGATGGCTCGCTTAAAGCCGGTTACACCGCGCCCAGCGTAGAGGGCCAGCAGCAGGTTATTCGCATGGCGCAAGAGCGCGCCGGAATCGACGCGGACACTATTACCTACGTCGAAGCTCATGGCACCGCAACACCTCTGGGTGATCCTATCGAGATTGAAGCCCTCACGCGGGCCTTCCGAAAGAAAACGCCGAAAAAGCAGTTTTGCGCGATCGGTTCGGTCAAGAGCAATGTTGGTCACCTGGATGCGGCCGCAGGGGTTGCCGGCCTTATCAAAACTATCCTCTGTCTTAAAAACAGAAAATTGGCTCCGAGCCTGCACTACGAGACGCCGAACCCAGAAATAAATTTTGAGAGCAGTCCTTTTTACGTAAACAGCCATTTGCAGGATTGGAATACGACGCCAGGGGCGTCGCGCCGGGCGGGTGTCAGTTCGTTTGGAATTGGCGGTTCCAACGCACACGTTGTTCTGGAAGAGTTTGTTCCCCACGTAACGGTTGCGTCTTCTCCGGCCAACCCTATCGACCCATTGGTTTTGGCGCCGCTCTCAGCCAAGAGTCCGAAACAATTGAAACTCTATGCGGAAAAACTGCTGGTTTTTGTCAATCAGCTTTCGAATGGCGCAGATGCTCAGGCTACACCTGAAAATGCCAACGCAACGGCGATGGACCTGATCAATCTCTCCTATACATTGCAGGTGGGCCGGGAGGCCATGGAATACCGCGTGGCATTCGTGGTTCATGACTTTGCTGAACTCCAGCAAAAGCTGGAAGCGTACGTTGCAGGTATCGAGGTAGAAAACTGTTTTCAGGGAAGTACGACCGAGAACCGATCAAACCTTGATCTGCTGGAAGAAGATGAAGATAGCCGCGATTTGGTTCAGAAATGGATCAGCAAAGGGAAATTGGCCAAACTCGCCCGGCTGTGGGCCAACGGCCTGAATCTGGAGTGGACGCAGCTTTATGCTGGATGGAAACCTTACCGCATTCCATTGCCAACCTATCCTTTTGCCCGCGAGCGTTATTGGATACCGGAAGCGCGACTCAATTCCGCACTTGCCGCTCAGGGACGAGCCGTCTCCGGCCAAACCATCATTCATCCGCTGGTGCAAGAGAATACTTCGAACCTGGACGAGCAGCAGTTCACCTCGATCTTCACCGGGAAAGAGTTCTTTTTAGACGACCACCGGGTGCAAGGCGAAAGGATGCTGCCAGGAATGGCCTACCTGGAGATGGCGCGGGCCGCCACCGCAATCTCCAGCAAGGACTCAGTGATTGGATTCAGGGATGTTGTTTGGAGAAAGCCCATCACTGTAAATGGCGCAGCGCAGAAGACGGTGATTCGTCTTTACCCCGAGCAGGAAGCCATCGCTTATGAGGTGGCAAGCTCAGCAGTAGACGTCACCAATGAACCTGAGGTTTGCAGCCAAGGTTTGGTTCTGGTGGGCGCCGGCCAGAAAAAGCCAGAGTCCATCGATATTGGGACAATTCTTCGGCGATGTGCTTCTCAACGCAGTGCTGAAGAAATTTATGCTTCATTTCACCAGCACGGAATTGACTATGGCCGTAGCTTCCGAGCCATCCAACAGGTGGTTACAAATGGTGAGGAGGCCCTTGGAACATTTAGGGTCCCTCTGAAGATCATTGGTTCCGAGCAATTCTTGTTGCATCCGGCAATCATGGATGCAGCCCTGCACGTGCTCCCGGGATTGGTCGCAGCCGATGACTCTGACCGCGGAGCCTATGTTCCATTCAGCATTGGCGCAGTCGAAATCCATGGCCCGACCCCAGCCACCGGCTATGCTTACGTCCGCTGTTCTTCTGGAAGCAATCGCAATGGCGCAGTACTCAAGTACGACATCGATATTACTGATGAGCAGGGACACGTATGCGTGGTCATGCGGGAATTTGCGGCCCGGCTCATCTCTGGGCAATCGCGAGCGCATGATATCGCTACCAGCCTGATTTATGGCGCTCAGGAGTGGCAGAAGCTCAGCCTGGAGCAGGCCCCAGCCCAAAGAGACATTCCAACAAATTCTCCATCGCCCATCGTTTTTATTGCTCCACCAGCGGGCGGCCCAAACGCCTTTGTTCAAAGGCTTGATGGATGTCAGTTCATTCAGCTTCCTACGTCTGCGGGGTTGACTCCAGGAGAATTCATTGAAAAATGCTTTCACTTTGTTTTGGAACGCATACAGCAATTGATAAGAAGCAAGTCTGCCGAACAGCAGCTATTGATGGTTTGCGTTCCGCATAACGCCTCCCGCTATCTCTACGCGCCGCTGGCTGGCCTGCTGAAGACGGCCAGCATGGAAAACCCCCGAATCACGGCCAAATTGCTCTACATAGAAGAAATCGATCACCTGAGCGCCGAAGTATTGGCTCGTGTCATTCAATCTGAGATCGTGCAATCTGAGATCTCAATGCCGGATGGTCCTGTTGAGATTCGCTACAACGCTAACGGTGAGCGTGAGGCCAAGGTTCTGGTAGAGATCACGCCGGAGAGAAATGGCAATGCAAGGGCAGTTTCAATTCGGGCCAATGGAGTCTATTGGATCACCGGCGGGGCTGGCGGTCTGGGAAAGATCATCGCCGCATCTATGACTCAATCCGGCAATGTCACTGTGGTTCTTTCTGGTCGCTCTGCTTTGTCAGCAGACGACCAGAAGCAGTTACAGGGGTTAGCAAACGGCAGCGGTAAACTCGTCTACCTTCCCGGAGACGTCAGCAAGCTTGAAGATGTGGTTCGGATACTGGATCAGATCCGTAAGGACTACGGCCCACTGAATGGGATTATCCATGCTGCCGGCGTGATCCAGGATTCCTTCCTGATAAAGAAGACTCAACGAGAAGTGCAAGCGGTCTTCGCCCCCAAAATCAAGGGGCTGCTCAACATCGACGAGGCCACATGCCACGACCAACTTGATTTCATCTTGCTGTTTTCATCGCTTGCCGCTGTCTTCGGTGGCGTAGGACAGGCGGATTATGCATCGGCCAATGCATTTCTGGACGCCTACGCGGAGCACCGTAATGCATTAGTGGAGCAAGGAATCCAGTCGGGCAAAACGTTGTCCATCAATTGGCCTTTATGGCGGGAAGGAGGCATGTCGGTCCCGCTGGAAATTGAAAAACTTACGCGGGAAAAACTTGGAATTGAAGCTCTTCTCACCGCGCCTGGTTTGGCCGCTTTCGAAATCGCCTTGCAAGCATCGCATTCCAACATCATAGTGCTCTCGGGGGACGCCTCCCGCATCCGCAGAACGGTTTTCGGATCAAATTCGCTGCAAGCGATCTCGAAAAACGAGAAGAAGCTCCCTATCGACACGAGCTTTCCAGTCACGTCCAAAGTTGCTGACGCGAATGTTGCCGGCAATGACAGCTTGAAACCTCGGACCGTTCAGTATTTGAAGCGAGAACTTTCAGTGATGCTGAAGTTTTCTGCTAATCGCCTCAATGAGAACGATCCCTTGGAGGATTACGGCATTGATTCAATGATGGCCATTGACCTCACCAATGCTCTGGAAAAGAGTTTCGGTGGCCTTTCAAAGACACTCTTTTTTGAATATCACACCATCGGTGAGCTTGCTGATTATTTTGTGAACAACCATCGCGCTACGCTGATGTCGTTGCTCGGCGAGGGAGAACGGGAACAACCTGCTCAGCGTGAATCAGCAATCACCGCGAACCCTGGCTCCGTTGCCGCTCGCGCCCCAAAGACCCGCTTCAGAAGCCGATCTGCCGCTCCGCAACCAGCAGGCTCCTCCGGCGCATTGGATGTCGCCATCATCGGTCTTAGCGGGCGATATCCGCTGGCCGAAAGCGTGGCCCAGTTATGGAAATTGCTGCGCGCTGGAGAAGATTGCGTCACGGAAATACCCAAAGACAGATGGAATCACGATTCCTTCTATGATCCGGATAAGGGTAAATGGGGGACAATCTACAGCAAATGGGGCGGATTCATGTCCGACGTGGACAAGTTCGATCCCCTGTTCTTCAAGATTTCTCCCCGCGAAGCTGAGGTAATGGATCCGCAGGAACGCTTGTTTTTGGAATGTGCATGGTCAACCCTGGAAGATGCTGGTTACACTCGCGAAAAAATCAAAAAAATGACGAGTGCTTCCGGTGGGTTGGGCGGCAAAGTCGGCGTTTATGCCGGATCGATGTATGCCGAGTACCAACTGTTCGGAGCGGAAGAGACGGCCAGGGGAAACGTGGTTGCCCTTTCAGGAACTCCCGCAAACATAGCCAACCGGGTTTCCTACTACTGCAATTTCCATGGTCCCAGCATAACGTTGGATACCATGTGTTCCTCTTCGCTGACCGCGATTTATCTGGCTTGCCAAAGTTTGCGTTCAGGCGAATGCGATATGGCGTTGGCGGGTGGTGTCAACGTCACGGTCCATCCGAATAAGTACCTTCTGCTCAGTCAGGGGCAGTTCATCTCCAGCAAAGGGCATTGTGAAAGCTTTGGTCGAGGTGGTGATGGCTACATCCCAGGTGAAGGCGTTGGCTGTGTCTTATTGAAGCCGCTGGAATCCGCGATTGTCGATCGCGACCATATTTATGGAGTGATCAAGTCTGTCTCGATCAACCACGGAGGCAAAACCAATGGCTATACCGTGCCGAATCCAAAGGCCCAGTCCGCGGTAATTCTTGAGACCCTGCAACGGGCTGGTGTAGATCCGCAGGCGATCAGCTATGTGGAGGCGCACGGAACCGGAACGGAACTGGGAGATCCCATCGAGATCACAGGCTTGACCCAAGCCTTCAGCAAAGACACCAGGCGCAAGCAGTACTGTGCCATTGGCTCGGTGAAGTCCAACATCGGGCACTTGGAAGCAGCGGCCGGCATAGCCGGAGTGACGAAGGTGTTGTTGCAGATGCAGCACCGGCAACTGGCGCCCTCGCTGCATGCGCGGGAGTTGAATCCCAACATCAAGTTTGAAGAGACGCCGTTCGTGGTACAGCAGGAGTTGGGAGAATGGCGGCGTCCGGTGGTGGAGCAGAATGGCGCGAGCAAGGAGTATCTGCGCATTGCCGGGATCAGTTCATTCGGGGCCGGAGGGTCGAATGCGCATGTGATCGTGCAGGAATATGCCGGGGAAGGCGACGAAGGCGGAAGAGGGAGAGGGGAAGACAGAGTAGAGAGGGAAGTGGTGATTCCACTGTCGGCGAGGAGCGCGGAGCGATTGCAGGTCTATGCGGAGAAGCTGCTGCGGTACCTGGACGAAGAGGCACTGGAGCGAAAGGAATTGGCGGAGAAGAATGGCGGAAGGAGCGG
>DASZEU010000181.1:0-25862 GCA_035940535.1 Candidatus Angelobacter sp.
ATAGCTTCGCGCTTGAAGTAGTCACCGAAGCTGAAGTTGCCGAGCATCTCAAAGAACGTGTGGTGGCGTTTGGTAAAGCCCACGTTTTCCAGATCGTTGTGCTTACCGCCTGCGCGTACGCACTTCTGTGAACTTGTGGCGCGAGTGTAGTCGCGCTTTTCCAGTCCCAGGAAGACGTCTTTGAACTGGTTCATCCCTGCGTTGGTAAACAGCAAAGTAGGATCGTTGGCCAGAACCAGCGACGAGGAGTGGACGCGCCTGTGTCCCTTGCCTTCAAAAAAGCCCAGGAATTTTTCCCGTATTTCAGAGCTGGTGAGCATGGTTTTGATTTTACGGGAAGAAGCACTCAGCAGTCAGCATTCGGCCCGCGAACCGCTCTCGGTATGCGGTGAGATGCTGTTTGCTTATGCGGCGAACTGGATGATCAAGGAGGATATTCCCATCAACGGCGAGGGCCTTTATGCAAGAGCTTGCGCGTGATAGGTTCACCGAAGTCAAGGTGATGTTTTTCCGCGAACTCTTCCATTCGGCGTATCGCCTCCCGCCGGGAATTGTCGCTTTGATCCTTGGAGTGCGGAAGCATTGCAATGGCCACGTCGATGAACTCATTCACGGAACGAAAAACACCGCTCTTGATGGCTTCCTGAATTACACGCTCCTGTTCCGGGGAGAGTTGAATAATCATGCAGATGCTTCCCAATGGCGACAGCCTACGAGGCCGGTCGATTACGGTCAAACGATTTGATCTAGTACTTTGTTCCAAGATTATTCGAGTGGGAAGCGCGTCCCGTAAAGATCCCACCCTTCGCAAAGAACGTGAAGGATGGGGCACCCGGTTTTTTGCTTTTTTCAAATTCGTGTTTATTTGCGTTGATTCGTGGCTCAAGCGGCATTGGAAGAAAAAAGGGCGGCATCACTGCCGCCCTAACCAGGAGGGAGGATTCGAGACCCGCCTGTTCTGTCGCTTCCTGCTTAAAGGAGATTTGCGACGCCCCTTGAATTACAATTTCAAGGGGCCACACTCTGCGTTCTTTATTTGTAAATCAGCGGAGCGAAAACGAAGGTTAGGAGTTGTTAACTGCTGCCCTAGAAATCCTTCACATTTCTTAACTAACCCCAAACACCAGCCGGGTTTATGGTGTTAGGTCAATCACGAAACAAGATAAGAGAGAAGATGATACCTGTCCTGATCATCGACGATGATGTCGAGCTGACCAAATTGCTGGAAGAATACCTCCAGGGCGAACAATTCGAGTTGACCGCTGCGCATGATGGACCCGGAGGCTTGGAAAAAGCCTTAAACAACTCCTACTCAGTGGTTGTCCTGGATGTCATGTTGCCGGGCATGAGCGGGCTGGATGTGCTCAAGCAGTTGCGGCAAAAAAGCACGGCCCCGGTGCTCATGCTGACCGCGAGGGGTAGCGAGTTAGACCGCATCCTGGGATTGGAGCTGGGTGCCGATGACTACCTGGCCAAGCCTTTCAATCCTCGGGAACTGGTTGCCCGGCTGCGGGCCATCCTGCGCCGGACCAACAATGCCCCTTCAGCGGCCACTCCCGTCCACATCGCCGACCTGGAACTGCATCCTGAGTCGCGTAGCGTGACCTGCGGTGGCAAGCCTGTGACGCTGACCGGAGCAGAGTTCGACCTGCTTTATACGTTTCTTCGCAGTCCGGGAAAAATCATCAGCCGTGAAGACCTTACGCAGGCGGCGCTGGGCCGGCCCATGTCACCCATGGATCGCAGTATCGACGTGCATGTGAGCAACTTGCGCCGGAAGCTGGGGACTTACGACGGCAACCACGAGAGAATCAAGGCCATCCGAGGGAGTGGGTACATCTATTTGCTACCAGGAGAGCAGACGTGAGTTTGCGTACTCTTTTCGTAAAGATTTTCCTGTGCTTCTGGCTGGCCGCCGGCGTAGTCATCATTGCCTTGAACGTGATGCTTTGGGTCTCAACCGCTTCCGACCCGAATCCGGAGCGCCGGCACGGAGCATTTGGCGAGGCCTTGAATCTCTATGCCGAGTCGGCAGTACAAGTCTATGACCGGGAGGGTCGCCCCGCTTTCGAGCAATATGCAGGAAGGTCGCGGAAAGAAGCCGGTTCCGAAATCGATCTGTTTGATGCCAACGGCCGGCCCATCACCGGACCAAGCTCACCCGATACAGCCAGCGTCGCCAACGAGGTTCAACAAACCCAACAGCATGTGTCTCACCTTACTGCTTTAGGCCGGCTTACCTGGGGAAGACCAGTCGTCGGGCCAAACGGCAAGACCTATATCTTCGTTACTCGCCTGCGCCAGCCCTATGTTCCTCGTCAACTGCCACCAACCGGTATCATCCTCAGCGTCATAGCGTCCGGAGTTATCGCGTATCTTCTGGCCAGGTACCTGACTTCTCCGGTCAAGAAGCTCCAATCCGCAGTGCAAGCTTTCGCGGCGGGCAATCTCGCTGCCCGGGTCACACCTGAACTGGGCAACCGGAAAGACGAATTGGCCGAGTTAGGACGTGAATTCGATCACATGGCGGAGCGCATCGAGGCCCTGATCGATTCGCAGAAACGCCTGCTCGCGGATATCTCCCACGAATTACGCTCGCCCCTGGCGCGCCTGAGCGTGGCTCTCGAACTCGCCCGAAAAAACAGCAGCGAGAAAGCCGAACCGGCTTTGGACCGCATTGAAAAAGAAGGCGAGCGGTTGAATAAGCTGGTAGGGCAGTTGCTTGCCCTTACGCGGCTGGAGAGCGGAGCAGAGAAGATTACTCCTGACACCGTAATGCTCGAAGATCTGGTCCAGCAGATTGTCGATGATGCCAATTACGAAGCCAAACCCCAGCACAAAGAAGTTCTTGTGACCCAACTACAGGCGTGCCGGGTCATTGGCTCGCCGGAATTATTGCGGAGCGCGATTGAGAATGTGATCCGCAATGCCGTCCGCTACACCCCCACGGCGGGATTGGTAGAGGTTTCCTTGCAGTGGAAGCTGGACACGGCTGAGTTGACGGTCACAGACCAGGGACCAGGAGTTCCCGAAGGTGAGCTGAAGCATATCTTTCAGCCCTTTTATCGAGTCAGTGAGGCGCGGGAACGCGCCAGCGGAGGCGCCGGGCTAGGTCTTTCCATCGCCGACCGCACGGTAAAACTGCACGGCGGCACGATTGAAGCCAGCAATTCCAAGAGCGGCTTGCGCGTCACCATCCGCCTGCCGCTTGCTCCCAATCAGAACCGTCCTGATGCAGACCGATCTCACGCTGCTTTTTCTCCGGCTTCCTTGGCTTCTGGATGACCACGGTCAGCCGCAGCATTCTCGATTTCAGAGTTAATCTCGCCGCCTACGAGCAGAGCCAAGCCGGTAATGTAGAGCCAGAGCAGTAGGACCATCACTGCCCCCCAGCGAACCATAAGACTTGCTATAGCTGTTGAAGAATTTTCATGGAACCAAATTGCTTTGGCCACGTATTACTAACCAGAAGTTGTGACGCAAGTCCAATAAGACAAGCAGCAACATCAGGAGGCGATCATGGATGCGAAATGGAATAAAGTCATTGATAACTTTGCAGTACGCACAGGAATGTTAGTGTTTGCATTTGGCGTTTGGCTGGCCATCGCCTACGGCGTGTTGGCGGCGTAGGTTCAGATTCTTGGCACAGACCAAAACCAATCCGCCACGCGTCAAGGCCGAATACGAATTGGAGCATTTCTGGCTAGCAGCTCACACCAACACTTTCTTCACTCTTGGCCGTTCCTGAACCATAGCGAGTGTCAACATATTGATTCAGTATCTCGATGAACTCGGCGACGATGCGGTCGCCTTTTAGAGTAGTCATGAGGCGGCCATCGACAAATACCGGGGCCTTGGGCTCTTCAAAAGTACCCGGCAGGGAGATTCCGATGTTGGCGTGCTTTGATTCTCCCGGGCCATTCACCACGCAACCCATCACTGCAACTTTCAACTCCTCCACGCCTGGATATTTTCCCTTCCAGCGCGGCATGTTGGTGCGGAGATAAGTCTGAATCTGTTCGGCCATCTCCTGGAAAAAGGTGCTGGTCGTGCGTCCGCAACCAGGACATGCGGTGACCTGGGGCGTGAAGCTGCGAATTCCCAACGATTGCAGTATCTGCTGCGCCACAATGACTTCTTCATCGCGGTTTCCATTGGGCGCGGGCGTGAGCGAAACGCGAATGGTATCGCCGATGCCTTCTTGCAACAATACAGCGAGTCCGGCGGCGCTGCCCACAATCCCTTTGGTCCCCATACCCGCCTCGGTCAGCCCCAGATGCAAGGAGTAATCGCAACGGGAAGCGAGGCTGCGATAGACATCGATCAGGTCTTGTACGCCGCTCACTTTGGCGCTGAGAATGATGAAGTTATGCGGAAGCCCGAACTGCTCCGCCATCTCTGCTGATCGCACAGCGCTTACCACCATGGCTTCCATAGTTACATCGCGAGCGTCCTGCGGATTGCTGCTGCGGGAGTTTTCATCCATCAGGCGGGTCAATAGTTGCTGATCGAGTGAACCCCAATTCACGCCGATACGCACCGGCTTGTGGTTCTTGATGGCAACTTCAATCATCGCCAGAAAGTTGTTGTCGTCTTTGCGGCCAATGCTCATGTTGCCGGGATTAATCCGATACTTGGCCAGCGCCTGGGCACATTCAGGATAGCGGGTGAGCAGCAGATGCCCGTTGTAGTGGAAATCTCCAATGATCGGCACCCGAATGTTGCGCTTCTCCAAGCCCTCGACAATCGCGGGCACAGCTTTGGCGGCGGCATCGTTGTTGACCGTGACCCGCACCAGCTCCGAGCCTGCCTGGGCCAACTGCGCCACTTGTTGAATGGTGCCTGGGACATCGGCGGTATCGGTGTTGGTCATCGACTGGACGACCACCGGAGCGCCGCCGCCCACCACAACATTGCCGATCTTGACGGAAATTGTCTTCCTGCGTTGAATTTGTGCCATTGGATTTAGTTTAACATTCCAGCTTCGGGCGACCTCTTGGCAGGGTCAAGTTCCATCTCTCTTGCCTGCGACTCGCACTCCTGTTCCCTCATTGACAATTCGATCATAATCGAATAATTATTCGAGTATGGAATCAATTAAAGGATCTGAGGGCTTGGTTCAGCGCCATCAAATACCGGCAATGAGCTGGAAGCAATTCTTAATGTCGGGTCCGCCCTCTTCTGTAAACAATCGATGAGTCAGTGATGGCCGTCTTCCTGTGTTTTCGCAATCAACTGCAAAAAGCGCGGATCCTGGCGTAGGATCGCCAAGTCCCGGTCATGGTCAATTTCTCGTATTCCCTCGGGCGTGGATCCACGAAGGACTTCGATGGCCCTGCCACGCAGCCCTAATGCGTCATAGATCAATACCGCAAAATGAATGACCTGACTATTTCCTGTTGCCGAGTGCAGCGCCTCGCTGATCTCCTCTTCCGCAGCCGCTTTGTGGCCGAGTCGCGCCTCGGCATAGGCTACGAACGCCCGAAGATGGCCGTTGCGTGGGTTCTGTTGCAACTCCGACAACGACAAATCCTTCACCTTGCGAAATGCCGCACGCGCCTCGGCCAGACGGCCCAGTCGTCGCTCGGAATCCCCCAGATTGAGCCAATCAATATAATTTCCAGGCTCCATTGCCACGGCCCGCTGGTAATACTCGGCTGCCTCAGCATCCCGCCCTTGCTGGGCCCGTATAGCGCCCAGGTTGCTCAATGCTGTGTCGGTCTCTCGGATCGTCAAAGAGGTCAAGAGAGCCTGTTCGGCTTCAGCTTCCCTCCCAAGATCGCTCATAACAGCGCCTAAGTTGATATAAGCATCGACCAACAGGTGGTCCCGATCCACCGCTTTTTGAAACTGTTCGGCGGCCAACAGATACTTGCCGTGGTAGTAGTAGAGAGCCCCTAAATGCAGGTACGGTGTAGCAGCACTTGGTTCGAACTTGGTCGCCTTCTGGCAATTCTCGATGGCTTTGTCAAACATGTTTTGCGCATCATAGATGGCGGCGCTGCGCAAAAGGGCAGCTATGTTGCGAGGTTCGATCTCCTGAACCCGTTGATAGTCTTCAAGAGCTTTGCCATATTGCCCTGTTGTTTGGTTCAGAAGCCCCGCCGCGAGATGGACCGGCACTGAATCAGGGTTCAGTACCTCTGCCTGGGACAATGATTGCCGTGCGTCTTCCAAATAGCGTTGCTCTTTGGTCCCATGAAATTTGCGAATCTGGGCTTCGGCAAGGCCAGCCAAGGGCCACGGCGAGTGCGAGTCTAAGAGAGAGGCTTCCTTAAATGAGGCTACCGCCTGATCATAGCTGGCTCTTTTGCTTAAATCTACCCCACGGTCATAGGATGCTTTCGCCGTTGGGAAAATGACATCTGCACCGGTATCACCTTGCAGACGCAACGCAATGGAGACTACACCTGCTAACGCTTGCGGCATCGCCTCGGCAATTTCAGGAGAATAACGGGCGGCGAATTCCCGCAGATGAGCCTGGGTGCTCAGGTCAATGACGAAAGCTTTTGCCTCAAGTTCATTCCCATTACGACGCAATGTCAATTGCAAAACATGGGTGGCATGAAATATCTCTCTAGCCTGCTCTGCCGTGTGGACATCCTTCTTCAGCATTTCCGCGGATGAGATCACGGCCACTATCGCACCACCGCTGCGCAGCCGCTTGGCCCGCTCGCTCACATTTTGCAAGACCGTCTCGCCGATCGTAGCTGTATCTTCCAAGCCTGTAGCTGGGAGGATTGCCAGCCGGACCTTCGCCGGCCTGAGGTGTTCCAGGAGCGGCTCACGGACGGCAGGAACGAGCCCTGCAATCACCAGGACAAGCAGCAATCCCAGGGCGATGAGCGGCGTCTTGCGTGCCGGCTTCTTTTGGAGCCGGGCAAGCACTTCATCTGCATCCCTCGGTCTTACAGACGGCGAAGCATCCAGGCATGAGAGTATGGCTGCATCCCATCGCCGCTCCAGACCCTTGCTATAGTCGGTCGGGGGAATAGGATGGCTCAAGGCAGGGCGACCCGATAGTTCTTCGTTTCCGGTGAAGGGTTGGTAGCCGGTTACCAGTTCATACAAGATCACTCCGAGGGCATATATGTCGGAGGCTTTGGATGCCGGCTCGCCTTCCCATAACTCAGGAGCCATATACCTTGGCGTTCCGGCCAATTGACTGGAACCCATCATACCTGCGCCGGCTAATCCGAAATCTGTAATCACCGCTCGGAACTTTCCATCCTCCGAACGGCATAAAATTATGTTTGCGCTTTTGAGATCACGGTGAACGACTCCGCTGCGATGAGCTTCTGCTAGGCCCGCGCAAAGCTGGCGGGCGATTTCCAGCGCCTCCTCTTGGCTGAACTTGGTCCCAGAGGACAATGCGTCCGACAAGGATTCGCCGTCCAGAAACTCCATGGTCAGGAAATCGACCTCGCCATGGACGGTAGCTGCGCTGTGGATTTCGTTTACCAGGCAGATGTTCGGATGGCGCACTTGTAGGGCACTTTCCAACTCGGGCGTAAGCAAACGGCGAAAGCCGGTTTTCGCCGACTTGATGGCAATGCGTTGGTTGCGTTTTCGGTCATAAGCCTCGTACACCACTCCCATGCCACCCTCGCCAATCTCACGAACGATTTCAAAACGCTCGCAGATCACCTCACCTGGCTGAAATGGCCTTTCCAGATCTTTGAAAATCAGCAGAGGCTCCAGCAGGAAGTTGCCCATTCGCTCTTCCCATTCCAGAGTCTCGGCAGCCTCTTGGTAGAGTTGTGCGTCGTCATAACAGGCATCTTGTAGGAATGATTGGCGTTTTTCTAACGGTTGCTGAAGAGCCGTGGCAACGACTGCCATCAAACGGTGGTCGCGCTCAGTATTGTTTTTCATGACTTCCCATTCAAACGCTCGAACAGCCAGCGACGCGCCCGGGCCCACTCCCGCTGAAGAGTATGCAAGGTGAGATTGAGCGCTTGGGCAGCCTCTTCGTCCGTCAGTCCTAAGAAGAATTTTAGTTCGACGATGCTGCGCCTCTGGGGAGACTCCCGTTCAAGTTCATCGAGCAAAGCATCGATAGCAACCGCCAGCTCTAGTTTGTTGTAAGTGCCCAAAACCCGGTCTGGCAGCCCTTCCATTGGCAGGACTTCAACACCCGGCCGCGCACGAGCATAATCGATCAGATATCGCCGCATGATGGTGGCGGCAATGGCGAAAAAATGCCCCCGATCATTCCATTCAATATTTTTTGCCCGGGCCAAGCGTAGGAAAGCCTCATTGATAAGCGCCGTTGGCTGAAGAGTATGGTCCCTCCGCTCATGGCGAAAATACCGGTCCGCCATCTTGCGCAGATCCGGCATCAGAAGCTCAAACAAGTGGGATTCAGCGTCTCGGTCCCCCTCACGCCATTGTTGCAGCAGCCTCGTAATTTCAGTCGGCTTACTTGCCACAAGCCCCCTTGTTTTGTGAAGATTATAGCCCCAAATGGCCCAAAATGAATCTGTCGAACTCCCGGAAGGAATCGGCTGCAAGTGTGCCTTTTGGCTGAAAAATCAATGACTTAGAAATCTATCGAATCACTTCTAGGGGGCTTTCAACGTTGAAATGGCGATGTTACTATGAGCCTTCTTTAATGGGCCACAAAGAGAGCCGTTGGGAGAGTGGCAGGAAAACAATCGTTCTCTCGCTATACGTTATATGAACAGAACCATGCGCAGAGAGCCATTGATGAAGCCTTGGATTAAGGAATGAGAGGATCGCTATGACTTTAAATTCGAGAATCTCCCTTGCCCTATTGTTATTTGGACTGACGACAGTCTTGATGCCCTCCGCCATTCGCGCCCAGGTTGGAGGTGGCGGAAACACTTGCGTATTTGTATTTGGTACGATCAACGGCCAGACTGTCACCACGCCATCCGTTATGGTCGTCGTGCCCCCTACGAACGTCGCCCTTGGCCCTACGCGAGTCCACGTTGATCCCGTCAACCTAACCATTCTCGGCTTTACTCTCACCACGCCGGGCGCTGACCAAACGGTGAACGGCACAACTCTGTTCGTACCGGGTGTCGACCAGACTGTTCCTTCCTTCTCCGCCACTATCAACGATCTGAACGTGAGCAACAAAACTTGCGTCAACTTCGGCGTCACCACGCCTGCCGTCGAGATTGATATTCCCGCAAGTGCTCTGGCCGCTCCAGGCGCCGTCGTCGACACACCGGAAATCACCGTCAACGCGCTGGGGGTTCAAAAGACAGTAGCAGGACAGACCATCACCATAAACTGTCAAACCATCGTTATTCCGGGGATGAATGAGGTAGTACAGTCGGTAACCGTCGGCACACCCGACCTCACGATCTCAGTCGATCGCAACGGTGTAGCGGAGCTTGCCAAATTCCTTGGCCTTGACAAGGGCCAGCCTCAAGATGTCAAACAGGTCGTGCCTCCCCCTGCAACCAGCCCCAGCACAGGTTGCCATATCCAATGAACGATGAATGCACTAAGGCAACATAATCATAGCCGGGCTGTGCCACACGATACGTACTTAGGTTGGTAGTCAAACCGGGCTGTTAAATGTGCCGGAAGCACGATCTTGTCCTTGATCTTCGATCTTCAAAATTACCCAATTACCAAAATTACTCCATTACAAAATTCCCCCAGGGGGTGGCGGACTTTTTCCCGCTGGCTCGCTCATTAGGTTATATAGGCCGAAACTTAAAACGAGCCGAAATAAAAAAGGAGAGTTTTTATGAGTTCGCGTTCCAAAACTTTGATGAGTTTGGTATTGGTAGTCCTGGTTGCCGTATTGATGGCCCCTGCTGCGTACGCTCAAATTGGCGCAGGCGGCAATACTTGCGTATTTGTCTTTGGAACCATCGAAGGCCGCACCGTTACCACGCCTTCTATCATGATCGTTGTGCCCCCAACCAACGTCGTCCTTGGCCCCACCCGCGTGCATGTCGACCCTACGAGCCAGAGCATTCTTGGCTTCACCCTGACTACACCAGGCGCTGACCAAACTGTGAATGGTACAACCCTGTTTGTCCCAGGTGTGGATAGGACTGTTCCCTCTTTCTCCGCGACCATCAATGACCTGAACGTTAACAACAAAACTTGCGTGAATTTTGGCGTGACTACTCCGGCGGTTCCAATCGAGATCCCCGCCACGGTACTGCAAACTCCCGGGGCGGTGGCGAACACCCCTGAAATTACCATCAATGCACTGGGCGTTCACAAAACTGTAGAGGGGCAGACGATTACTGTCGAGGGTTACACGATTGTAGTTCCCGGCATTCACGAAGTGATCCCCTCAATAACCGTGGCCACGCCTGACAAGACCATCGCAGTCGATTTCAACGGCGTAGCAGAGTACGCCAATGCGCTCGACATACCTTTCACTAGCAGGCCCTAGCAAGCAGAGGAGAAGCGACAGCAGCAGCGGCCAGATTGTTCGCAACGATCTGGCCGCCGCGCCTTTAAAAGAATTCATGGTGTTCGTTTTCATTGCGGGAAAAACTTTTCAGCGACTAGCGAAAAGAAAGTCATCACAACAAAAATTGAAATGCTTCCGATTTGGTTTGAAAAGGAGAGCGCTGTGATCACTAAAGCTACGATTCAATCCAGAAATCTTTGGCTCCTGCTTGCCCTGACGTTGGTTTGTCTGTCAGGGCGCCTTGCCTTGGCATCTACTCCATCTTCTGGAACGTTGAATCCTACGGTTGGTTCGTCTGCATCCTGGACAGGCAGCAGCGTAGCCGGAGCCACAACGGACGAGACTACCTGCGTCGACGGCACGAACTGTGATGTCTTTACCATCACCCTGACTGGCTCGCCTTCCGACTACAACGGCTTGGTCCTTGCAGTTCGCATCAGTCATACCGTGCCTGCCAATGATTACGATCTGATTGTCCATAAAGGGGGTTTGACCGGTCCGGTGGTAGCAAGTTCTACCACTGGCATACCGGAAACAGGAGAGGCAGTGATTATCGACCCCACCGCGACCGGTACCGGGACCTACACCGTTCACGTTGTGGATTCCGCTGTCGCCCCCGGTGATCCGGTAACCGGCACGGCAGCGATCATCGTGGCTCCGAATGTCAATCACCAGGCCAGTGGCACGGCTCCCAGCTATGCCAGCTACCAGTCTCCAACAGGGCTGGGCGACCGCTCCGGTGAACCGTCGATTGGAGCCAACTTCAACTCTGGTCGCATTATGACGCAGGCTGTCTTCGATACTTTGCAGGTCAGCTTCGACACTACAGTTTCGCCGGCGGTCGCCGCTTGGCGGCTGAAAGACGGCCCAAATACAAACATCACCACTCTCGATCCCATCCTCTTCACTGACTCCCAGACAGGACGTACAATCGTCTCGCAGCTATTGGGGACCACCAGCCTGTCCGCTTTTACCGACGATGATGGGGGGACTTACACCGTGAGCCAGGGTGGCGGCATAGCATCGGGTGTCGATCACCAGACTGTGGGTGGAGGCCCATTCCGGCTTTGTACCACGGCTGAGCTATTGGCATCTCCTGCAACCTGCGCGCAATTAGCGGCACGCGGACCGCTCACACAATATCCAAACGCGGTCTATTACGCTTCCCAGGATGCTGGCGATGCAGCTATGGCATTGAGCCAGGATGGCGGTCTGACCTACGAAGAAGCCCACCCCATGTACACGCTAGTCCAGTGCGGCGGCTTGCATGGTCATATCAGAGTTAGCAGCAGTGGGATTGTCTACGTTCCCAATGCCCGCTGCAATAGCACTCAAGGACTGATTGTATCCCTGGACAACGGGCTCACCTTTACCGTGCAGCCAGTGACCGGAAGCACCTCTGGCACAAGCGATCCATCAGTGGCGGTTGGGGCAAAAGGGCGGGTGTATTTCGGGTATACAGGCCATGATGGACATCCCCACATCACAATCTCCGATGACCAGGGCCGCTCCTGGCACGATAACAATGATGTTGGAATCCCTTTTCACATTCAGAATGCCGTGTTCCCCGAGGTTGTTGCTGGCGACAATGATCGCGCATCCTTCTTTTTCCTGGGCACGCCGTCATCCGGAGACGGCAGCGGATCCGACGCCACCACTCCATTCAATGGGGTATGGCATGGCTACATCGCTACTACCTACGACGGAGGCAAGACTTGGTTTACGGTGGATGCTACCCCTAATGATCCAGTGCAACTCGGTGTGATCTGCACGCAGGGAACCACTTGCCCCGCCGGGACACGCAATTTGCTCGACTTCAACGACATTACCTTAGACAAGAACGGTCGTGTCTTTGCCGCGTTTACCGACGGATGCATCAGTGCCTCTTGCATCGCCAAAGGGAATAACCCCACGGCTAGCCACACTAAAGCCGATAATGACGCCGCTACCAAGGCGACTATCATCCGCCAGGCAACAGGCAAAGGATTGTTCCAGAGCCAGGATTCAAACCCGTTGCAGCCGTAACAAACAAAAAAACCATGAAGAATATCTTTCTGATTATCGTCTTCGCCACCGCCAGTCTCTGGGCTGCAGGAAAGCAACCGCCACCAGAAATATTGAAAATCAAACTGGGAGCCTCCTTCGAAAAGACCCACGCAAGACTCACCAAGATTGGCCACTTTAAGTCCGAAGATGAAGGCCAGGAAGTTTGGGTCCTCAATCATGACCGGCATTACGGATACGCAATTGTGGGCTTCGGCCATGATCGCAAGGTGCGCTATGTCACTGTTCTCGCACGTCCAGATGGCCAGCCTGTGAAGTACGAGGAGGTAGGCGATCTCGCATCAGCGAGCCGCTTCGGACAACCGGGAAATCTCCGTTACACCTGGACTCAGCAAGACAAGAAGGCCCACTTAGACTATGAAGCCACCGTCAAAGGCAAAGATCTGCATCGCTTGGATCGCTATTCGATCAAGCGTTTGGGAGTTCAACAGGAGGATTAAATCACTTGGGCTTTCGGCAACCAACGAATCATGGACTTTCTTGATAACATACAGGGGATCGGGGAAGACGGCGGTAACCATGGCGCAATCTCTGCACAAGGTCACGTTTGAAGAGTTTCAAAAGTTGCAGCAGAGTCAAGAATCGGTGCGTTATGAACTGGATGAGGGAGAACTTATCGAGATGACGCCCGCCAGTTATCAACACAACCGCATTCGCGGACGCATTGAACAGTGGTTGCGGGAGTATCCCGAAGCTCAGGCACTTGGTGAGGTCGTAGCGGAAATGGATTTCCGGCTTTCTTCCGATGTAGTTCGGACTCCGGATGTTTCGTTCATCACTGCCGAACAGTTGCAAGTTATTCACCCAACCGACGCGCTTCTCCAGGGAGCGCCGGCGTTGGCAGTTGAGATCATCTCGCCCAGTAATACCGCCAGCGAGATTGTACGCAAGCGAAATCAATATTTGGCTGCTGGTTCCCAAGCTGTATGGGTGGTTTATCCTGAGCAGCGTGAAATAGAGGTTTTTCGAATCGGAGACCGGCCATTGATCTTGGGTGAACAGGATTCGCTCACCGATGGCCAGCTCTTCCCAGGCCTTTCTCTATCGCTGAACTACATATTTGCGGCAAGCAAGAAATAGCGCTCCCACCTCAATTAAACCGCTGCTTGCGTTGCCTGTCCGGCAACGATGTACCAGGTCACAAACAGGGCGGAGATGATCGCTCCCGGAAGATAACTGTTGGTGCGGCGGTAGGTGAATGTGGCAATCACGCCGACAATCGCCAGCAACGGGAGAAACTGAATTGCCACGATCGTGTTGAGTGGTTCGGTCGCAGTGAGCAGTTGGCCGTTGATGAATAGCGGAATGTATTCGATTGCCAGGAAGACTAGAAATCCCAAGCTCAGCGCGGCAACGTTGGTGAGGTATTGTTTTGTGGAGCTGTCGCCCTTTACCGATAGTCCTGCATGCAATGCCCGCAAAGAAACAATGAAAAATGCCAGGAATGGGATGAGGTAGACGAAGAAATACTTGAAGTGAATGGGTCCCATCAATTTCAGAGCAACCACCCAAAAACGAAAATCAACTTTAAACAAGAGATCGACCAGGGCCAGCGCTCCGTATCCAACGCCGATCGTGACCAAAGCGATAAGAAATGAAGGCAGCCAGCGCGTGGCAAACATAGTCTTCCGCCCCAATATCATGGTCACGACCAACGTGATGAAGCCGTTCAGCACCGCCCAGACCACGATCTGATTGGTAATGCTCTGCGGAAAAAACGTGGATGGCTTGAGCCAGAGCTCTCCCCAACGAAAAAACTGATAGAAGGTCAGTGCAGGAACAAATGCCGTCAGGGCCAGGACCATCCACCAGCGCCACGTCCGAATATCGTGTGTAGCTACGGGAGATTGTGCAATTTGGGAAAAGTACGGCAGCATTAACAAGACTTCAAACGTGCCGAGCAGCAACACTACGAATCCCACCAGCGCAACCAACGTGCCTGCTTCCTTCCAATACCACACTTGGTTGCTGGCGGGCAGCGGCGTACCGCCCTTGAGATTGTGTTGAAACCAATCCAGGCTGTAACCAATGGCTTCAGGTGAGATGTGGTCCATAGGATGAGTAACGGCTGGAATATACAAAACACGGGCCATCCCGTTTTCAACCGAGCCGTAGAGCGTGCCCGGCTGCACCGGTTGCTCGATGCCGAACAGATTCCAAAGCTTCTTGCTTTCAGTCACGTTGCTGGCTTTCGGAACACCCCACATCAACTGCGAGAATTCGTCGTATTTGCTGAACACCAGAGCAAGATTGCGAGGGAATTGCGGTGTGCCTTCCACGGCGTAAGGCGCTCCCGTGCTCGATCCTTCGAGGACCATCGCTTTGTAGTCGTTGGGAAACGCGGCGGCGGCTGCGAGGACCGTCCAGCCACCCATGCTGTGCCCTTCGAGACCGATGTTGTCCTTGTCCACCACATCGAGGCTGCGCAGAAATTTAAGGCCATCAGGGCCGCCGAATCCGTTGGCAAATGCCGGCGGCGCGCTATAGCCGTGACCAGTTTGATCAAGCGCCAGTACCACGTAGCCGCGCCGGGCGAACTCGATGGCAAAACCATCCTGGGTTTCACGAGAATTGATATATCCATGCACGGCGAGAATCCCGGGTGCGGGGGTTTTGGGCGTGGCATTTGCGGGGACATAGAGCAGTGCACTCATCCGCAAGCCTTTGGTCCCGGTAAAACGCACGTCTTGGACCCGAATTCCACCGGAGGTCTGAATGAAATGCGCAGCAAGCGAACCTGCAAAGATCAAGACGATCCCTACGACCAGCAGCCTCCATTGGTTCTTCAATAACGTTTCCCCTTTTGGACCAGCAGTATAGCAATGAGCAAATCAATGATCCTGATGGATCATTTTTCCCCGAGCCATTTCGGGTTGTTGATGCGAAGCGTATCGGTGAGCGTGCGACGAAGGTGATCCAAAAGCTGCGGATTGTTGCAGGCCATCGCACCTTCGCGGATGGCTTGGGCCAGGAGTCGATTCTTTTCCAGGATCGAATCGCCGCCATTTACCAACATCGCTAGCCTGGCCGCTTCGGCTGCCTCGGCCTCTGGCCCCAGCCGCAATTCACGTTCAACAGTGGCCAGCAAATTCACGACCACCCTGATATTGAAGCGCTTATCATCCTCCAGCCCCGCGGCTGGCAACACATCGTTCTCAAGGAACTCGCGGACAACCGCAAGCAGATCAGGAGCAGATGGCAGACTTTGCGGCATAGATAGCACTCAGTTCGGTAGCACTCAGCTTAATCAGCAATTAGCATTCAGCACTCAGCATTCAGCACTCAGCCCGCGAAACAGCGTTGTGTTTAATTGGCATTGTCGCCAACCAAAGTTACAGACTCGATAGCCAAGTTACAGACTCGATCTAACCATGTTAAAGACTCGATCTAACCATGCCGAGATTTCTGTATCTCTTCAGCCCGAAAATGGTTCGCGGGCTGAATGCTGAGTGCTGAATGCTGAGTGCTCTTCATTCAACAAACTCCAAGAAATCATAAAGCGGCTCTTCCATCCGCCGTCCGATTGCAAAAGATTCTACGCTACGCTGGGACTGGCCTTTCATCAGGCAGATGATTGCCCATTTAATACATCCCCATCCTTCCCAGAAGCGTACGCTGGCCGGATCGATGACAGTTGCACTGGCGCGTTCGTAGGCAGCGAACAAATCGGCTCGTTGTCCGATACCGCCTACCGGACCTGGACCGCCGAATCGCCAGGTCTTGACGCACAGCCAGCCCAAATCCTGCATGGGATCGCCGAGGCACGCGAGTTCCCAGTCGAGCACGGCCTGGATGCGCTCTTCGCCGCAGATCAAATTGCCCATGCGGAAATCACCGTGAACGACGGTGGTGCGAGCAGCATCAGGCAAGTGGTCCTCGGCCCAGCGAAAAGCAACTTCGAGAACCGGAACTGGATAGTCGTACCGGTCATAGATGTTGCGATACAGCGCGATCTGGCGTTGGGCGCTTAACGAGGTTAAGAAAGGCACAGACGTCGCATCGATCTTGTGGATGCCGGCGAGAATTTCACCGCACCGAGAGGCAAAACTCTCGCGCAATCGAGCAAACTGCGACTCGCGCAAGATGCGGCGAGCGATGGTCTCGCCGGGCACGTAGTCCATGATGTAACCCTCGCCGAGTCCACAGTCCTCGGTCAGCACCGCACGCACCGGTGGCGCTGGTACGCCGGCGTGAGCGGCAGCCATCATGAGCGCTGCATCATTTCCGCCAGCTACGAGCGGCAACGTGGCATCATCGCCGCGTTGGGACGATCCATTGGAGAGTTGCAAAATCAGCGGCAGGGTCGAGTTACCGACGTGCGCCTTGAAGGCCCATGTAGCTTTGGTCGCTCCAGCGGTGAGACGGCGCAATTCGACAACATCGCCAGGAGGTCCGAGCAGCCGAGAGACGGCATCGCGGAGCTTGGCGGTAATTTCTGCCTGTTTCTTGTTGTCAGTCAGTTCTGACATCCAAACCATTAAACTGCAAAGAACGCTAAGGGTGCAAAGGGAACCTAATATTATCAAGACCTCTCACAAAAACGCCGGTCGGCTTTGAAGATACAGCGGAGTAGTGGGTCATTTTGCGTGAAGACTCGTGTCAGCCCCAACCATCCCTGGCGGGATGGTTGCGTGAACCAGAAACTCCAAACTTACGATGGATTACCGATATAGAACTCAAGGAAACGGTGATGAGGGGAATACCGAAGATCCAGTCCCCGGCAGGGGACGAATGAGAGTAGCCCCGTCACGTCGAGACAGAGTGCGCGCGACTCTTGCGCGCACTCTCTCCCGTAAGTGCGGGGTATAGAACGAACAGGCCCGTATTCCTTACGCCGTAGGCTTGCGCGTAGTGGAGCGGAGCGCACTAATAAAAGCAGGGAGTTTCTGGAGAGGGCACGAGTTCACTCGTGCCGTAAGCCGTTTAAAAATCAACCGGGCTTCAGCCCCTGCAAACTCTCTTTCTCTGCCGAATTAATTTTTTCCGCAGCCTGTTTAGCCCCTGAAACCTCTGTCAGTCACAACAAGACTTTTCCGCAAGCTCTTTAGTGCGTGCCGAAAAACATTAATAAATACAGGGCTTTAGCTCCTGAGGCTGCTTCACCGAAGAAGAACTTGTATCGGAAGAACCAATTTTCTCGCGGTCAGGGTACTAGTTTGGTCACCAAAAACTGGGAGGGGAACCAAAATTTTATTTAGATTGCTTTGGCAATAGCAGAGGATCTTATGCATAAAGGCGATGGGAATAGTGCTCCACAAAGTAAACACCGCTGCGGGGCACAGTGTCGCGAAGCTTATATTTCATTGTTCCCCGAATTCTCCAAAGACCTTGAATTCGCACATAACTAACGTTAATGAGATGCAGGCCATTCCAGCTCTGGTTGCATCGCTCGCCTTTCAAGCCTCACAAATTTCTCAAACTTAAAACATTTCTAAATCATGGTATTCTGCCCTTGCCACTTTCGTCTGTGGTCCTGAAGTTGGGGAGCCGGAGACGACCAATGCATCCCTTGCCGTCAACTCGCCTGAGGATAGCTTCCTGGGCGCTGACTGTACTCTTATCTATCGCTGCGTGGGCACTAACGGTGGCCACGTGGCCGGTTTTTCACCAGCGCGTTGGAGTCTTTTTCGCGGCTGCAGCCTTTATCTCGGCCGCAGTGGGCGGCATGAAGCCGGCCGTGGTCGCGGCGATATTGAACACCGCGGCTCTGAACTATTTTGCCTTCCTGAATCGGCCTGCTGTTCCGGGAATTACTGACGGGCTATGGTCGGTCCTGTTGATTGCGGTCTCGCTAATGGTGGGCTATGCGCGCGAGAAGTGGTCGGTCGCAGAAATGCAGGCTGGACTGCTGAGCACTGATTTGGCTCGTGTTCGCGATGAACTGGACTCCCAGCGTGCCGACCTGAAACGCTTCCACGAGGTGAGTGTCCGGCTTTCCAGCAGCCTGGAGTTGCAGCGCCTGCTCAATGATGTGCTGACGTCGATTGCGGCGCTGCAGAAGACCGACTTGGCCATGTTGTTGTTGCTGCCCAATGCTACGAGCCGTAATCTGCGCGTTGAAACCTACGCAGGTTTCACGGCTGAACAGATCAGGCTTTTCGGCGATATTCCAGCAACGTTTTTCCCTCTGCAACGCAGCATGACCATCGAGGATATCGAACGTCCGGCGACTTATTTCCCATTTGTGGATGCCGCGCTCCAAATTGGCTTTCGTGCAGTTTTCAGCATGCCCATCAGCAATAGCAAAGATGAACCGCTGGGGGTTGTAGCAACATTTTTCAGAAACCCGCATTCGCCGTCGGAACGCCAATCGAGGTTGGTAGAACTTTATGCGCGCCAGGCAGCCAACGCTCTCGACAATGCCCAGCTTTATCGCAATTCGCTTGAAACCCTGGCCGTCGAGCAGCGCCGCACCGCGGTCCTGCGCTCCTTGGCGGAGGCCTCACTGCAAATCAACTCTGCGCTAACGCTCGACTCGCTATTGCAGGTCATCACCGACCAGGCGCGAACCATTATTGGCGCTCATCAGGCATTCACTACTTTGCTTCCCAAAGGCGCATGGAACCAGAGCATCACCTGCACCTCATTATCGGAAGGGCAGACCGGTGTTCCCGTAATGCCCGAAGCCTCTGAAATGTTTATGCTTGCCTGTAGTTTGAATAAGCCGGTGCGCCTGCCCGCAGGACCAAGCGGTAATGATCTATGGCGCTCCATGAGTGGCGGGAAGGGCGGATGGCTGGCAGCCCCGCTACTAACCCGCGACGGACGAAATCTGGGATTGATTCAGCTCTCTCGAAAAATAAACGGAGAGTTTTCTGAAGATGACGAGTTCATTCTGGTGCAGTTGACGCACATGGCTTCCGTGGCTGTTGATAACGTGCGCTTGTACCGGGAAGCGCAGGAGCAAATCGCAGAGACGAAGCGCGCGCAAGAGGCACTGCAGCGCAGCAAAGAGAGCATGCAGTTGGCCCAGCGCTGCGTTGGCATTGGTATATGGGAATGGCACCTGCAAAGCGGAAAGCTGGTATGGTCCGATGAAATCTGCCGCCTGCACGGTATCGAACCGGAGAGCTTTGATGGGAAGTACGAGAGCTGGATGGAAAGCATTCACCCAGAAGACCGCCAGCAAGTGCATCGATCCATTACCCAGGCCATGGCGCAGAGCAGCGATTATGAGGTGCAATATCGGGTCGTCTTTGCCGGCAAAAGCATTCATTGGCTGGAAGCCCGGGGACAAACCATCGTGATTGGCAGCACGCCTGTGCGCATGATGGGCGTGGCCATGGACATTACATCCAGCAAACTGTCAGAGGAAGCCCTGCTGCGCTCCGAAAAAATCGCCGCCACTGGCCGCTTGGCTGCCAGCATCGCCCATGAAATCAACAATCCGTTGGCGGCTGTGACCAACGTGCTCTACATCCTGCGCACACGACAGGACATGCCCAAGTCGGCGCTGGACTTTGTCCGCACCGCGGAACAGGAACTCGCGCGCGTGGCCCACATCACCAAGCAGACCTTGGCTTTCTATCGCGAAATATCAACGCCGGTCTTGACCTCGGTGCCCAGTTTGCTCGATGAAGTCCTGAGCGTATACAGCCGCAACATCGAAGAGAAGCGTGTCACCATCCTCAGGCGTTACGGCAGTGTGGAAGAACTGCTGGCCTTTCCCGGCGAACTTCGCCAGGTCTTTTCCAATCTGGTGCTCAATGCCCTGGAAGCAATATCCACAACGGGCAAGGTTGCCGTTCGCGTCCGTCGTGACCGTGCATCAAAACTGCAACCAGGAATACGGATCACAGTAGCGGATGATGGCAGTGGAATTGCGCCGAGAAACCTGTCGAGAATCTTTGAGCCGTTCTTTACAACCAAAGATTCCAAAGGCACCGGCTTGGGCCTATGGGTGAGCCAGGGCATCATCCAGAAACACGGCGGCACAGTACGCGTCCGCAGCCGTGAGCAGGGAGCGAATCATGGAACCTGCTTTACCGTCTTTCTGCCTTTTGCCGTCTTTGAATCACGCGATGGCGCATTGCCGACACCAGCGCAGACAACTCTCAATCGCATGAGCCGAACCACGGCTGCCAGCTCAACCAGCGATCTCTCGGTCGCGTGAACCAAATCGAGCGTCATTCCGCGATAAGGTTTGCACCCGCACGGGCGGGATACTGATACAATTAAGAACGCCGCAAGTGATCGTCGGAGAGATGGCCGAGTGGCTGAAGGCGGCGGTTTGCTAAACCGTTATAGGGTCAAAAGCTCTATCGGGGGTTCGAATCCCCCTCTCTCCGCCATGTACTATTTTCTGGCACAATAAGGCGACACTTAGATGATGGCAAAAAGGATGAAAGAATCTCATCTTGTTTCATCAGGCCGATACCCAAGTAGCTCTTCACGCTCCCACCCTTCATCTCTGAATACTTCCCAGGTGACGGGCCAAGCGGAGCTAACTCTCAGTATTTTGGTTTTCCTTGGGGTGGTCGCCGAATTTCATTGAGCTGAGCCTAAAAATGAGGGACTTAAATGGGGGACTGCGGTGTGTTCCTTACAGGTTCTTACAGGGTGCTTAGGTGTCATCCGTGCGCTTGTAAGTCCTTCCAAATCAGTTTCTCTTGGAACTCATGTCCTAACGGTCATTCTATGGACATTAACTAGCTGAATTGTCCGCTGATGTAATCCTTCGTGTGCGTTTCCTGGGGGTTGTGGAATAACTGGGCGGTGTCATTAAACTCTACCAGATAGCCAGTCCGCCCACCTTGAGAAGTGTCGACGTAAAGGAAACCGGTATAGTCAGCCACGCGTTGCGCTTGCTGAAGATTGTGGGTAACGATAGCGATGGTGTACCGGGTCTTGAGTTCGAGCATCAGATCTTCGATTTTGCGGGTCGCAATTGGGTCGAGGGCCGAGCAGGGCTCATCCATCAGCAGGACTTCGGGTTCGGTTGCGATCGCGCGGGCTATACACAGGCGCTGTTGCTGCCCACCGGAGAGCGAGAGTCCGCTCTTATGGAGCTTGTCTTTGACTTCATCCCACAACGCGGAGCGACGCAGGGCCTGTTCGACCTTGGCCATCTTGTCTCCTTTATAGTTGTTCAGGCGCAAACCAAAAGCTACGTTGTTGAAGATGCTGGTGGCAAATGGGTTGGGCTGCTGGAACACCATGCCGATGTAGCGCCGCACCGCGACCGGATCGATGGAGGGGTGATAAATGTCTTTTCCGCGGTAGTGCACCCGCCCCTCAAAGCGGAAACCGCGAACTAGGTCGTTCATGCGGTTGAAGCAGCGTAATACGGTGCTCTTGCCACATCCTGAAGGACCGATAAAGGCGGTGATGGCGTTCTTCTTTACCGGTATCGAAGTGTCCCGAACCGCCTTGAAGGAGCCGTAATAAAGCTCACGAACTTGGCAATCGATGACTACTGTGTTGTTCTGGCCAAAAACAGCGGTGTTGGTGGAAACCTGCGGCTCTATAAAGCGAGATGGGTCGGCTGACATTTATGTTAAATCCTCTATAAGTGAACTTGGCGACGCGAAAGGCTCTGCCCGATCAAGTTCGTAATCAGAACCAGCAAAACCAAGACCAGGGCTGCAGCCCATGCCAATTCCTTTTGGTTCTGGTAGGGAATGCTGGAAAAGTTGTAGATGAGTACGGCAAGCGACGCGGTCGGCTGGCTCAGATCCAAGTGACCGCCGGAGGTGAGCCAGTAGTTGCTGAAAAGAGCGGTAAAGATCAAAGGGGCTGTCTCTCCGGCAGCACGAGCTACGGCTAGCATGACTCCGGTAAGGATCCCCGGTAGGGCCGTGGGCAGCAGCACCATCCACACTGTTTGTGTTTTGGTGGCCCCCATGCCGGCCGAAGCCTCCACCATCTTGGCTGGTACCATGTGAAGAGCATCTTCGGCCGTAAGAATGATGGTAGGCAGCATCAAGACAGAGAGTGCAACGGCCCCCGCATAGGCGGAAAAACCCATCACTAAAACCACAACGCCGTAGGCAAATACGCCAGCCAGAATCGACGGGAATCCGGTTAGGATCTTGGCGGCGAACCGCACCGTCCCCGCCAGACGGCTGTCTTTTGCCTGGGCGAGGAAGATAGCGGTCAACACACCCACGGGTACGGTGATCGCGGTAGCCAGACCAACCATAATGAGTGTACCCAGGATGGCGTTACCGAAGCCTCCGCCTTGCTCCATCGCTGCAGGTGGGAGTTGAGTGAAGACTGCCAAGCTCAACCGCCGGCCACCGCGCCACAGCAACATCCATACCACGGAAAACAAGGGAACCAATGCCACCAGAGTCATCCCCCCCACAAGGACACTGAGCAGCACGCTCAGCAGAGTCCGGGGACGTTGGAGGGAGTGTTCCAACTCGGAAAAGTCCACGTCTGCGAAAGGATTCGGCTCCGGTAGCGCGCCACCGGACTGCTGGCCGTGATCCAAGGGATGCCCAAGTGAACTCATCTATTTGTGCCTTCCAGGGCCGCTGATGCGCGTTGCAGAATGACCGATCCCACCACATTGACCAGCAGAGTGATCCCCAGCAACACCAGAGCAGCGTACATCAGTATGCTCACCTCGCTGGGAGGCGCCTCAGGAAAAGTATTGGCAAGTAGCGCCGCAAGAGTATTGGCCGGCGAGAAGAGAGAAAGGCTGATGACATTGGCGTTACCGACGAGCATCGCCAAGGCCATGGTCTCACCAAGCGCACGCCCAAAAGCCAGGATAACGCCGCCGAAGATGCCGCGAATAGCCGTGGGAATAATCACCCCGAGAATGGTCTCCCATCGGGTCGCACCCATTCCATAAGCGGCCATTCGCAGTTTGGACGGAACGGCCACCAGGGCAGAGCGGCTAATCGCAGTGATCGTGGGCAGAAGCATAATCGAGAGAACTAGGATTGCGGGCAGAACTCCAGTACCGCTCAGGTCGGTGCTAAAAAACGGAATCCATCCCATCTTCACGTAAAGCCAGTTGCAAAGCGGACGAATGAGCGGGATCACGACAAACAGTCCCCACAGCCCATACACCACGCTGGGGATGGCGGCCAGCAGCTCAATGAGATTCCGGAGCGAGTCTTCCATGCGGTCAGGTAGCTTTCCCCAGAAAGGATGAAGGTGCAGATTGAAGCTGCGCAGAACACCATAGATCGTCTGGCTAAGATAGCCCTCGCTTAGATAGACTGCGGCTGCCACCCCGAAAGCAGTGGAGATGATCAGCGCCAGCAGCGAAGTGTAAACGGTGCCCCAAATCTGCGGCAGGATGCCGTAACGTCCGTGGCCAGGATCCCAGGTCTTGCCCGAAAGGAAGCTCGGTCCATACTGCCGCATCGCTGGTAGCGCAGCAACGGCGATTTGCATTACAAGGAAGGTGGCAAAGAGCAGCGTCAGGGCAGCGAAAATCCAGCAGAGTCGCTGGAACCCGACGTCCAAAAACATCTGCCAGCGAGTGGGCGTGCGCGAGATGCTTTCGCTCGGAACTCCGCCCCATTCGTCACCGAGCGCGGCTCTTGCGGTTGTTTTGAACATGATAGAAGAATGCCAGCTACTCGGATTTAATGTTCTTCAAAGCCGCCTTGTCTTTATCAACTACGGATTGGGGAAGCGGAAGATAACCGAGTGCTTCACTATCTTTCTGGCCATCCGTGAGGCCATAGTTCAGCAGATCCTGAAGGGCCGCAAATTTCTTCTTGTCCGGGTACTTCTTATAAAGAAGAAGCCAGGTATAGGTAACGATTGGATAGGCGTCTTTTGCATCAGGATCGGAAGCCCACACGATCATGTTCTCAGGCATCTGTGCGGACGCCAATGCCGCCTGTCCCGAAGCTGTGGAAGGCGTTACGAACTCGCCCGATTTGTTCTCCAGGGCTGTCATGGCGAGATTCTGGCCGCGGGCGTAACCATACTCTACGTAGCCGATGGAACCGGGCGTAGTCATGACGCTCGCGGTTACGCCCTCATTTCCCTTGGCGCGCGTGCCTACCGGCCAGTCCGGCATGTTGTTGGTGCCCGGAGATTTTGCGAATTCCTCATTGATGGTGCTGAGATGTTTGCTAAACACGAACGTTGTTCCGCTGCTGTCGGCCCGCACCACAACGTGAATGGCACTGGCGGGCAGAGCCACGCCAGGATTGGTCTTCGCAATCAGCGGGTCGTTCCACTTGGTGATTTTGCCCAGGAAGATTCCCGAATAGGCCTTGCGCGACAACTTGAGTCCGCTCACGTCCTTCAAGTTATAAGTCAGTACAATGGCTCCAGCAGTCATTGGCAGCAACTGAACGCCGGTTTCGACCCGCGCAATATCTTCGGGCTTCATGGCCGCATCGCTCGCACCGAAATCTACTGTTTTGTCGACGAAACTTTTCACGCCGCTGCCGCTGCCGACAGACTGGTAGTCAACCTGAACATTATTGTGTGCGCTGCTGTACGCTTTGAACCACTTCAAATAGAGCGGGGCGGGAAAGCTGGCGCCTGCGCCCTGCAACTTTAAAACGTCTGTTGATCCCTGGCCGTTATTACATCCATTGCATGCGATCAACATCACGATTAACCCGAGGATCACTCCCTGGTTCCGGCGGTTAACTGTCATAACAATCTCCTTTGGCAGGCTGTGTCAGCCAATATTTCTCTCGGAGTAAGCAATAATTTCATTGCTTATGATCCGGGTTCATGCCAAGCAAATAAGGCGCCAACAAAAAGGACCATGACCGAAAGATCAAAGTCCAGACATCCTAATCTCTGCGGATGATCATGCCCGGATCAGTGGGAAAACAAGTCTACTGAACGAATATTAAGATTCCGTTAAATTACCTGGGAATCCATAGTTGATGTATACGAACATGGTTGAAACCAAGCCAGACTTGTCAGAGGTAGGCCTTGAATTGAGGGTGGCGTAAGTGTCGGCAAAAGAGAGTTCTCGCTCGCGCCCATCATACGCGGCTACGAGTTCGGCCATAGTCGCACCGACGTCATCTACCGACTGGATAAGCTGACCACTGCACTGCGACTCGACCGCGAACGCTGCCGCCTATGGGCTTTGGCCAAAACTCTTGCCTGGGGTTTCGAAGGTGCAATGGTCTACGACCAACAGGTCGAGACCGCCCGATGGCTATGGTAGGCCTGAGTATTATGGATAAGAAACGCGGGAAGCGACGACTATGAGAGCAACAACGATACGAAAACATCGAGCTGGGTGAAAAAACCTTCTGATATAAGAAAACTCGGCGGTGCCCTCTTTTGTGATCGCCGCTACGACACTGTTTTCGTGTATCACAACGGTGCGGAATCTTACTATGCCGCTAGGGCGTTTCGTGGCTCGCTAAGGGTCTAAACGAAAGGTCGTTAATCATTAGTAGTCAGTAATTAGCAAAGACGAAAGTCAAAACCCGGACTGGAA
>DASZEU010000182.1:0-2427 GCA_035940535.1 Candidatus Angelobacter sp.
TTTATGGCTGAATCGGATCAACCCCTGACACGTTTTCTCTGGTTTTGTGCGGGCGCAAAGCCCGAGATTCTGGCCCGCCCGGAGTGTGCGACGGAGACGCCCAAATACACGGTCATTGGAACGACCATATTGTTGACCGCGGCATTTGCTGCTATCTCTGCTACTTTTGCTTTTCACCTGGTCTTCGAATCGCTCACGATTTGTGTGCTGCTGGGTTTGCTGTGGGGCTTTTTCATCCTGAACATCGACCGCCTTATCGTGCTTACCATCAACAAGAACAGTAGCCTGTTCTCGCAATTCGGGTCGGCTGCGATCCGGCTGGCAATTGCCGCGATTCTATCCCTAACAATTTCGAAGCCACTGGAGCTGCGGCTCTTCAAAAACGAAATTGACTATCAACTGGAGCAAGAACGCATGGACGCCGGACGGCAGGCTGAGAAAACAGTGAATGAACGATTTCCCCGGATTGCCGAACTGCAACAGGAAAATCTCGTGCTGCAAAAAGAGATTGCAGACAAAGAGCAGCGCCGTGACGAAGCCTTGAAGGAAGAACGCCAAGAGGCCGATGGCAGCGGCGGCAGCGGACGGCGAGGGGCGCGCGATATCTACCAGATCAAACATCAGCAGGCCATTCAGTTGGAAGAGGATCTGGCTCAGGCAAGAAAGCAGAATGCGCAGCGAATCGAAGCCAATCAACAGGAGTTGGCCGCGTTGCAAAAGCAAAAGGAAGGTCAAGTACAAGACATCGAAACCGCCAAGAAGAATGCAAATACCCTGCTCGGCCGCCTGGATGCCCTCCACAATCTGACCACCGGCAAAAGCCGGCTTTCGGCTTCGGGAGCAGACACACTTATCGTGCTGCTCTTCCTGGTGATCGAGATGGCTCCGACTTTGGCCAAGCTGCTTTCCCGGCGCGGTCCTTACGATGTTCTATGTCATCGCATGGAAACCGAGGTTGAAGAATTCGAATTGAAGAAGCTGGAGGAGACGCGTTCGCGGCTGCAATCCGGGAAAGTCCCTGCATTCGATCTCGACCAGGAAGTGAATGATTTTGTGCGAGAGAGAATTCAATCGATTTTGCAGAAGGCACGGGTGAATGAGTCCCTGCGGAATGTTGAGTCGTCATTGCATGATCAGCGTGTTTAAACAGAGCGTTTAAAGCTGACACAAACCTATTTTTCATACACGCTCTAATTGTTTTCACCTCTCTTGCGAATGAAGGCCGGCACGTCCAGATCATCCTTTTCTACTGTACCTTTGACTGACTCCTTAACTGACTCAATCGTTGGCTTTTCGCGCGTTGGCGGGGCTGTTCGGACCATGGCTACGGCGTATCCGGCGCCATTCGTGCGCTGGGGCGATGCTGCCTGGGATGTTCCTTGATAAGCCGAGACAGTACGGGCCGATGAGATGGCAGCGTGGGCAGAAGAGACCGTGCGCTCTTTGCGCTGGGGCTGGTCGGTCTTGAAGCCGGTGGCAATGACCGTGATCTTCACCTCGTCTTTCATCTTCTCATCGAGGACTGCGCCGAAGATGATATTGGCATCTTCGTGGGCGGCGCTTTGGATAATCGTAGAGGCTTCGTTCACCTCGGCCAGCTTCAGGGTGCTTGATCCGGTGATGTTGATGAGGATACCGCGGGCGCCGTCGATGGCCCCGGCTTCCAGCAGTGGGGAAGCGATGGCAGCTTGCGCGGCATCGGTGGCCCGGCGGTCGCCGCGTCCGGTGGAGGTTCCCATCACCGCGTAGCCCATGCCTGCCATGATCGTTTTCACGTCGGCAAAGTCGCGGTTGATGATGCCGGGGATGGTGATGATGTCGGAGATTCCTTGCACCGCCTGGCCCAGGATGTCGTCGGCAATGCGAAACGACTCGAAGAACCCGGCATCCTTGGCTACGGCCAGGAGCTTTTCGTTGGGAATCACGATCATGGTATCCACGCTATCAATCAGCTCGGCGAGGCCACGCTCGGCCTGCGAGAGCCGCCGCTTGCCCTCGAAGGCAAAGGGCTTGGTCACCACGGCAACGGTCAAAGCGCCCATCTCGCTGGCCAAGGAGGCGATGATCGGCGCAGCGCCTGTCCCGGTGCCTCCGCCTAGCCCGGCGGTGACAAATACCATGTCTGCGCCTTCCAGCACTTCGATGATCTTCTCGGAGTCTTCCAACGCACCCCTACGGCCAATTTCCGGGTTGGCCCCGGCCCCGAGGCCGTTGGTGAGTTTGGTGCCCAACTGGATCTTGATAGGAGCGCGCGACATCTGCAGCGCCTGTAAATCGGTATTGGCAACCGCGAACTCCACGCCTTCTACACCGGCGCAGATCATGCGGTTCACGGCATTGCCGCCACCTCCACCCACGCCGATGACCTTGATCTTGGCGTTGTTGCGGGGATCTTCGTTGAAGTGAATGCGAATGTCTTTCTCCGGC
>DASZEU010000183.1:0-3029 GCA_035940535.1 Candidatus Angelobacter sp.
GACCCAATTTCCAATCTTGAGAGAAAAGCACAGAACCGCCACAAAGATGCCAGTAGAGACCGTCCGCCATGCGGCGGGCAGCCAGGTCCATTGGGGACGAAACAGGTTCACAATGGGCTGCACCATTCCAGCGATCGCCAGAAACAGTATGGGCACGTACAGCACTTCGCAGCCCGGTCCCAACTTCAAAAAAGCGCCTGAGGAGCCGAGCATTGTGTGTACGAGATAGGAAGGGATGGCGATCCACCAGATAGCCAATATCACATTAAGGATAATCATGGCGACGGATTCGGAACGGGCAACCTTGGATGGATCGCTACTGGTGACACCTTTCGAAAATAACTCCAGCAACAGAGCGGGCCATGGCTTGGCCTTGGTGCGCAAGCCAAAATCCCGGGGATTCCAGCGGTCTTTGGATTTGAGCAGATACCTTTCGGCTGCGCTAAAGACCAGCGTGACGATAGCAAACTGGATTACAGCATGGATCATGAAGGCGCCAAGCTCCAGGCCCCTCCCCGTGGCAAATCCGATCACAAAAATGGCTATCGCCGTGAGAACCAGGTTTAAAGACAGTATTTTTATATAGAGGGGAAACAAAACCGGGCCGATCAGTTGGAGTCCGAAGGACACACTGCGGTTCTGCTGCTGATAACGTCCAGCGACCACGATGGGATTTCCATGTTGCTGAAGCATCTCTTCCAACTCAGACTCGGTCAGAGGACGGCCAAGCTCAGCCTCGCGGTCTTCGATTTGTGACCTCAGGTTTTCGGACAGCTCCTGAATGATGTCCTCCTGCTGCTCCTTTGGTAGAAGCGTTTTAATAGTCTTCAAATATTGATCAAGCAGTTCCATGGTTTAAGCCTCCTGCAGAATTCGGTCCAGCGATGCGTTGATGTTTTGCCACTCGTCCAGCAGCTTGGTGAGGATCATCTCCCCTTGCGTCGAAAGGCGGTAAAACCGTTTGTTGCGTTTGTTCTCTTCACGCCATTCGCTGGAGAGCAGCCCCTGGGTTTCCAGCCGCCGCAACAGCGGGTAGAGCGTACCTTCGTCGATATCGAGCCCATGATCGGCAAGAGCTTTGCGCAGGGTGTAACCATAGTGTTCCGCCCGAAGATGGGCCAAAACAGCCACAACCAGACAGCCCCGGCGTAACTCCAGCCGCAGGTTTTCGAAGAGATCGACGTCAAGCTGGATACTGTTCTTCATATAGTGTTTGATACATACTATGTATCACATAGTATTTTGTCAAGGGATTTTTTAGACTGAATACAGGCTACGGAAGCACCGGGGCTGAACAGGCTACTGAAAAAATCAGTTCGTCAGAGAAAGAGTTTTGCAGGGGCTGAAGCCTACGCCCACCCGATGAATAACCTGCACTGAGGTGTGCCGAAGTGATCACTCGATCTTCTTCCAGGCGGTATAATTTCGGCGCTAAGCTTGAGCTACAGACCCTTGGGAGGCACATAATGGAAATCGCGCTGACTCCGCTGGAGTTCGCACGCCGCGCACGCCGTCTTTATGCAAATCGCGAGGCCGTTGTCGATAATGATTTGCGGCTGACCTACGGACAGTTTTTTGAGCGGTGCGACCGCTGGTCGGCGGCCCTCCAACGGCTAGGGGTACGACAGGGAGATCGCGTTGCCTACATCGCGCCCAATACTCATGCGCAGTTGGAGTCTTTTTATTCCGTCTTGCAGATCGGGGCCATCCTAGTTCCCGTCAATTACCGGCTGACGGCAGACGATTTCGCTTACCTCATCCAGCACAGTGGTTCCAAGGTGGTCTGCGCGCACCCTGATTACCTGGAGGCGGTGGACCGCATTCGCTCGCAGACACCCGAGGTCGAGCACTTTGTGGCCCTGAATGAGACTGCGGCCAAGGCACGCGATGGATGGCTCGATTATGAAACTATTTTGAACGCATCACCTGCGGAGTTCGACCGTCCGACGATTCGCGAAACCGATCTGGCGACAATCAATTACACCAGTGGCACGACCTCACGGCCCAAGGGCGTGATGATTACTCACCGCAATGCTTATATGAATGTGGTGGGCACGCTTGTCCATTTCCCTATCACGCCCGCGGACCGTTATCTATGGACCCTGCCTATGTTCCACGCGAACGGTTGGACCTTTATATGGACGGTGACGGCGGCAGGCGCAACGCATATCTGTCTGCCCAAAGTTGAGCCACGATTGGCGTTGGAGAAGATCAATCAGGAGCAGGTCACCTTTCTGTGCGCCGCCCCAACGGTATTGATCTTTCTAGCGAATGCTCCCGAAGAGTTGCGGCGTGGCGTGCGACCGGGGGTCCGGGTGGTGACCGCGGGCGCACCACCGGCAGCCGCCACCATTGAACGAATCGAAAACGAGTTTGGCTGGACTGTGAACCACGTGTATGGCTTGACCGAAACCTCACCTTTTATCACCATCTGCGAGCCGCGTCCCGAACACCAGAAGCTTTCGTTGCGCGAGCGTTGTGAGCTTAAAGCGCGGCAGGGCGTGGAACTGATCACTTCCGGTGATGTGCGCGTACTCGATGAAAAGGGCAACGAAGTGCCCCACGATGGCCAGACCCTGGGTGAGATTGCAGCGTCCGGCAATGTGATCATGCAGGGGTATTACAAAGACCCGGAGGCAACCGCCCGGGTGATCCGCAATGGATGGTTTTTTACGGGCGACGGCGCGGTGGTCCATCCCGATGGCTACATCGAAATTCGCGACCGGCTGAAAGATGTGATCATCAGCGGTGGTGAAAACATCTCTTCGGTAGAAGTTGAAAGCATCCTGTTGCGGCATCCAGCAATACAGGAAGTGGCGGTTGCAGGATTCCCCCACGAACGCTGGGGAGAGGCAGCCAGGGCCTTTGTAGTCCTCAAGTCAGGTCAAACGGCGACCGAAGAAGAGTTGCGAGAGTTTGCCCGCGCCAACATGGCCCACTTTAAGGTACCGCACAGTTTCACTTTCCTGGCGGAACTTCCAAAGACGGCCACCGGCAAGATTCAAAAGTATGTCCTGCGTGGCAAGGCT
>DASZEU010000184.1:0-6210 GCA_035940535.1 Candidatus Angelobacter sp.
CCAGGATAAAGTTCAGGCGCGAGCGGCCCTGCTGCCCAGCGTGAATTACAACACTCAGTATCTTTATACCCAGGGCAACGGGACCCCCACGGTACGCTTCATTGCCAACAACTCAGTTCATGAATACATCAGCCAGGGCAATGTTCATGAGGTGCTGGCTTACAGCGGCGTGAGTGATTACCGGCGCTCCGGAGCGCTGGAGGCCGTGGCCCGGGCCAAAGCCGAAATTGCCGCACGAGGCCTTGTGGTAACGGTCGTCCAGGCCTATTACGGCTTGTTGGCCGCCCAGCGCAAATATGCTACTAACCAGGCGGCCGCCGCCGAATCCGAAAGGTTTCTCAAGATCAGCCAGCAATTGGAGACCGGCGGAGAGGTAGCTCATTCCGATGTGATTAAGGCGCAAATCCAATATCAGGGCAACCAGCGCGATCTGCGCGAAGCCCAACTCGCCATGGACAAAAGCCGGCTCGATCTGGCCGTGCTGTTGTTTCCCAATTTCAACGAAAACTTTACCGTGGTCGATGATCTTGACCTTGCTCCACCGCTCCCTAGTTTTGATGAGTTTGTGAAGACCGCACAGGTCAACAACCCCGAGCTGCGCGCCTCGACGGCTTCTCTGCAGGCGGCCCGGTTTGAAGTTTCCTCCGCGCGCGCGGCTTATTTCCCGAACGTTACCCTTGATTATTGGTATGGCATCGATGCTACCCATTTCGCGGTAAATACGAATGGCTTATCCAATTTGGGTAATTCGGCCTCAGCCACAGTGAACATTCCTATCTGGAATTGGGGAGCAACGCGCAGCAAGGTGATTCAGGCGGACTTGAAGCGCAAGCAGTCAGAGCGCGAGCTTTCCCTGGCCCAGCGCAAACTTCTGGCGGGCATCCGCAATTCGTTTGCGGAAGCCCAGGCGTCACTCGCTGAGCTTGATCTGCTCAAAAGCTCTGCGGATTTGGCGGCAGAAAGTCTGAAGCTCACCACGCTGCGCTATCAGGCAGGCGAGGCCACGGTGCTTGAGGTGGTCGATGCGCAGAATACACTGAATCAATCCAGAAACGCCTACAGCGATGGTGTGGTTCGCTACCGTGCTGCGCTGGCGGGCCTGCAAACGCTTACAGGTACAATGTAATGTTTATGACCCTCATCCGTCGCAACTCCATCTTCATCATCCTTCCGGCGGCCGTCCTTGGCTTGGCGACGATCATTCCCTTGAGTGGTTGCAAGGGTGGAGAAAAACCAGAATCGGCGGAAGTCTCCGTGCAGGCGGAAGCTGTGAAGCAGGAAGATATTTCCCGCATCATCAACGCCGAGGCTGTCATCTTCCCTCTGTCCCAGGCGGCCATCACGCCTAAGCTTAGTGCGCCGGTACGCAAATTCTATGTGGTGCGCGGCCAGAAAGTGCGGCAAGGTCAACTGCTCGCGGAACTGGAAAACCGCGACTTGGCCGCAGCCGAACTCGACAACCAGGGCGCTTACGAGCAGGCGCAAGCCACCTATACAACGAGTGTAGGAGCGACCCTGCCCGAGGACACGCGAAAAGCTGAAGCGGATGTCGAAAATGCGCAAAAGGCGCTGGATGCCGCACAGAAACTCTACTCCAGCCGCGAGATGCTTTTTCAGCAAGGCGCTCTGCCGCGCAAGGACCTGGATACTGCCGGCGTAGGGCTGACACAAGCAAAGACCCAATATGAGATCACCAAGAAGCATCTGGATGCGCTCAACGCCATTGGGAAAGCGCAGGCATTGAAGGCCGCCGGTGGACAACTGACTTCAGCCAAAGGCAAATATCTGGGTTCGCAGGCCCAGCTTAGTTATTCTGAGATACACAGCCCCATCAACGGCGTGGTTACCGACCGTCCTCTGTATCCCGGAGAGATGGCCTCCACATCTGCGCCCTTCATGACGGTCATGGATATCTCATCGGTCATTGCCAAGGCCCACATTCCCCAGTCAGACGCCACGCTGCTGCGCAAAGGCGATAAGGCCACAGTCGAGGTTCCCGGCCTTGAGAAAGTGGATGCAACTGTAACTCTGGTAAGCCCGGCGCTTGATCCAAACAGCACAACGGTTGAGATTTGGGTGCAGGCCGCTAACCCCAAGCAGCAACTGCGTCCGGGAACTACGGCCCAAATTTCCATTACCGCGCAGACGGTGCACGATGCCCTCGTCATTCCCACGCCAGCCTTGCTCAACGCCAATGGAGACCAGGCACAGGTCATGGTGGTTGGCGACGATGGAAAGACAAAAAGCCACGACGTGAAGACCGGAATCAAAACTCCTGAGGATGTTCAGATCCTCTCCGGCCTCAAAGCCGGAGAACTAGTCGTGACCGAAGGAGCCTACGGCCTGAAGGAGAACACCAAAGTCAAAGTCGAAAAGCCCAGCCCCGAAGCCGAAGGCGGCGACGCCAAGGATAAAGACAAGGACCAGAACAAAGACACAAGTAAAGATGCAAGCAAGGATAAAGGCAAAGATTAAAGATAAAGACTAGAGCGTGTTTCAAAAATGACTAAGACTGTTCGCTTAAAGCATGAAATAGGTTCGTGGCATTCATAAACTAGCCCCGGACGGGGCGAAATTATTTAGCCCAGCGCGTAAGCGCTGGGTAAAGAGAGATAAATGACAAGCCCCAGAGGGGCGACATAGTTTTCAATATCTTCGGCAAAATCTCTTGATCAAGCGATGAACCATAACAATCAAGGCCGCACCTAACAAAATCACATCAAGACGCAATCCATCACAAATATCGCTAAGGCAGGCAATGGCAGACGAACTAGACATCAAGAATCGCGCTCAAGCCCCCGACTCGTGGCTCGTTCAGAACTCTAAGTCGGTGATCTTTGTGATCATTGTAGGTGCACTAGTGGGAGCCTATCTCTCGCTCAGCATTCCCGTTTCAGTCTTTCCATCCACCGACTTTCCCCGGATCGTGATCGGCGTCGACAGCGGCGTGATGCCCATCGACCAGATGATGGTCACCATTACCCGTCCAGTGGAGCAGGCGGTCAACAGCGTACCGGGTCTTGAAATAGTGCGTTCCATCACCAGCCGTGGCACGGCAGAAATCGACCTCTTTTTCAACTGGCAAGTGGATATGTTCCAGACGCTGCAACTGGTGGATGCGGCGCTCTCCAAGATCCAGACTGAGCTTCCCCAGGGTACCAAGATCGAGAGCCACCGGCTCACCTTTGCATCGTTTCCCATTTTGGGATACAGCTTGATCTCCGACAAGCTCCCGCAAACGCAACTCTGGGAAATGGCCACCTATCAGATCGCTCCTCGCCTTAACCGCATGACCGGCGTGGCTACCGTAGTTGTGCAGGGCGGGCAAGAGCCGGAGTTCCATATCATTCCCGATTCCGCCAAGCTGCTCGAAGGCTCGGTCACGGTAACCGACATTCTGAACGCGGTAAAGCAGACCAATGTAATCGATTCGCCGGGCTTGTTTGGCCAAAATCACCAACTGGTCCTGGGGCTGGTCAACGGCCAGGCGCGCAGCGCAGCCGATCTCGAGCAAACGGTAATCAAGAATACCCAGGCCGGCATTCCTGTGCACATCCGCGATGTCGCGCAGGTGCAACAAGCAGTCAAGCCGATCTACACCGTGGTCAGGGCAGATAGCAAGCCTGCCGTGCTGCTCAACATCAACCGCCAGCCCGACAGCAACACAGTGATTGTTGCCAACGAAGTCCACGCCGAGGTAGACCGCATACGCAGCACTCTTCCTCCGGGTGTTCAACTCGTTCCTTGGTACGACCAGTCAGGAATTGTGCAGGATTCCATCAAGAGCGTTCGCGACGCGATTCTGCTCGGGCTCGTCCTTTCCGCTATCGTATTGATTTTCTTCCTGCACGATTGGGGCTCTTCCATCGTGGCTGGCTTGGTCATTCCTGTCACCATCATGATGACCTTTATCGTGCTCAAGCTCCTGGGCCAGAGCTTCAACCTCATGACTCTGGGCGGCCTGGCGGCAGCCGTAGGGTTGGTGATTGACGATGCCATTGTCGTTGTAGAAAACATCGTGCTTCATCTCGACTCGGGGCAGGGAAAGATTGAGGCCGTAAAAAGCGCGCTATCGGAAATTACCGTCCCACTCGTTGGTTCCACGCTCACTCCCATCGTAGTCTTCCTGCCGCTGATCTCTATGACCGGCGTCAACGGAAGTTTCTTCCGCGCGCTGGCGGTCACCATGTGCGCGGCTCTCCTCACTTCGCTGTTGCTGGCTCTCTCCTGGACTCCGACTCTCAGCCTGTATCTGCTGCGCCGCAAACTCGCCAGCGACATACCGGAAGGTCCAGAGCAATCCGTCGGAAGCGATGAGCCTTCCGGGATTGAGGATAAAAGCGGCGAAATGCGGAGACTCATGGCCGCCGAAGAGGCCTCGATGAGAGGCTTTTTCCGCCACGTGATTCAATTCTATGAGCGCTGGTTGCGGAGGGCGTTGGAGCATCCTCGATGGCTCTTGGCGCTGGGTGCGTTATTGATTGCTATCTCCGGCCTATGTGCGCTTTATCTTGGCTCTGATCTGCTTCCCGGAATGGATGAGGGCGGTTTTATCGTTGACTACCTTATGCCGCCAGGAAGCTCTCTGGAGGAAACTGACCGCGTAGTCTCTCACGTAGAGGAACTCCTTCACGAGATACCGGAAGTGGAAAGCACCTCGCGCCGCACCGGCCTCCAGCTTGGATTGACGGCGGTAACCGAGGCCAATACTGGTGATATCTCGGTGAAGTTGAAGGCCAAGCGCAAGCGCAGCGCCGACGAAATCATCGACGATGTTCGCACTACCGTCAAAAAGGAGGAGCCTCGAATTGATATCGACGTAAAACAGCTTTTGCAGGACATGATTGGCGACCTTACCGGCGCTCCCGAAGCAGTTGTGATCAAGCTGTTTTCTGAAGATGCCAACCTGCTGAGCCAAACTGCCCCGCGCGTCGCCGACGCCATCAGCAAAATCGATCTGCCGCCAGGAAAGCCCAAAGAGGGCGACGAAGAGTCGGGTGGGACGATCGTAGATCTGAAAAACGGAATCGAGAACATCACCAGCGGTCCAGCCCAGGAATTTAGGGTAGTTCCAGGAGTTGCAGCCCGTGCCGGATTTACCGCAGAGGAAGTCTCGACAGACGCCACCGCACTCTTACAAGGCGTGCCCGCGGGAACTCCGCTGGTCGCCAATAATCGCGCTTATACGATCCGTGTCCGTTTCCCCGAGCAGAACCGCTCTTCGCTCGAAGCCATGAGCAACACTGTGCTCGTCAGCTCTACTGGCAAGACCGCAACTCTGGGCTCTGTTTCCCAGATCAACCAAATACCCGGTCAGACAGAAATCATCCGTGAGAACCTGCAACGCTTGGTCGAGGTAACAGCCAGGCTCAAGACGGGCGAGAGCCTGGGGACCGGAATGGCCAAAGTGCAGAAGGTTGTGGCTGGCTTGCACCTGCCACCTTCAATCCGTGTGACGTATGGCGGACTTTATGAACAGCAGCAAAAAGACTTCCACGATATGGCGATAGTTTTGGTGCTGGCCGTGGTGCTGGTTTTTACTGTTTTGCTGTTTGAGTTCCGCAATTTTTCTGCGCCCATCGCGATCTTGAGCTCAGCGTTACTCTCGATTTCCGGCGTCTTCTTTGCTTTGCTGATCACCGGAAAGTCCATCAACCTGGCGTCCATCATGGGAGCCATCATGGTGATTGGCATTGTCGCCAAAAACGGAATCCTGCTTCTCGACGCCCACCAAAAATTCGAGAGCGCCGGCTTCGACCCGGAAGAGGCCATGATCCAAGCCGGCCGCCGCCGGCTCCGCCCCATCTTCATGACCGCTCTGGCCACCATCGCCGGCATGTTCCCCCTGGCGCTAGCCTTAGGCGCAGGCTCCCAAATGCTGCAACCCCTGGCCATAGCAGTAATAGGCGGAATCATGATCTCTATGGTTCTGTCCCTGATCGTAACGCCAGTGGTGTTTTTCTCGATGAGGAAGTAATAGAGATTCAGAGGTATGACTGACTTCACTTAATCTTTACCTGACCTCTCTCCCCAATCGAATACTCCCGAAAACTGCTCCAAACCCACTGCTCAGGAGATTCAACCAACCCACGAGTCACCGGATTCCGATGTATATACCGCAACTTTTCAACATGTTTCTTTTCGCTGAAAACATTAAAGTCGTAATACCGCTTCTGCCAAAACGCACGGAGGCGATCCTTTCCACCGTGT
>DASZEU010000185.1:0-4874 GCA_035940535.1 Candidatus Angelobacter sp.
CCTGGGCCACCGACACGCTCGTGGGCGATGCGCTGACGGTAAAGTCGGGCGTCGCACCGGAAGCGATGGTCAGAGATATGGTCGCGGTATGAGTAACACCGCCTCCGTTGGCATTCACAGTGACTGTTGTAGTGCCGGTTGCAGCCGTGCTGCTGGCGGTAAACGTCAGAGTCGAACTGCCGCTGCCGGGGGCCGCGATGGAGCTGGGATTGAAGCTGGCTGTCACGCCCGCAGGCAAGCCTGAAACTGAAAGCGAGACAACCGCATTAAAGCCGCCGCTCACCGTAGTTGAAATGGTGCTGCTGCCGGAGCTGCCTTGCGTCACCGACAAGCTGCTGGGCGAGGCGCTCAGCGTGAAGTCTGGAGTCGCGGCAGCGGTAATCGTGAGGGCAATCGTGGTGCTGTTAGTGATGCCGCCTCCAGTGGCGCTGACCGTAACATTCACGGTACCGGTGGTTGCGGTGCTGCTTGCGGCGAAGGTGAGTGTGGAGCTACCACTCCCCGGTGCTGCAATGGTGCTGGGATTGAAACTGGCTGTCACGCCCGCAGGCAGTCCAGCGATAGACAGTGAAATGGCGGAATTGAAGCCGCCGCTTACTGTGGTTGAAATCGTGCTGCTACCCGAGCTGCCTTGAACGACCGAAACACTGGTGGGCGACGCGCTCACGGTAAAACTGGGCACCGCGGTGGATACGATCGTGAGGGCAACCGTCGTGGTGTGCGTGACGCCGCCCCCGGTGGCAGTTACCGTGACGTTCGTTGTTCCTGCGGTCGCAGTGCTGCTGGCGGAAAATGTAAGTGTAGAGCTGCCGCTGCCAGGTGCGGCAATCGAAGCTGGATTGAAGCTGGCGGTCACGCCGGAGGGCAATCCCGAAACCGACAATGAAACCGCTGCGTTGAAGCCTCCGGTAACTGTAGTCGAGATAGTCGTGCTACCTGAGCTGCCCTGGTTGACGCTCAGCGAAGTTGGAGAAGCTGCCAGTGTGAAATCGGCCGCTGCCTGCTTCCAGACATCAGAAATAGCGGTAGCGTTGGCCGCGCTGCCGGCATGAGTCAGGCCGTACAGATCTTCCAGTGTCCGCAGTACATTGAAGTGAGTGATGTGTTCACTGAACTGGCCAGTTTTCACCATTGGGCCTACGAAGATCGTGGGAATCTGGTTGCTCATGGAACTGTCGTCTTCATCCCATGTTACGATGAGCAGACTATTGTGGGTTTGCGCAAATTGAATGTAAGCATTGAGGTGTTGTTGCAGGAATGTGTCGCCCTGGCTGATAGTGCCGTCGTGCATGTCGTTGTTCAGGTTCGGGATAACAAAGGAGATGGTCGGCAGGGTCGTGAAATCGGTTGGAAAGCTGGTGAACGGCTGGTTCGCGCTGGTTGGAATGTTGCTGAAGTTTATCCAGGGTGAGTGCTTGCGAGCATAGGCGCCCGAGGTACACACCGTAGAGCCGGCGGATGGCAAATCTTCGGAGAAGCCGGTGAAAGTGAGGCCCGCTGCAGCCAATTCGCTGGCCAGGTTCTCAGTGGAGAAAGTATGCGGACATGAGTCGTCGGTAACGCCCTGGTTCGATCCTGAAAAGAGATCAAGATAATTAGGTTCGCTGGGATGCTCAATCGCGAATGATTGAGTAAATAGCGCGCCCTGCTGGGCCAAGCTGTTGATGAAGGGAGCCTGGGATGATCCGATGATGCTTGAAAAAGAGTGGTTCTCCTCCATCACGATCACGACGTGGTCCGGTGGAGTGATGCCAAAGACGTTAGGGGCCAGGGCCGGCGCATGTACCGGCTGCTGAGCGACAGCGGAGCGCCCATCGGCTTGTTGCGCTGCCAGCAGATTGGAAAACGTGCAATATAGGACTGCAAGGAACAACAATCTTGCGAAGAGCTTATGCAGTTGTGTCTTATCCATCTTTACTTTTTTCTCCTTGCGCGAATTTGACCACTTTTGAGTTTTCAGATTTTACTCAAACGGATCACGATAAGTGCCGGTAAGAAGAAGAGGGATGAAATTTTGGTTAATTTGCCGAGTGTCAGAATTGCAATGGTTAAGAAGAACTAAGAAGAGAAGGCTGCACTGAGATCTTATTGCGTATTCCTAAGTTTCGAAAGGATTTCCATGACCTCTTCTCCTCGTATCCGCCGGCTGGTGCAAGACCACGAGTTGCTGAAGCGTGTGCTGAAAGATTGGCCTCTTATCCAGATCACCGGCACTGCCGGACTCCCCCCGGAGATCTATCGGTTCACCTATAATCTCCGGGGACTGTATGTATCCGCTTCAGGAGATATCCTGGAGCGTGAAGCGCATGTTCTGGAGGTCAACTTATCGCTTGGCTACCCGCGGCGTGCGCCCCAATGCCGCATGTTGACTCCGGTGTTCCATCCCAATTTCGACGACGCCACCGTGTGTATCGGTGACTTCTGGGCAGCTTCTGAAGGACTTGACGATTTAATCATCCGCATCGGGCGCATGATCGCCTACCAGGAATACAACACAAAAAGCCCGCTGAATGGTCTGGCCGCCAAGTGGGCAGCGCAAAATACCAACCTGCTGCCCGTCGACGCGCGCAGCATCGCTCCTCCTATCCGTAGTGTGGAAAACACAATGGCTGTGGGCGCCGGAGCAGAATCACCACCCCAGATGCAATCCCAACCCCCATCTCCAGAAACTGTGCCTGCAGATCCATGGGCACAAAAGATCGTCATCAGCTAGCGACTCCCCCTAGCTAGCGACTCCCCCTCACCCTGTCATCCTGAACGCAGCGCCGCGAAAAAGCTGAGCTTCAGGAAATCATGGGCGCGGAGTGAAGGACCCCGAAAATGCGTAAATGTTCCACGGCAGATTAAGAGGCAACTCGGCAACGCTCGATTCTTCCGCCAGAAGCCAGTCGCCCGCAGCCCGTATAAATCAAACGCACGGCTGGTGTTCCTTGTTGCAAAGTAAGTGACATTGGGCTTTAGAGCTTGCGGAAAAAAGGGGCTATCAGAGTTGATTTGTATCAGAGCACGAGTTTACTCGTGCCGCAAGTCTGATTTTTTTCAGCGGCCTGTTTAGCCCTGGTGGCAGAGAGCTGAGAAATCGATGGATACAGTTTTTCCTAAAATGCTATACCGCGCTTCAGTTGATCGCTCCTCCAGGCCGCGCCGCTTGCGGAGCGCCAGGAGCAGGAGTCGGTGCGGGTTTTGGAGGCATATCACTCTTGCTGAATCGGGGCAACGGGTCATCGCGCATGGCAAGCTGATAGATCGCTGCGGCAATCACGATGGCTGATTTCCTGGCATCCTCCTCCACGATTCTTTCGTAGGTATCAAGGTTGGTATGCCAGGTATGGCTGAAATACTCGATTGGGTCCTGTTGCAGTCCAACGCCGGGAAGGCCGGCCTGGGAGAACGAGGTGCTGTCGGTTCCGCCCAGCCTTCGGCTTTTGTTGGCAATAGCACCGGCGACACCCAGATCGGCAAAGGGCGCGAGAATCTGGCGCAGGACATCGGCGTCTTCCGGAGGGCCAAAAACGCCAGCGCCGCGCACCCGGCCCGTGCCTGAATCAATATTCAAATAGGCATCCAGCTTGAAAAATTCCGGTTTGGGATCTTCGGCTGTTCCAAAATGCTGTTTCACGTAAGCCTGCGATCCAAGCAGCCCCTCTTCTTCTCCGCTCCACAGGGCCACTCGAATGGTGCGCCGTGGTTTTACGCCCAATGCCTTTAGAATGCGGGTGGCCTCCATCATCATGGCGCAGCCAATGGCATTGTCGGTCGCTCCGGTGGCCGAGTGCCATGAATCCAGGTGGCCTCCCAGCATGATGATTTCGTCCTTCTTGTCCGTGCCCGGAATCTCTGCAACCGTATTGTAAGAAGTTTTTCCTTCGGGATAAACATGATTGACGATCTTGAATTCCAACTCTACCGGAGAGCCGTCGGCCAGCGTTCGTGAGATGCGTCCGTAATCTTCATTACGGAGAATGACCGTGGGCAGCACCTTGGTTACATCGTAGGTTCGGTTCTGAAATGCTCTGATCTGTCCATGCTCGCGGTGGGCATCGTTGATGCGAATGAGCGCATGATGGGCAACCAGGAATTGATCGATCTGTTCGTTGATCTGCGCGGCTGTCAGTCCTTGGGATGGTTGATCCGCGCCTGCCTGTGGCCGGTTGCCGAAGGTTCCTGCATTGGGGTTCTTGGGATCGTATCGTTGAGCTACTGTCTTATCGTCCATCCGCATTGCTGGCTGCTCGAAAGCCACCGGCACCGGCTCAGATTTCCCCACCAGCACCATCCTCTTTCCGACTTTGTCTTTGACCGAATCAAGATATGCAGCCAACTGCTCTTTGGTCGGCTTCTCGGGAGGAACTAGCTGGACCACCTGCGCCTTGACCGTGCCGTCGGTGCTGGGTGTCCAGGCAAGCACTTTGAAGGTCAATTGGTCGTGGATGGGCGAGACAATGTATCCGCTCGATTGTTTGTTGACCCATCCCGGATGTCCAAAGTCCCACGGTTCTAGATGAGCGTTCTCCAGTCCCCACGATTGCATCTGCTGGATGGCCCATTCCGCAGCCGCCTTGTGATTGGGAGAGCCCGTCAGGCGCGGACCATAAACATCGGTCAAAAAATGCATGGTATGCATGATCTGGGAATGGTCCGTTTCTTCCTGGCGAATCTTGGAATTGATATCGGGATCGACCACTGACTGTGCGGCAGCTTGAATCTGGCAAACGAAAGAAAACCACAATAGAAGGGCAAAAATCGTTTTGGATTTAGACATCGGTATCTCCGCGCCACAAAGAAAAATTAGAGTACAAGCGCCGAAATTGTACCTAATTCTGCCTGTGCGTGGCGGGATTTATTGATCACGGCACAACACGCTGGCAAAGATT